>CAUZRD010000071.1:0-9757 GCA_963582255.1 Alphaproteobacteria bacterium | reverse complement strand
AAAGGAGGCAGCATGGCAATCGACGAACGCAGTGAAGCGCTGGAATCCTCTGCGCAGGCTCTGGAAAAGGCGGTAAACATAAGTGAAGTTCCAGAGTCTATAGAAGTGAAAGGAGTCCATGCGTATTCGGAAAAAAGTGTAGAGTTAGGTCAACCCGTGAATTTCAGGGTCAGTGCCGATACTCCTTACAAATTCTCTATCGTTCAACTCGGCATTGACCCTGATAGCTCCTCAAAAGATATTGTTCTTTATGACAAAGAATCTCCTGCAAGGGTACAGCGAGTCCAGCTGGGGTCTTATATTAAAATTGATCTCTCGCTTAATATATCGACACCATTTTGTGCAGAAACATGGATAAGGCCTTTTAATCTCAGCGGTTCAATCTTCAAGGGCTGGCTAACACTCGATAAAGGTAAAGTGAAATTCGATGAGCTTAGCAGTGATGTGACTCTCAAGAAATATAAGTGGTATCATATAGTGGTCATAGCAAATAAAAAAGAGAGGCAGTTGTGGATCAATGGAAAACTGGCAACCAGAGCATCCAGTAAAAAAATCAACTACGCCATTGATTCTATCGGCAAAGCCTTCGATGGTGATATTGCTCAGAGCACAATTTATCGTAATTCAATTAATATTGCCCAGCACTATAAAGCTCAGGCCTTAGAAAAACCACAAGGCGACATAATCGCTACTTGGCTCTTGGATGAAGAGATTGGACTGGTGATCAACGACAGTTCTGGGAATAAGCATCATGGGCGAATTATCAATAACGGCACCTGGATGGTGGGAGGCCCTTCTTTCAATGGCCGCAAGGTTAAGCGCTTTGATCAAAAGTATATGCCAAATAAGGATAACCAGCGTGGTCACGCTTTACGGCTAGCAACGGATGATCTCTATAATTGTCAATGGCCCATTGCTCACTCTTTTAAAATCCCTAGTGATGCAAAACAAGGAATTTATGTGGGTCGTTTTAATTTTAGTGGTAAAGAATATAACAGTACCTTTGTCGTCAGGCGACCAAAGAGACAAGCACCCAAAAAAATCCTCGTTCTTTGTGCGACGAATACATGGTTGGCCTATAGCCGTATGCCTTTCGCAGACAATCATAAAGCTGGTCTGGTAGATTGGGGCAGGGAAAGCGTTCTTAGACTAAACAAAAGCAATTCTAAATTACCAAAGTATAATATGTATGATCAGCACAAATACAATCAGCCCACTTTTCAAATGGGGGTTAATATGCCGTGGCCATCCGCTGGACCATACAAAACCTATCGGGGATCACAAATTTTTAGCCAATGGACTCGTAACGAGCGCTTTTTACACCTTTGGTTAGATGAAAATTCTTATGAATACGATGTTATTACCGATCTCGATCTCGACCGTCATCCTAGTCTTATAAATGGCTATAAAACTGTTATTATCTCCGGGCACAGTGAGTATTGGTCCGCGAGGGCTTATGATGCGGTTGAAAAATACCTCGATGGAGGAGGAAACCTGGCAGTACTTTCTGGCAACAGCGTTTTCTGGCGTGTCAGCTTTAATGAAGATTACACTGTTATGGAGTGTCGTAAGTACCCAGAAGGCATGCTGGGCAGTAAGATGACCGAGGTAGGACAATTATATCACACCGATGACAAAAAACGTGGTGGTCTCATGAGATTTTGTGGTTACCCTGCTTGGAAACTGATCGGCTTGGAAACAGCGGGTTGGTGCAACGACATGAAATTTGATCACTATAAGATGGAAATGCCTAATCATTTTTTGTTTAACAGTCCTCACAAAATCGCTCTGAAAAAAGGGGATGCTTTTGGTTTTGTTACAGATAAACTTGGCTGTGTAGGCCATGAGTATGATGTGCGTTTACCCGTTCTCATCAAGGCGAGTAAAAACCCGCCTAACATAATTGAACCAGGTGGCATCCTCTCGCTGGCTAGATCTTACTCCAAGAATAAAATTATCGACTACAATGCCAATACCAATGATGAAAGAGCGAATCCGACCCGAATCATTTCTGAGATTATTTATTGGGAAAAGAAAAATGGCGGACGAGTATTTAATATTGGTTCTGTAGCAGCACCATGGGGAGTCTACAAAGATAAAAATTTAGGGCTCCTGATGAATAATGTTTTATATCATTTCGGAGCCAGGTAAGCAGCTTTAAGTATCCTTATCTTGAGTTTATGGGGAAAGACTTATTCAACCAGGTCGCCTATCAATGTTGACAATCCGGAAGTTATGGAGCAACGATGAGTCGATTAGCATCAATGTGAAGAAGTGCTTCTTTTAAATGAGTTATTATGATCAACGTCCTCTTTATTACGGTGGTCCAATGGCGCGGAGAATGCCTTTCTGCCAATACGTTGCGAATGATTTTAACCCCGCCTGCAGCCAGGTTTTGGTTGTATCAGCACCATAATAATCTGCGTTTCCATTATTAACTTCATGCATCGCCCTTATCATCATTATTTTGATCCGTCCACACACGCACTCCCCTAAGACAAAGACACATGTTAGGATACCTATGTTTTTTCATCCCCAGGAGTAAAAAGTGACAGATTGGACCACAACAGAGGATCTTCAATCACTAATCAAACTCGACAACACCGTGATATGTCGAGCTCCGCGCCGAGTTACGCCGCGGAGGATAATAGCCTGAGGGATGTTGATCTCGTGCATGGGTTTCTCAATTAAAATTGATAGCAGCTCTGAAGACCGCCGAAAATTTGCTCTTGTCAAGATTGCCCGAAGAGCAATTTGTGAGAAGCTTGTCTACTAGCAAACTAGATGCGGACCAACGGGAAGGCAACGCCAGACTTGTCTGAGCAAAACGGACTCCACCGACGACTTTAACCATAAGCTTTTGTGATGGAAGGCGACGAGATCCACCGAAATTGAGCTGTGGGAATGCGGCCCTGGATTAACATTGCTTGGGTTAGCGTCGGGCACTTACTTGGAGGCCTCAATGTCCGCCCCGTAGACAGCGGTCGCTGCCTCCGGCGAGACCTTTCCTTGCTCAACGTCGTCGTCGAGCTGATTGCCCGCTCGGCTTGTCGGTGATCCATAGCCACCACCGCCACCAGTGTTAACTGTCAAAACGTCGCCCGTCTGCAACCATGCCGATTCCTTGCTTTTGAGCTGCGAGATCTCACCGCCACGTTCGATCGTGCAATATGCCAATGAGCCCGGTTCGCCCGCAAACAGGCCTTCAGGTTGGAATTGGAAGCGGTCCCCGTACTGCGCATACTGCACATCGTCCTTAAGGATCTCGTAGCGTCGCCGAACCCCGAGACCGCCACGAAACTCCCCGCCACCACCCGAATCCTGGATCAGGCTATATTCGCTCACGCGGAAATAATCGAAGTCCATGTCCAAGGTCTCGACCGGCGCATTGCTACAGTTGCCAAGTGGACCGTCGACCCCGGAACAGCCATTGTTGTGCGCAGACGCTCCATAGCCGCCGCCTATTATCTCGTGGTAAACCTTATAGCCAGCGTCACTACGATGGCTCAGATAGGGGCCCGTGGTGGTGTCAAAGCCAGTTGCGATCACCTTATCGGGAACGACTTGGGCGAGTGCTTTCATCACCGCGTTGAAGACGCGGTTGGTGGCCGTCATGCGTGCCCGTACTGGCGCTGGGTGTTTTGGATTCAGCAGCGACCCGTAAGGTGCCGTAACTGTGACCGGTCGGGTAATGCCAGCATTGTAGGGAATGTCCGGGCTTGTCAGTGCTGCCTTCACGCAACCGATTGCCGCTGATACCGTTGATGCGAATGGAGAGTTCATGTTAGATGCGATCTGATCGCTGGTGCCTTCAAAGTCGACAGCCGCCTCGTCACCGTTGATAGTTACTGTTGCTCGAACCGTCAAGGGGCCCCCGCCCAGGCCATCATCGTCAATCACGTCCTCGCCGTGGAAGGTGCCATCAGGCACCTCGGCGATTGCAGCCCGCATGCGGCGCTCGGAATAGTCTATCAGCAACGCCATGGTCTCCTTCACCGCCTCGGGGCCGTATTTGCGACACAGCTGATGGACGCGCGCTGCTCCGATAGCGTTACCGGCAAATTGGGCATTCATATCGCCGATGGTCTGGTTGGGAACGCGGATGTTGGAAGCAATCAGGCGCTCGAACGATCCGCCGTTCCAATCGCGCTCCACATTATACCTGCTGGGCGGGATGATTAGGCCTTCCTGGTAAATTTCGCGTGCCCCCATGTTGAGACCCGGAGCGCCTCCTCCAATATCTATGTGGTGGGCGACCGTAGCGCCGAACCCCATCAACTCGCCTTCAAAGAAGATGGGCGAGAAGATGAACACGTCGGGTAAATGCTGACCGCCGTGGAAGGGGTCGTTGTTGATATAGAAGTCACCCTCGACCAAGGTGTCGACGGGGTGGTGCTCGGCACACGGCCCAAATGTTGCCGACAGAGAGCCAAGTTGCTGAATCAAAAGCTCCGCTTGTGCCACCGCCTGGCCGTCCGAATCGAGAAGCGCTGATGAGGCATCGCTAGCATCGCGCACAATGGTCGAGTAGGCGGAGCGTATCAGCTTGGCCCCCATCTCGTGGGTAGCAGCGATCAGTGCCTGGCTGATAACCGCGTAGTCGGTGGGGTTGAGCGCCATAGTCAGGACCTCCTCATGATCAGGTTCTTGTGGTCGTCGATCTCGGTTTGCCATCCGGCAGGGACGAAGATGGTCGAAGTTTCGTCGTCGATGATGGCGGGGCCATCAAGGCTGGAGTTCATTCCGGTGCGGCGGGTAAATTTACACTCGACCTCCCGGCTTCCATCGAAAATATGGTGCCGGTCGGTGATCGTATCCCCGTCGTTGTACGTCTCGGTCAGCATTGGCGCTTGTTTGAGCGGCGATACAGCTCCGAGCCGGAATGAGACAACCTCAACAGGATTCCCGCTGGCACCGCCGTGGAAATACATCCGCTGGTGAGCAGCGGAGAAGGCAGCGAGCAGACCGTCAACAGTCAGTTGATCAAGGGCCGTGGGGTCGATATTAACTGGAACCTCGAATGCCTGGCCGACGAAACGCATCTCCAGTGTTAGGGTGAAGGAAAGTTCCCGTTCTTGGAGACCGATGTCACGAAAATGCTCAACAATGTGGCCCTGCATTTCGGCCGCGGTCTCCCGCACGATGGACGCTGCGTTCTCTTCGATCACAATACGGCGAGTCCGGGTTTCAAACAGGCGATAATCAGAGGCCAGCAGCCCATACGCCGACAGCACCCCGGCGAAGGGCGGCACGAGAATGGTGCGGATATCCAGGTCCTCTGCCACGCGTGCCGCGTGCAAGGGACCTGCGCCGCCGAAGGCGACCAGCACATAGTCACGCGGATCGCGTCCGCGCTCGGTGGAGATGATCTGGATCGCGCGTACGATGTTGGCGTCTGCCAAACGAATGGCACTGTCGGCCATTTCGGGGAGTGCCATATCGAAGTGTGCAGCTACGTTTCCAAAGACTCGTTGGGAGGCTAATGCATCGACCTCCATTGTGCCACCGAGGAAGGCCTCGGGGCGGATTGTGCCCTGAATAATGTGGGCATCGGTTATGGTCGGCTGAACGCCGCCGCGACCATAGCAGGCTGGCCCAGGGTCAGCTCCGGCGCTCTGTGGTCCGACGCGCAGCATACCTCCTTCGTCAACCCAAACAATGCTACCGCAACCTGCGCCTATCGAGACGATGTCGAAGAGTGGCGTGCGCACAGGTAGGCCACCGATCTCAGTCTGGCTGGTCAACTCGGGTTCGCCGTCCTCGACCAGGCATACATCGGTGCTAGTACCGCCCATGTCGAAGGTAACGAGGTTGTCGTAGCCCGACAAAGCGGCCTGGCGGACCGCGCCCATAACCCCTGCGGCCGGTCCCGAAAACAGCGCAGTTACCGGGTTGCGGCGCATCCCAGCACTCGGCAATCGGCCGCCGTTGGATTGCATGAGGCTAAAGCTACCGGCAAAACCATTTGATTCGAGGTAGCGCTTGAACCGGCCAATGTATTCCGAAATCACCGGTTGCACGTGGGCAGCGATAACGGTGGTCGAGGCGCGCTCATATTCTCTGAACTCGGGCGCGATGTCGGACGAGCACGTGACCACTAAGTCCTGGAGCCGGTGACTGATTAGTTCAGCCAGGACGCGTTCGTGGGTCGGATTGGCGTAAGCGTTGAGGAGGCAGATCGCTACCGCTTCATAGCCCCCGTTCGCTAGCGCCGAAAATAATGCCTGCTCGACCGCATCAAGGTCGATAGGGGTCTCTACCGAGCCGTCGGCGATGATCCGCTCGGCGACCTCAAAGCAGTCGCGGCGCTGCACGATAGGGACAGGCTTCTGATAGGCAAGTTCGAATACCAAGTGTCGATTACTCCGCTGCATGAATAGGATGTCGCGAAACCCCTGGGTGGTAATGAAGGCTACACGCGCACCGGAGCGCTCCAATACCGCGTTGGTTGCTACCGTCGAACCATGCACCAGTTCGTCGATCTCGGCGACGTCTATTCCGGCCTCTACGAGTGCCGAGTAGGCGCCTTCGTCGGGACGCCGCGGCACGCTCGGCACCTTGACAAATTGTGCCCGTCCCGCTTCATCCAGACGCAACAAGTCTGTAAACGTCCCACCTACTTCGATTCCGACACGCATAATTGGAAGCCCTTTCGCTGGTTATAGTCGTCAGGTAAGATCATTTTGGTTAGCCAAAAATTAGTAGTATATCTCTAGAACGTCTCTTCCGTCAATTAAAATAATAGGAAAATCAAAATATGTCAAGAGTCGGTGCCATCTGGAGAAGCATCTAGGCAGAAATGTAAAAAATAGTTACGATTTTTTTAATTTTACTCTGGACATTTTTATATTTATTAAATTATTCTTTGGCATCATTTTCATGAAGTCAGCTTTGAATCTTTGGTTAACACGATCAACGAGACTCCACCGAAAACCACGGCTGCACCAATGAAAATCATGAGAGAGGGTTGTTCTCCAAGAAAAAGCATACTTGAGGCAATTGTGAATACAGGAAGCAGTAGCATTACAGGCATAACCTTTGAGACTGGATTGCGGGAAAGGACATGATACCAAATCCCGTAACCCAAAACCGTCATGAGAAAAGAACCATACAGAATCACTCCCCAGCCAATCCAACTTGCCTGTGCCAAAGATTCCAGCTGATTTTCTTCAAAAATGAAGGATCCCAGAATCGTCTGCGGGCCTGAAAAAACTCCAATCCATGCAGTCAAAGCAAATCCGGATGGCGGATTTTCAAGTCGTTTAACCATAACCTGCCCCAAGGCCCACATCATCGCTCCTGCTGCAGTTAGCAAAATTGCCGGTAGTTGACCAATTAAACTTGGTTGGCCTGCAATCAAAATAATTCCCGCAAAAGAAATTAGCATTCCCAAAATGCGCTGAATTCCTGGCTTGTCCTTGAAAAGGATTGCTGCCAACAGGACCGAAAATGGTACTCCCAGCTGCATAATTATGATTGCCAATGAGGCATCAATCATGGAAAGCCCCGTGTACGTCATGCCGTACCGCAGGGTGGATCCTACAAAGGAAATCCAGAATATCTGTTTCAGCTGACCGCGGGGAATTGGTACAAACCAGATCAGTACCAATGATGCCAATGAGAAACGAAGGCCCATTAAAAACAAAGGCGGAAATTCATTCAGTCCGACCTTTGTAAAGGTAAATCCGAATCCCCAAAGCAGTGGGACACTGGCTGCAAGTAATAGTTCTGAGTTTTTCAAAACATTTTCAGCGTCAAATTAATATTGAGAAATTCTGCTGGAATAACTCAGACTAGTATTTAGTTTTTTTATATTTTTCTCATTAATCTTTTAGGCTGCAAAACAATAATAGAAACCGATCCACCCTTAAGCTTTAAAAGCCAATTCCGGAATTTTCTGATAAAATACTGTCGCCTTTTCAAAAGCATAAGCCGAGGTAGAACTTTTTGCCCTCTCTTCACGTGATTTAAAACTTTCTTTAGCCATTTTACCCCTTTAGTATTTTGGTGATTAACTTTTGACTAGGACCCAAGGTCTGGATAGAGATGATTTTCTATAGATCGTTTAACGTCTTGGAAGTTATTTTGTTTCCACTCCTTTTCTTTCATAAGCAGCCACTCTTCAGCTACTGCCTTAAAAGTGTTTGATTGATCAACTTGTTTATTGATAAAAATATTTTGCTTAACTAAATTGGGGTCTTGAAATGGAATTGACGGTAGCGGCTATGTTATAAACGGGAACCTCATCCAGCAACCCTAACCGGTACTTTTATTTGGCGCAAGGCTCACATAACCTGATTCCTCTAAACTTGGTGCTGACCATAGTAAATATTTTTCCAACCAATAACGATAGTGTAAGTTGTCCCGCCGATTTAACAAAGAACAAGCTAATTTTACCCAATAAAATGCAAAAAATCGCCCCTAACCCCCAGAGCAGAAGGCAGGTCCGTTCAACACGGAATTAGGGCAGATTGCCATTGCTAATCATTTTCAAAGGCAATGACAAATTCATTTCCTATACTTTCTGCCGAGTTTTGATCTATAGTTCTATCGCTATCTTTTTCTAGATATTTGATATTTCCCTTACGAATATGTAATTTCTGTTCCTTCAAATCCATTATGATTGTTGCTACTGTTCCCACTTCTTGGAGATTGGTATCTGGTTTATAAGTGCGCCAAATCGGATATGCACTATCAGAGCGATCTGACAAAATTTTCTTCATCTTATCAATTGTGAATTTTCTCGTGGTAGATGCTTTATCATTCGCAGTCCTGAAACGAGCATATGAATTACAAAAATCACCCTCATCTGGATTGATTGACCGCACTAGATAGTGATTTGTGTGAACCATGAATTGCTCTCTGCATTGTTTCATGAACGATTCGTCACCCGCAAATTCGACATAGCTGAAGTTTCCTTTTTGATCTCCAAACAGGATATTGCTGGCTTTCCCATACCCTGATTTCTGAACAGCGATCTTGGCTTCTTCAAGCGTGTGTGATTCTAAAATTGAGCGAAGTACTATATGAATTGGTACACCATCAAGGGGCTTGTTTAGCCGCAGAATGTTCAGGCAAGCAGCTATACCTTGTGAATTCATACCAATTTTGCCAATAATTCCCGGTTCTGTCAGCATCTGAATTGTCATGTTTTCAGATACCCTGATTTGCAATAGAACGGCTAAATTCTCTAGCTGACTGCTCCAATCCCAATTTTGCCCCAGAAGAGCCGTGGGCTGAAAACACAAAGCAGTACATTCATTTGCGCCCATAGGCACATCAAGTGCGAGAATTTCGCTTCGAGAATTTAATGCATATATCCATAGGGATTCTCTTATTTTTGCTCCAGCGGCAATACCTTCGATCTCCTCGGAGTACGCGGGATTATACTCATGGATTACACTCCTAAAGTGCTTTGCGAGGTCAAGTATTTCTGCAGATGACTTCTTAAATATCCTTGCATAGAAGTCTATTGTTGCCTCAATCTCAGACGATAGTGCTTCCCCATGTGCATATCCACGCTCATCTGGCTTGCCTGAAATTGTGATTTGAGGAAATTTCATGTCTGGATTTTCTCCATTGAATGACTAACTTATTATTATCAGGCAACTCGCCATGATAAGTTGATTGTTACCGAATAAAATGTTAAATTGATTGAAAATCCACGCATCAGTGAGGCTGATATTTGGCCATACTCCAAGAGATAATACCTTTTCCTTACCTAAAAACCTGTACTTAACCCTCCAGTACTTACTAC
>CAUZRD010000070.1:0-9836 GCA_963582255.1 Alphaproteobacteria bacterium | reverse complement strand
TGCGGCTGGACAGTCTATCTTACGGTAGATCAATTTTGGCAAAGTTCCAACGTGACAGCTAATGTCTAAAACGACTCTTGACACCCAATTCAAGCAAGGACAAAGCTCCCCGCGCTAGCTCAACCGATTTTGCCGGTTCTCCACTAGATCATCAACCACATCTGGATCAGCCAACGTTGAAGTATCACCTAGATTGGAAAAATCATCCTCGCCTATTTTACGTAATATTCGGCGCATAATTTTCCCCGAGCGGGTCTTGGGTAAACCTGGCGCCCACTGCAACCAATCAGGCGCCGCAAATGGACCAATCTGTTTGCGCACCCATTGGATAAGTTCGTACCGCAAATCTTCGGTTGGCTCGACACCAGAAAGTAGCGTGACATAGGCATAAATTCCCTGCCCCTTTATTTTGTGGGGAGCGCCAACTACGGCAGCTTCGGCAACTCTGGAATGAGCAACCAGCGCGCTCTCAACTTCCGCTGTTCCCATACGATGCCCCGATACATTGATGACATCATCCACTCGACCAGTGATCCAGTAATAACCATCGTCATCGCGCCGGCATCCATCACCAGTAAAATACTTGCCGTGATAGGTTGAAAAATAAGTCTGTTCAAAGCGCTGATGGTCACCGTAAACTGAGCGCATTTGACCTGGCCAACTATCGATCAGGCATAAATTCCCATCTGCCGCGTTTTCGAGAACATTACCATCATTATCGACTATCTGCGGCTGAATGCCAAAAAATGGACGTGTTGCAGATCCTGGTTTCAATGCGGTAGCCCCCGGCAAAGGAGTAATGAGAATGCCGCCCGTCTCGGTCTGCCACCAGGTATCAACAATCGGACAGCGCCGGTCGCCAACGACTGTATAGTACCACTCCCATGCCTCCGGATTTATCGGCTCACCAACCGATCCAAGAAGTCGCAATGAACTCCGCGAAGTCCGTTTGACCGGTTCATCGCCATCACGCATCAAAGCGCGGATCGCCGTCGGTGCGGTGTAGAATATATTCACTTGGTGCTTATCACATACATCCCAGAACCGGCTAATTGAAGGATAATTAGGAACTCCCTCAAACATCAGCGTGGTCGCACCGTTAGCGAGCGGTCCATAAACAATGTAACTGTGCCCCGTGACCCACCCAACATCGGCGGTGCACCAATAGACATCGCCATCATGATAGTCGAATACATATTCGTGGGTCATCGACGCATAGACCATATAGCCACCGGTAGTATGCAACACACCCTTTGGTGCGCCGGTTGAGCCGGACGTGTAGAGAATAAACATCGGATCTTCGGCGTTCATCTCTTCTGGTGGACAATCTGGAGAGGCGGCCGAGCACACCTCTTCATACCAATGATCCCGTCCCTCGACAAAACCGACATCGGCACCAGTGCGCTTGACAACGAAGACTGTTTTGACACTAGGGCACGATGCGAGCGCCTGATCTGTGTTTTCCTTCAATGGTATTGGACGTCCGCCGCGAACTCCCTCATCGGAGGTGATAACGCAATTAGACTCGCAACCTTGTATACGCGCCGCTAGGCTATCTGGAGAAAAACCGCCAAAAACAATTGAATGAACCGCACCAATGCGCACGCAAGCTAGCATCGCAACTGCGGCCTCAACAATCATCGGCATGTAAATTGTAACCCGATCGCCCTTCTTAATGCCACGATCCTTCATCGCATTTGCAAAGCGGCATACTCGCTCATACAAATCCTGATAGGTCACATTCTCTGACTCGTCAGGTTCGTCTCCCTCCCAGATTATGGCGGTCTGATCCCCGCGTTTTTCAAGATGCCGGTCGAGACAATTAGCAGAGGCATTCAACGTGCCATCATAATACCATTTAATCGAAACACCTGGTGTGTTGAAGGAGACATCCTTTACTGCGCCATAAGGTTTGATCCAATCGATGCGCTGTCCCTGCTCCCTCCAAAAACTCTCAGGATCATCGATGGAACGGCGATACATCTCAAGATAACCGTCATTATCAATATGTGCGTTTGCAGAAACCGCCGCTGGAACTTGATAGACTGCACCCTCACTCATCTGCGCTCTCCCATATTTTATGCCTTCTCACCCGAGATTAAGTCTCTTCAAGTACCTTCTAGCTAATGCCAAAACACCCATATCTGATAGAATGCCTAGATCTTAATCGAAGGATATGGATAGTCCTTAATCATCATTTCCACCAGGACTGGCTTATCTTTTGTTGCCGCCAATCCCTCGCGCAACACGTCTTCCACCTCGCTCGGATCGCTGGCCCGAAGTCCCAACGCACCGCATGACTGTGCCATCATGGCAAAATCCGGACTTTCAAATGTTGTGCCAAATGTGTGCCCGTAAATCGATTTCTGCTGCATATAAGTCTGGCCATAAGCACCATTATTCATCACTATCATAAGGATATTCGCACCATATTCAGCCGCAGTAGGCAGGTCCCCGCAGGTCATCAAAAATGCCCCATCACCAGCAAGCGCAACCACATCTCGATCTGGAAATTCAAGTCCAGCGACAAGTGCGGTAGGCAGAGCAAAGCTCATAGCATTCCACCCTCCAGACTGCATGAACGAATACGGCGTTGCGATCCGGCGGTGTAAGCGTGCCCACATCTGACAATTACCAACATCGCAAGCTACGATGGCACTATCATCCAGAACCTTATTCATCGCGTCCATAACGATGCCTGGGTAAATCGGCGTATCGTTGCGATGGGCGTCCGTCTGGCTTGCCAGTTTTTCACCAATAGCCGCCTTCATCATAGCTATGCGCTCTATTTGCGTAGGATCACCTGCCCGATGTTCATTTCCCAATCGCTTCAATAGCGCGGCCAAAAACAACTTTGGATCAGCAACTATCTGATCATTACCGCGGTAACGACCATCTGCCTCATCATCAAATCCAGCAACCAGCAACGCGGTCTCACCAATATAGTCTTCAAGCGCTGTCATCTCCGCGCTTGACATGCGCGTTCCTATACAAAACACCAGATCGGCCTTGCTCAGCACCGCAGCGCTTATTGGATGCGGCTGAACACCACCGAAATGACCCGTTGATAACGGATGATTGGCCGGGATAACACCAATGGTATCTTGAGAAAAAGCAACAGGTGACTGGAGCTTGTCTATGAGAGCCATCAATTCACCAATCGCATTTTGCCTCACAACTCCTTTTCCTACCGCAATAACCAGTGATTTTGCCTCCATCAGGCGCCGCGCGAACCAGTCAACATCGCCTACCATCGGTACAGCTACCACAGTTTCAATACGGCAATACTCAGGTATAATCGCTGGCTCTTCCTGGAGTATATATTCGCTATAATCTGTAAGACGTGGAATTTCCACATGAACCGGGCCAGGCCGGCCACTACGGGCGATATGAAATGCCTTTGCTAATGTATTAGGGATGTCCTCAATCGCCTCAACTCTCGCCGTCCACTTGGTAATCGGGCGAAACATCTTATTGATAAAATCTGGCTCATCGACGCCGTGAAACGGCTCAAGATCAGCTTTGAGCGGCACAGCACCGCTGATATGAACCATCGGTGAGGCAGCGCTATAAGCCTGACCAACCCCTGCCATGGAATTGATGCAGCCCGGACCCGCCGTCACCACACACACACCCGGTTTTCCAGTGAGTCTTCCAAAAGCATCGGCCATCAAAGAGGCATTAGGCTCCTGCTTGACGGTAATAAAATTTAGACCCTCAACCCGGCTTAGCCCGTCATAAATAGGATGGACATGCGATCCAGGTACCGAGTAAACGCTTGTTACACCTTCTTCCCGGATGGCTTCGGCAACTGCCTCGCCCGCATGCATTGCCTTACGATTCGTATTCATGGCTTCCCCACATCTAATGGTCTGACACCGCGCTGTCTGAGCACAAACTATCACTTTTTTATTAACTAAGATGAGATTCTGAGAGTTCAAGAAAGTTTGGCGCGTGTTTTTTCCAGATCCCAAAAAGGTACCAGCGCTGGCCTATGTGCCCTCAACTAGCATCATGCCATGGGCCTGAGCTCAACCCAACTTGCGTGTCGAAGGACTAGATGCCAACAATAACGTCTCTTACCTCCGGTATAAAAGATAAGGGACGCTAGCCAATATTGGTTAGCACACAGATCAGAAAGCACGCGGAATTTGGCTTACTCAACTTTCACCATCATGGGAGGAGATGACTAACTCGCATGGTTTATCCGATTTATTGCTCCACGAATGACTTGCTCCAAGCTGAACAACGGTATCACCCTTTCTCAGATACACTTCCTCGGAATCAAGCACGAGGGTTACTTCACCATCAAGAATAAAAACATAATCAAGAGTATCAGTTTGTTGCATATAAGGGTGTGGTGCTCCCTCACCAAGTCGCGAGGCATTAGGTGAGCCCATTGCTGAAAAAAAATCTGCGACTTTCTCATCTGTAACCGAACCCATGAACCAAGCATCCGGCGGAATGGTAACAAACCTACATACCGACCCCCCCTTAGGCGGCTCGATCGTATGCGGCTCACCCAATGTCTCAAGCTGTCCGGCAACGGGCGCCGGAGTTGCCGTGGTCACCCATATACGTGTTGAGGCAAAACCAGGACGAGCAGGATCAGTGCGTACATCTGGACTCTGTCCATCTTCGTGAATAATAACATCTTCTTCACTCTTTCCAACACCGGCAACTATCCGCCGAACGGGTCTTGGTTGGTCGTCTCGCATGATCTATCCCCTTAAATATATCGATCGCCGCCGATCATGATAAACAGCATGTCATTAGGCTTACCGTCCACCGTACCCCATGAATGATAATGACCAAGTTGGATAATGACGTCCCCTGCATTCATCACGATCTCATCGTCAGGCAATATGTGCAGGCGCTGGCCTTGTGTTACCACACCATAATCGACGGTACGCGTGCGGTGCATATTCCAATGCCGGTCGCTCTTGATCCGCTCTGACAGGCCAGTGCGGTTCATCTCGGCGAAGTGACGGTCAGCCTCTTGCTGATCTTCCGGGTTTTCATCCTCGCCGCCCGACTGGATAAGCCTATAGTGAGCCCCATTCCCCGGCGGAGAATGGCTCATCAACCTATCCCCTCCATCGCGCTGTTCAGAAAGATCAATCGGACAATTATCGAACGTCCAAATCTCGTTAAAATAGGTCGAGGTGCCACTGCCGCGCCAATGTTGATGTGGGTTGCGGCTATCAAAAATTACCTTTGACTTACCGGCTTTGTCATTACCAACGACCACGCGGCGCGGCGGTATAGGTCTATCTGGCACTGCACTATCCTCCAGTGGATGTAAAAAACCGAGAACGAATCTAAATGCTCATTACCTTAACTTGCCAGTGTCAGCAGTAACATCACTTAGAACATCACCTTGCCGCCACACACTGGAATGTTAGCGCCCGTGATAAAACGGGCCTCATCACTAGCAAGAAACGCGACGGCATCAGCCACCTCTTCGGGCTGACCAAACCGAGCCATCGGCGTTAGTGCCAGAAAGTCCTCGCGATAACTATCGTTGTGCGGCGTTCCACGGTCGGTGGGCACAAAACCAGGTGAGACCGCGTTAACGGTAACATCATGCGGTCCCATTTCAGCTGCTAAATTTCGTGTCATAAGGTGCAACGCACCCTTGGCCATACCATAAGTGTGCCAGCGCCAATCTGGCTCGAGCAAAACCGTAGACAGCATATTTATAATGCGGCCTGAGCGGCACTCAATCATCGGACCTAGAACTGCCTGACAACAATGAAAAGCGCCTTTGATTATCGTATTTATCTGGGTCTCATAGTCAGCCCACACAAGCTCGGAAAATGGCTTTTTAACACCTAACTGGCGCGCGCTATTGACGAGAATATCCACTGATCCGAAGCGCTCATTACAAATCTCAACCATGTGCTTGACGGCACTGGGCTGGCTCACATCTGCCTGTACAATAAAGCCAATACCACCATTGTCGGATATACTCTCAACAACTTTTTCTGCGCGCTCCTTATCGGAGAAATAATGCACTGCCACCTGAGCACCGCGCTCGGCAAGTTTGATTGCGCATGCAGCGCCAAGTCCTCGATTTGCACCGGTGATAAGTGCAACTTTTCCAGTTAAGTCCATGATACCTCCATCATCACGCCAGCTCTCTAGGGCTAATCCAGATTGATGTCGACGAAGCCCGCGTCGACATTGAGCTGGCGCATCACCTTTAACTTTTTCATAATAATCCCACCATCACTATGTAACATATTGTAGGCATTCCTGAGATACATTTCGATCGGCATCTCACGCATCACACCACTGCCACCATGGATCTCCATTGCCCCGCGCGTTACCTCGCATGCTGCCTCATGAGCAAACAAACTGGCCGAGCCCGGCATCTTCAGATCAAGTGGTGTGTTGTCCCGGTTATCGACCGCACGAGCGGCCTGCCACACATAGGCACGTGCTGCATTGAGCGCGGTGTACATCTCAACCAGCTTTAGTCCTATTGCCTGGTGATTAATAAGTGATTTTCCGCTCTGTTTACGTTCTTTCGCATATTGGAGGGTTGCCTCATAAGCCGCCCGAGCAAGACCAATCATGCCGGCAGCATTAATGAGCCCATCACCCGCTCTTAGATGTGAGTTGATGTTCGAGATACCATAATTTTCAGGACCCAACCGATTTTCTACCGGTACCCGGCAATCGGTGAAAAACATTTCACGGTTTAGATTAAGTCGATAACCCATTTTATCATGGACCCGACCGAAGGAAAGCCCAGGCGCATCTATTGGCACCATCAACAGTGTTACACCACTATTGATCCCCTTCGATGTATCTGTGCGCACATAGACGAAGTTCAGTTTTGCATAACCAGTATTTGATACAAACCGCTTGGCACCATTGATCACATACTCGTCGCCATCTCTCACCGCGGTGGTTCTGAAGCCACCATCAACACCATCGTAGGGAAGCAAATTCTCCGATCCGGAATCGGCCTCCGTCATCGCCTGAGTGATGAGAAATTCTGGATCATCACAATAAGCCCGAAGCCATTTCTCCCGCTGCTCCTTGGTCGCGAGTGCCTCCGCAGTCAAAAGCCGGGTGATTTTATTAGATGACAACAGCGCCCCAACAATAGCGCGGTCTCCCCAAGCAAGTTCCTCAGCGACCAGCACATGGGTAAACAGATCATCGATACCACCACCGCCATATTCCTCTGGAATACTCATGGTACGAAGCCCCACTTCGTCCATTTTCCGAAGAAGATGCGGCATATAAACCGCATCGGCCGGATTAGCCTGATGGTCTAGCTCCATCGCAATCGGTCGAATTTCTTTCTCGGCGAACTGATGTGCCAGTTCCTGAATAGCAATATGTTCTTCGCTCAGCTGGCTATCGATCATGGCTCATTACCTTCCTTTTACGCTGACACGTATTGCCTCTAACTGGGTGGCCCAGCGAGTGATTGAGCAAGCGCACGAAAGCATGTGCTCATAAATCGACTTCAGCAAGATCAACCGGCCGTTTCAACTGCGCCGACAACATCGCTGCTTTGACCACGGTGAGGACATGCAGTCCATCCTGGCCGCTGACTTCAGGCGCCCGGTCCTCAGTGATAGAATCAGAAAATTCGTCCAACTCCTCAACCAGATAGTCAAATCCATTAAACTCTTGGTATACAACCCTCTCCTTGTCATCACAGTCATTGCGTAGCAGATAAATACCATCCCACCGATCATGGTAGAAGTTGGCTTGGTCACCATAAGCATTAAGATGATAAGTATACCGGCCTGACGGCGTCGTTGGTGAGATAAAACTCGTGCCCAAGGTTCCAAGCAGGCCAGATGCAAATTCTAACCACAGGACGCAGACATCGGGTATCTCCGATTTGGTGATCACTTTTCGGAACTCAGCCGACACGCGTTTCATAGGACCAAACAGGTAGAGAAAATTGTCAATCTGGTGGATAGCGACCTGCATCAGCGGACCGCCAGGGGATCCCTTTAAAAACCACTGCCAATTGTCAGGGGTATAGTGCAACCCACGCGCGTTAGAATAGTTGCTCTCGACCATGGCAAGCGTACCAAGCGTGCCATCATCAATTAGTGAACGACATACCCGATGCCCACGCAAGAACCGTGAGCTTGCACCAACCGCAAGCTTCATACCAGCGTTGCTGCACTCCGCAATCAACTCCCTGCCTCGCGCAATATCTAGCTCGATAGGTTTTTCCACGAACACATGTTTACCCGCGCGAGCCGCCGCGACACCAAGCCGGCAATGTTCATGATTAGGCGCGGTGATAATGACGGCATCAACATCATCTCGGACTAAAACCTTGTCGTAACTGTCTTCGCTCGCGCAATTATGGTGCGCAGTAAAGATCTGTCGTCGTTCCTCGGAGCGCGAATAACAAGTAGTGAGACTTAGCTTGTCACTTTTACCTATCGCCTCACCAAGGGTATTTCCCCACCGACCAAGACCGACAATCGCAACATTGATCGTCATGCCCAAGTCTCAAGGTATCCGGAGGACTTATCACCTTTTTTTCTCTCACCCAGAACAATAATGTCATCGCGCACCTCACCGAGGAACTCCGGGCCTGACGATCCGATCAATACCGTGTCACCAACAAACAATTGCCTCCCCCCCGGAAGAGAGGCCATCGGATGCACGGTCACCACCATGCCAACCTCAACTACACCTGGATTATTTAGCGTGATTATTAATTCCGACAGATCAAGGCCAATCGTATGAGCCCCGGCAATATCTTTCATAGTGTAACCATGTTGATCTAGGGTGTTTTTCATCGCTTTGGAAACTTTGGTAAACGGTGTGCCGGGAAGCAGTACCGCCAATGCCGCCTTCTTAGCCTCAACGCACGCCTCGTGCGCCCTTGCTATGTCAGGATTAACAGGGCCAAAAGATACCAACCTCACGATTTGGCTGTAATAGCCCTCCACCCGAGGCGAGATCTCTAGCAACGCAAGATCGCCATCGGAAAATACCTTGCTCGTTGGCGAAACAACATACCCGCCAAATAACTCCGGCGGACCAACACTGATCATGTTGAATCCACCATCCGCACCCGCGATGGTCATGACCTTCTCAATTTCAGCCTTCCATTCAAATTCGCTAACTCCTGGATGAAGAAACTCAATCGAACGTGTTAGCCCCGCATCGGCAATCTCAGTACAGCGCCGTAAAACTTCTTGCTCATATGCACTCTTGATTGCCCTGCAATCCAAAATTATGCCTGCACCGTCGACAAATTCCACGCCAGGAAACTTATTGCGCAGTGTGGCGACATCCGCCGCTGGCATAGCAGAAAAGCTCGAAATCCCGATCTTCGACATAGGCGATAAATTGGTCTCAATATAAGCACACAGATCAAGTACGGGGACCCGAGCGAGTCGCACATCATCAATCCAGCTTTCTGCCTTGGCTTCTAAATATTGGTTCTCACCAGGAACAAACAGCACCACATCACCATCGTACTGCAGTAATGCTAGCGATGAGGCATACATCGGAACATGCCGAGAAACATACGCGTAGTTACCATTCATCGGGATTCCAACACCGGTGGTTCCCAATACGATAAGTGCATCGAGATTACTCTTCTCCATAGCACCTCTGATCGCACTCAATCGGAGATCTTTTTCCGAAACTAAAGTATCAATAGTAGACATATCTGACCTCAATTTAGGAACTGACGCGCGCCTAGCACCTCTTAAATGGCACGCAAACCTGTTAAGTAGGCGCATGCATGTCGCAAAATGATTAATCTCAATAGCAACCTTCCAAACATGTCTATGGAGTTCTCCCGATCTAACTGACTGATCACCAAGATGAGC
>CAUZRD010000069.1:0-10004 GCA_963582255.1 Alphaproteobacteria bacterium | reverse complement strand
TCAACCTATTAGCAAGCACACAGCCAGCGCTGCCGGCGCCCACAATAATGAAATCAAAAACCCCTTCAACTTGCATCCTAGACCTCTTCCACTAGCAGCACATACATAATCAGCTACCACTTGTCGGTTCACAAATCGCTAGCTGCACAATTGATTTACAATTCCCATTAGCAGATGAACCGCCAAAATGCTTTAGTTTTCAAATAACAATTGGATATGGGGTCGCCCCATGTCGCTTTATCATAGCGAACAGATATCAAAATCTCTGACCTGTGGAAGTGTAAAAATAAACCCGCTTGAGTTCGCACTCGGAGCGGAAATCACTTGCGGTGACCTTTGTTCGTCCAACGACGCCGAAACCAAGTTCATCTATCAGGCTTGGCTAGATTATCTTACTTTATTATTCCGAGGGCATGATATTAACGGGCTTGAACTTGATAAATCGGAAGTCTTACTAGATGAATTATGAGCGCATGCTGAAAGGCCAGATTTTCAACAGCACCTTGAATAGCGGGGGGGATCTTGTGCTGTGGGATAATCGTTGTACCATGCGCTATCGCAAGTCCTTTCCATACAACGCCCGGCGCGTGTTGCATAAAACACAGACTGTTGGCGATCTACCTAGCTATTTGTCATCGTCAGGAGAAAAAGGCGGGCACCCCCGCGCATCATTATCTTAGCAACGCATGCCAGGTCGCGGAATACAACACCGCTTCAGCCTATATTAAGTCAGAAAGAGATTGATTATAACCATACCGTCATTCTCAGGAGAGCCCTAATTCTATCCTCCAACTAACGGAAATTGAGAACGAAACGCTTGCTGAATTAACAGTGATTTTTTAAAAAATATCCCGCCCAAATTACAAGGTCTTCAACCATGAACCTAACCGAACGCCATATCGAACATGATGGAATGCGAACCACCTATCTCGAGGCCGGCAATGGACCGCCAGTTGTGCTTATTCATGGTTCAGGGCCCGGGGTCTCAGCTCTGGCAAATTGGCGTGGCACCCTTCAGTCTGAATTAGCCACAAAATATCGGCTCATTGCACCTGACGTTGTTGGCTTTGGAACAACAACTTTCCCCGACGGCACTACTTTCAACAATGCATCACGATTGAGGCAACTTACCGGATTCATCAATGCGATGAATCTTAAAAAAGTTGCCCTGGTCGGCAACTCCATGGGCGGCGCACTTGCGCTTGGACTGGCGTATAACAATCCTCAGCGCATCGAGCGTATGGTGCTGATGGGGACAGTTGGAATCTCATTTCCGATCACCGAAGCACTTGACGAGGTTTGGGGATATGAGCCGAGCATCAAAGCGATGGAGAGTGTTATGAGACATCTGGCGCATGATCAATCTCTGGTAAGTGATGATCTCGTCAAGCTTCGCTATGAGGCAAGTATGGCACCCGGAGTTCAAGAAAGATACGCTTCGGCCTTCGCCGCACCTCGCCAAAGGCATCTGGACGATATGGCGCTCAGTGAAGAACAGATTTCCTCAATTACAACGCCGACATTGCTTGTCCACGGCATTCACGATCATATTGTTCCACTAAACCAGACAAGCCTTAGGATTGTTCGACTCATGCCAGATGCCGATCTGTCAATATTTGGGCGTGTTGGCCACTGGACACAGATCGAACGTGCTGAGGACTTCCAGAATCTGATTAATACGTTCTTCCAACCCTTGCTGATTAGCGATTGATCGCCAGAATTTCTTAATCACCAGCGAGGAGGATTTACTATGGTAAAGAAAATAGCCGTGCTCGGTACTGGCGCCAACGGAAGCTGCATTGCAGCCGATCTAACCAACGCCGGCCATGATGTAACGTTGATAGACCAATGGCCTGCACACGTAGAAAAAATGAAGGCCGACGGCCTCACTATTAATATGGAAAACGCTACGCTTGAGGTGAAAGTCCGAGCCGAGCACATGTGTGACGTTTGTAGTCTAGGTGAGAAATACAATGTTGTTTTTCTGACAGTAAAGGCGTTCGACGCACGCTGGATGGCCGAGTTCATCAAACCTTACCTCACTGACGATGGCCTTCTGATCGGCATCCAGAATGGAATGACAGCCAATGACATCGCTGAGATCGTCGGGCCTCATCACACGCTTGGCTGTGCGATCGAACTTTCTGCGGAACTTTTTGATCCAGGAATTATCAAGCGCAACACACCACCCGACCGGACCTGGTTAGGCATTGGTGCGCTTGAGCCATCGATGGAAAAGCGCCTTGCCGAAATTCAGGAGATTTTGTCCGATGTTGGCACGGTTGATATTGTCGAAAACATCCTCTCAGCCAAGTGGATGAAACTGATTATCAACGCTATGAGCATGGGACTCAAGGGCATCACCAACATGACCTCCGGTGAGATTTTTCAGGTATCCGGCATGCGTGATATTATGTTACGCGCGGGCGAGGAAACTCTCACTATTGGACATGAGCTAGGCTACAAAAACGTGCCAATCGCCGGACTTATGCCAGAAGAAATAGAAGGCACCAACCGTTTATGTGAGCTAATGCTAAACCAGACTACCGCTCATGTAGGGCTAACCAACAAAGTCGCAGTACTGCAGGATCATTTGAAAGGCCGCTATAGCGAAGTCAACCAGATCAATGGCTTTGTCGCGGATGAAAGCGAGGCACGCGGGTTAGAAGCGCCCATTAACCGGGCCATAACAGAAATTACCAAGCGCATCTACGCCGGAGAGTTAAAGCCACACCCATCAAATGTAGCTTTGATTCAGGAAGCTCTAGGTATCTGAAATGGTCATAATAGATTCAATATAAAACGTTATTCGATAATTTCTTTAGTCCCACTAGCAAGCCGATCATTTCACCACAGCTAACCCACGGTCGTCATTCAAATGTCTCTTTCCTAAGGCAAGTCTATCCTATTTATGAGTACTCTCATGAAACTTGGTGCAAATCACCTGAGCAAGACTGATGGCATTGACTGCCTTCCAGTTTCGCGTTAGCTTTTTTGACTAAATAAAAGAATTATTACTTCTAATCATCCCTTAAAATAGGTGAACTGTTGACAAAACTTCTCGACTGGGAATTCACCGATAAGTGGCAACAGCGGTGGACAGATTGGATGAAACCCGGAGGTCACGGTGCGCTTGCCGATGTGCGCAACGAGAAACTTGCCTGGACACCACTTACCAAGCCGCTTTCCGAGTGCAAAGTCATGCTGGTAACGACCGGCGGAATTCACCTGCGCACCCAGGAACCCTACGATGTGATGAAAGAGGACGGCGACTGGTCACTTCGCGAAATTCCATCAGACTCACCTCCCGAATCTCTGATGATAACACACACCCACTACAATCACATCGACGCGGATCAGGACGTGAACTGCATGTTTCCTATCGAACGGCTTCCCGAGCTGCGCGATCAGGGTATCATTGGCAGTATCTCCGATACGTTCTTTGGAATGATGGGATGGGTACCAAATCCAACCACGACCGTGCGAGAAACAATTCCTAAAATTGTTGAGCGAGCGCAGGTCGAAGGTGTTGACATTGCTCTTCTCACACCCGGCTGACCAATCTGCCATCGGTCCGTGGGACTGATCCAGAATGCGATGGAAGATGGCGGTATCAGCACCATATCGCTCACCACACATCCTTACATCACCAAGATGGTTGGCTCACCACGCGCGATTTATATGCGTTTTCCCCAAGGCAATCTCGTCGGGCAAGCCTTTAACCCTGAGCAGCAGCAATCGATCCTTCAAACCGCACTTGAGGCTGTAGGCTCAATCAAAGAAACAGGTACAATCATGGAATACCCTGATCGCTGGAGAGGCTCGCTACGCTCGGCACGATCAAAGTAGGCGAACATGGTCGAAATTATCAATCCAGATCTAAACCAGGTACTCGAGCACTTCGAAGAAATGATTGCCGCCATAGAACGTTATCGCGCTGAATTACTGAAACGTCGCGAACGCTACGAAAAAGAGGCTCGAGATCCAAAAACCTATAGGCCTATCGCCAGCAATCTTCTCCGCTTGGATCGCCTTCAACAAGAACTCGAAGGTGATATCTATGACCTCCTTCAGCAGGCGTTGGATGGTAGTGGTGTTCTTGCTAGTGTTGATGAAGGACGATGGATCTAGGGCCACCTACCCTGAGTTGCACATCATCTTATAAGCTCACTTCAAAAAAGGAACTCACCATGTCTGAACCCATTACCTTGGAGATTTTTACTGACTACGTCTGACCGTGGTGCTATCTCAGTACCGTGCGTATTGCAAAGCTAAAGCGACAGTTTGAAATCAATGTAAAGTGGATTCACTTCCCTCTTCACCCAGACACGCCTGCCGAAGGGCGCACCATGGAACAGATTTATGCTGGACGTGACATAGACCCGCAGTCCGCGCATCTGCGCATGAAGGCGTTGATGAACGTTGAGGGTTTGCCCTACGGCAAGCGAACTCACAGTTATAACAGCCGACTGGCGCAGGAGCTTGGCAAATGGGCTGACACGCAACAGGACGGTGACGCACTACATGATGCGATCTACCGCGCCTATTTCGTCGACACTCACAACATATCCGATCCCAACATATTGCTCGAAATCGTAGCATCGGCAGGTTTTTCGGTAGATGCAGCTCGTGAGGTTCTAAATTCACGCAGCTTCCGCACCCAAATTGATGCTGACTGGGAGAAGTCGCGGCAATATGGTGTGACCGGGGTGCCAACTTTCGTCGCCGGCGGCTACGGCGTAGTTGGCGCGCAGCCCTACGAAACGCTTGAGCAACTCCTCAATAAAGTTATAGCCAAGATCACACTTCGGGACAAACTAAGTGAGGCCGACTAAAACTGCGGTAAGCATGAATGAGCGTTATTCAAGGCCGGGCTAAATTATACCGCCACACCGGTCCCATTCCGCCAATATCAGCCAATTATCAATCTTATTTCTCACATTAGGCGGTGCGACCTCCTTCAACCATGAACATTGACCCCGTACTATGACTGCTCTCATTGCTGGCAAGAAAAATCATCATGTTGGCAACTTCTTGCGGGGTAGCATAGCGCCCCATGGGGGTGGCCGAGAAATTATCCTGACGAACATCATCTGGATTGTCAGGGTTAGCGCTAATCTCGAGAGCCCTGATCATGCGACTTTCGACCGGACCTGGATTGACCGTGTTTACTCGCACGCCGAACTCAGCGCCTTCAATTGCTGCAGTGCGCATCAACCCGACGACCGCATGCTTGCTGGCTGTATAGGCGCTGATGCCCTTGCGGCCACGCACACCGGCAACCGAAGAGGTAAGGACGATGCTACCGCCACCACTACTAGCCATGGCTTGCATAGAGTATTTTAGTCCCAACCATACGCCGCGAACATTAACCGCGATCACCCGATCAAATACTTCTTCCTCATAGTCCGTAATCGGTGCAACCTGCCCTTCGATCCCAGCATTCAAAAGCGCAATGTCGAGCTGCCCAAATCTCTCTACAGCGAAATTGACAGCCTTCGACATATCGTCAGCACGAGTTACATCGGCAATACAAGCGCAGGCCTGCTCATCGCTAAGATCACGAAGAACTCGCTCGAGACCAAGGCCATCAAGGTCGATTGCCACAACTCGCGCCCCCTCAATTACCAAGCTCTTCAGCGCGGCAGCGCCGATATCGCCGGCAGCTCCTGTAATAATAGCCACCTTGCCAGCTAGTCTGATCATTCCAGCTTGCCTCCCCATCACTCACATACCTCATTATCGGCGGACGTAACAAAGATCAGTTCCACAAAACCGCCTACACCAAAAAATCACTGCTGTCGTAGCGATGATACCGACCTATATCACCTCATTAGTTTGATTTGAATGGTAGTTCAGGACCAACATTTCTTACTATGCAATGATGTATTATATGCTGGAGACCTGTAGCCGCGAACACTGAGGTCATGCTTCTCTTGAAAACCCAAATCTTGGTCCAACCGAATGATTAGTTCCAATTAATCCAGAGATCTTGTGAGCATGTCCTTGACCACATCATTTTCTTGCAAGAAAGTGCCTTGGATGAATTCAATCACACGGGGAATACAATGGAGTACAGACGTCTTGGCCATTCAGGCCTGAAGGTATCGGCGTTATCCATCGGCACTATGAATTACGGCCACGGGAACCCCGAGCAGCCGTTATTTTCTCTAGGTGCGGATCAGGCCAAGCGCAACATAGATCTTTGTATTGATGCCGGCGTCAATCTAATTGACACCTCCGATGGCTATGCCCGCGGGCAATCTGAGGAAGTGCTCGGTGAAGCTCTCAAAGGGAAGCGCAATGATGTGCTGATTGCTTCGAAAGTTTGGAACCCAATGGCTGACGGGCCGAATGATCTGGGACTTTCGCGCTACCACATCATTTCAGCCTGCGAGGCCAGCCTAAAACGTCTTCGCACCGACCACATCGACATCTATCTCGCTCATAAATGGGATGGCATGACCCCGATGGAAGAAATTATGGAGGCATTTGATAGCCTTATTCGCTCGGGAAAAGTCCGCTATATCGGCTGTTCTAATTTTTCTGGCTGGCATGTAATGAAGTCTCTAGCCACGTCTCATTATGGCCACCGTGAGCGGTTTGTATGTCAGCAGATACACTATACATTACAAGCCCGAGAGGCCGAAAACGAGTTAGTACCAATAGCCCTGTCAGAGGGTCTAGGCATTTTAGTATGGAGTCCACTTGCTGGCGGACTTTTATCGGGCAAATTCCGTCGCGGCGAAGCTGGGCCTAAAGGATCTCGTCACTTTGACCGCAAATGGAAAAATCCACCGATCCACGACGAAGAGCGGCTCTATGACATTATTGATACATTAATACAGATTGCCAGCGAACATGAAGCAACACCGGCCCGCGTCGCGCTGGCCTGGCTACTCGGGCGACCCGCAGTCACATCTCTCATCATCGGCGGACGCAACGAAGATCAGTTTAAGGATAACCTTGGGGCCATGGATCTAACTTTAACCGAGGAAGACAACAAACGCCTTGAAGATGTAAGCCGACCAAAGCTGCAATACCCTTATTGGCACCAGCAATTCATGGGCAAGGAACGCTTTGGTCCTGCAGATCTCGGGTTACATCGCTGGCACGCGGGTTATTGATTTCATCCAACACACGCATCATCTCTGCAAAATGCTCAAAACACACGATTAACTCTTTAGTTGGGCACTAATTAGTTTTGTTTAGTTCTCATTACTTATCTGATACAATAATTTTAGTATTGACTGATTGCGTGGGGATTTTTAATAACATATTCCTACACTGAAAATAAGTTTGCGCTCTGGAGGTTTAATTGGACTTGATATTTTGGGCTCAAATTGGCCTATTTTGCGTATTAATGCTTCTTTCAGGTTTTTTTTCAAGTTCTGAAACAAGTCTGTTTTCCCTTAATCCAGTTCAAATCGAAAAGATGCGCAGCGATGGAAATCCGCGCGTCACACTTATTGAACAGCTGTTGAGTCAACCGCGTCGTTTAATCGTTACCATCCTGATCGGCAATGAATTCGTGAATGTCGCGGCTTCAGTCATTTCAGCCGCCACAGTCATCCATATATTTGGCGCCGAGAATAAATATCTCAATTTGTTCGTGATGGTGCCCATCTTGCTTTTATTCGGTGAAATCACACCTAAAACCCTGGCCATTCGTAACAACGTTGCGTTTGCCACTTTTCAATGCAAGTTGATTGAGGGCTTTGCACGCGCCATTCTTCCGCTTCGCTGGCTGGTGCGCGAGATATCAGAGGTCATAATCACATTTATTATTGGCAAAGAGCGCTCACGCGATAATATTATTACCGAAGACATGGTACGCTCTCTGGCACGCGAGGCTGTTGGTGAGGGCGGGCTTGATCACCAGGAAGCTCATTATATCGAGCAGATTTTCGAAGTTGGCGATCTGATGCTTGACCATGTAATGTCACAGCGATCGCAGATCTTCGCCTTGCCAGTCGACATGCCACTTAAAGAGATGGTTCGTGAACTTCATCGCACCCGGCATAGCAAAGTACCAATTTACAAGGGCGATCTAGACAACATTATTGGCATCTTATTCGCTCGTGATCTGCTTGGTGTTAGGTTAAACGACGAAGCTACACCCACGACAGAAGAATTAGTTCGCAAGGCCTATTTTGTCCCCGAAACACGGGCCGTTGCCAACCTCTTGCATACCTTTCGCGAACGGAACCTCTCGATTGCACTCACAGTTGATGAATACGGTGGTGTGACCGGTCTAGTAACTATGGAAGATCTTCTTGAATGCATCTTTGGCGACATCCCAAGCCAATCCGAATTAATCAAACGGGAGAATATTGAATCCGAAGATCAAGGTGAAGGTCATTTCCGTGTTGGCGGCACAATGCATCTGCAAAATTTTAATGAGCTGGTCGGAACATCGTTTTCCGTTGACGAAGTAGACACGATCGGTGGTGTCCTGCTCAACGAATTTGGAGAATTACCTACCGAGGGCGCAAGCATCGTAATCGATAGCCATGCTTACACAGTCGTTACCTTAGATCACAATCTGATCCAGGACATTGAGGTCCAACCGGTATCAACCGTCGGAGCCGCTTTGGAAAGAGTTCCAGACGCGGCAAGCGAGCATCACCACAAAATGGCAGCTACCAAACAAAATGTCTCCCCGATTGAGGAGACTGAGTAAATGGATATTGCAACCACTATTTTGATCATTATCTCCTGCCTAGCGTGCGAGGCATTTTTTACTGGCTCGGAAATTGGCGTTGTAAGCGCCAACCGGATCAAATTGCGCCACGACGCAGCAAATGGATCTCGTGGCGCAAAAATTGCCCTTGATATGTTAAAAACGCCGGAATGGCTGTTATCCACCACCCTGGTCGGAACTAATGTCTTCGTGGTCACCAACACCACGGTGACTACAGCTTTGATGATCGAGCTTTGTGGCGAAGAATATAGCTGGCTAGCGATTGTCATCGCGGCCCCGCTGATCTGGATATTCGGCGAAATAGTCCCCAAGAGTATCTTTCAGCAAAACGCAGATTCAATCACGCCACGAGCTATTTATATTCTGCGAATCTGCTCTTACGTTTTCTATCCCATTCTCATTGTCTTTAGTCTTCTCACCAAACTTCTGACGCGAATCCTGGGGGGTGGCGAAACACATAATCTATTCACGCCGCGCGAAGAAATTGTTGCGATTATGGGCATAACATCCGACGATACTGATATCGAACCGAACGAAAAAACTATGATTCAGCGGGTTTTCGATTTCGGCGAAACCACCGCAGCTGATATCATGGTACCATTGATTGATGTGGTCGGCATTGAATGCCATTCAACAACAGGCAATGCATCTCAGCTAGCCGCTAGCTCCTCCCATAAGAGACTGACCGTCTATGATAAACGCGTTGATAAAATTACTGGAACCCTCAATTCACTCGATTTGCTTCTAGAAGATCCAGAACAAGAAATTCAGCCCTATATATCTATACCAATCTATATACCAGGCTCACAGAACATTGCTGATCTTCTTCCCATGATTCGTGGAAAAGGCGTTGGCATGGCTATTATTGTTGATGAGTTTGGCGGCGCAGAAGGCATCGTGACTCTGGAGGACATCCTTGAGGTCGTCGTCGGCGAGATCGGCGACGAACACGATATAAATGAAGGGCCAACTCCCAACATTCGCAAGCTGGGTCTGCGTGATTATATCATTAGTGGCCGAGCTGAATTGCAGTTCGTCGAAGAAGAAGTCGGGCTTAAATTTCCAGACGGTGACTATCAGACAATTGCTGGATTTATACTTGATATCGCCAAGGAAATTCCACCCGCCGGAACCATTATCCGCTACAAAGAAAAAACTTTAACGGTCAATCAGGCCACACCCCAAGCTATTCAGGAAGTGCGTGTTACCTGGTAGCTCCCTCTATTGCTCTGCCACACAGAACGCTGGAAAGCTTTTATCTGCTTTAGCATCTCATACGTCTGATCTAGACTTATCATTG
>CAUZRD010000068.1:0-10089 GCA_963582255.1 Alphaproteobacteria bacterium | reverse complement strand
CATGTCAGCATAGTATTTGACTATACCATCCACTTCTGGCCAAGCAGTGAAATAGGAGATGTAAACCGGAATATCATCGGTTATTTTATCGGCATGGTTATTCTCTTGTGCAATATGTTCATCAACATATTCTACTGGTTTACCAAGTATCGCCGCGGCCATGACGCGGGGTGCATGCAGTCTCACACAGCCATGACTGAACGCACGCGTATCTAAGGAAAAAAGGTTTTTATGCGGAGTGTCATGCATGTAGATATTATGCTTGTTGGGAAACAGGATTTTTACTCGACCTAGCGCATTGTCGTTTCCTGGAGGCTGGCGAACATTGATAGGCACTGTCTTTGTCGCGACACCGCCCCAGTCAACACTTGACGATGAAACTAGCTGTCCCGATGAGTCAGTGACTATATATCCGGCACGGTCGAGATAATACGGATCCTTATAGAGCTCGGGTACCATCTCATTGATAATAATTGACTGTGGCACACCCCAATAAGGGTTGTACTCAATCGTTTCGATCTTATCCTGGAAGAAATTGGTTTGGTTTAATTTCGTGCCAACCACGATACGCATTTGAACTTGCGCTTTGTCTTCATGCATATAGGTGGCCATAAACGCTGGTTGGTTGATGAACACATGGCGATTGCCAAATTCACGTGGCAGCCAACGCAGACGTTCCATCGCGAGCTCAATCTTCGCAATTTTATCTTCGTTTGTCTCCGGTATCATAGCACGGATGGTATTGGGTCCAATTACACCATCAACAGATAAGGACCGTTCTTTCTGGAAGTCCTTCACAAGTGCCACCAACTCATCACTATAGGTTGGATCGCCTGTGTATTGCTCAAAAGTTTTTTTATGAGTCTGGATTAGCGTAGCTGTTCCAGATGTCTCGATCGCCGCAACCACATTTACCAGCTCTACATTCTGCTCGCCTGGGCGCACGAATGTCCCGGCAGAAATTTTTGTTTTCTTCTGTGATGTCAGTTTAATAAGCTGTGCTCGCTCCGATACCATGGACTTGAAGGGTGCATTGCTTGGATGCTGAGCTTTCAAACTTGCGGCGATGTCGTCCGAGGCCACAATTTCAAGGAGCCGTCTATTCAATTCGATGCTTTTTCGTTTGAAATCATGGTAGCCTGATAGACGATTAGGGTCGATCCGACCGCGCGTTGCGTCGAGTATATAGCTTAGCACTTTGACCGACATGTTTAGTTCGAATTCTATGAGGGAATCGGTGCTATTGAGGGTGTTTTCAGTCGCGCTGCCGGAAGGCAACACCACTAGGTAATCCTTAGAAGATAGTCCAAACTGGTCGGCATTGTTGAGTGTTATTATTGTCTGATATGCGCGAGAGTTGACGTAATTCTTTTTCACCCAGATAAATTCTGGATTTTTTTTGTAGTGGTGTATCAATGCTTTGCTAACTTCTGGAAGAGCGAGGAGTTTGAAATCTCCAAGCATCTTGAGAGCACGTTGAAAATCTGTCTGCGGCAGTTTCGTGATCGGAGTATTGATCGGGGTGGCTTGTGCCGGAGCCCCCTCTTTTTTATCAAGACTTATTTCTGCGACATCTGCCTCGCTTAACTTCGAAAGCTCTACATGCACCAGCGTATCTGGTATGTAGGTATAGTATTCTGGAGGGCTCACATAGGCTATAATCGGCGGAGTTCTAGGCTGAGAACGTTCCCACCAGAAATATCCTACATTGCTACGATGGCGCCGCTTGGAACGTTGACTAAAAAATTGTGGTTTAAAGATGCCACCATTTAGAAATCCCTGAGCCTGAACAGGAGCTTTCTGCGTGTCTGCGATGAGCAGTACGCCAATAAAGCTGAAAGCAATTGTACTAAGCCGAAATATTCTGGACATTTTTTCCCCCAACCCTCTTACCGCCCCTATCACCTATACCGCACGGGTACCGAAAAGCGATCAGGTATTAGTATCTCCGTTAACCATGGCCTAATAATTCATATTGTCGAACAGATTAGCTTTTAAACTAGAGCAAACTAAATTCACAAAAGCTCCGTAGTCGATACGGCAAATTGCATGTCATTTTTTAGAGATTCCTATACATTTTTGGCTCGGAATTCTCTGTTTGGCACATCATTGCTTCGCGGTGATGGCTAAGGTTAGACTCAACATGCGTCTTGAGTTTGTTATTTTTATGTTCGCTACTAATATCTCCTGTAGAATAGCCTCTATTCAACCCATTCCTAGCTTTGGATTAGCATAAAATGAACTCTTCGACTAAGCAAATGTTTAACCTTGATGTATTGATTGTTGGAGCAGGATTTGCAGGCTTGAGCGCATTACGAAGACTGCGAGAACTAGGGTTTAGGGTCCGTGTATGTGAAGCTGGATTGGATATTGGTGGAACTTGGTATTGGAATAGATATCCAGGCGCGCGCTGCGATACTGAAAGCATGCAGTATTCCTATCAGTTTTCCGAGGAGCTGCAGCAGGAATGGGAGTGGTCTGAGCGGTATGCCACTCAGCCCGAAATTCTACGTTACATCAACCATGTCGCTGAGCGGTTTGATCTAAAAAAAGATATATCCTTAAACACAAGAATTGATTCGATCCATTTTGATGAAGATATTGGATGCTGGCGGGTATCATCAACCGAGGGCATCAGCTTTGTTGCAAAATTCTGTGTTATGGCGACCGGTTGCCTCTCTGCGCCACTGAAACCGGAAATCGAAGGTCTAGAGACATTTGAGGGTGAATATTATTACACCGCAACCTGGCCACATAGTCCGGTCTCGTTTGCGGGCAAACGAGTCGGCATTATTGGCACCGGCTCGTCCTCCATGCAGTCGTTGCCGATCATTGCTGAAGATGCCCAGGATGTAACGGTATTTCAGCGCACCCCGAACTATGCCGTGCCAGCAAATAATGGCCCGCTAGATTCAAACTATGCGAATGATTTCAAAGCTAATTATGTTGCGAACCGAGCCAAGGCAAAAACTGCGGCGAGTGGGCTCTTGTGCCACTACAGCACCGTAGCGGCCATGGAGGTGAGTGAAGAGGAGCGGCGGCACGAATATGACCAGCGCTGGGAGCGTGGCGGCCTACCGTTTTTGGGTGCGTTTTCCGACTTAAACTCTGATCTCGATTCCAATCAAACCATGGCAGACTATATACATGACAAGATCCGCGAAGTCGTCAAGGATTCTGAAGTTGCCGAGCTCTTGATCCCGAATTCAATCGTCGGATGCAAGAGAGTGTGTGTTGTAACCGACTATTATGAGAGCTTCAATCTGGACAATGTACATCTTGTGGATGTGCGCTCAACGCCGATAGAGCGGATAACACCAACGGGCGTAGTTGTGGACGGGCAAGAATATGAGATCGACTTGCTTGTTTTAGCAACCGGATTTGATGCCATGACCGGTGCTATGAAACGCATTGATATCCAGGGTAAAGAAGGCCACGTCCTGGCGGACAAATGGACTGATGGGCCACGCTCTTATCTCGGGTTGGGGGTTGCTGGCTTTCCAAATTTTTTTACCATCACCGGACCAGGGAGTCCGTCGGTTTTGACTAATATGCTGCCAACAATCGAGCAGCATGTTGATTTCATTGCTGAGTGTCTAGAATATCTGCGTCAGCATGATATTACTGAGATTGAACCAACCTTGAATGCGGAAAATTCTTGGGTTGAATTCAATGAAATGTGTGCTCGTGATACGCTGCGTTATGAGTGTAATTCTTGGTATTTGGGGGCTAATGTACCCGGGAAAACTCGTGTATTCATGCCGTTTGTGGCTGGATTTCCGATCTATATTGAAAAATGCAACGAGATCGTCCGTGGTGGATATAGCGGATTTAAACTAACATCGGCAAAAGCCAGCATCCCACCCTCCGTCCCCACAGTTTAGCTATCGTGGTCGAACGGATAAGATGGTATCTAACTGCAATGAAAGTTATTCACCCTACAAACCATGACGATCTCAGCATCATAATTGCAAATGCCAGCTCAGATTGATATTGAAGAAAAATTGGCTTTGGCGGGCTATGTCGTCGATCCAGCTCTTGGCATGGCTGTTGGCCTTTCACTTGATATGTCCCGCCCACTCTTACTTGAGGGTGAAGCGGGTGTTGGTAAAACCGAGGTTGCGGTCTCACTTGCTAAAGCACTTGGGACACGCCTTATTCGCCTTCAATGCTATGAGGGCCTGGATGTGTCATCTGCTATTTATGAATGGAACTATCAGCGCCAGATTTTAGCGATCAAGGCTAGCGAGAAATTTGCTGCCAATGCCTCAGATCTTGAAGCCCAGTTGTTCACCAATCAGTATCTGCTTGAGCGCCCATTGCTGGCAGCAATCCGACAGGAAATCTCGCCAGTCCTGCTGATCGACGAAATCGATCGCGCGGATGAGGAATTTGAAGCTTTTCTACTTGAAGTGCTGGCTGATTTTCAGATTACCATTCCCGAACTCGGTACCATTAAAGCAATAAGCGTGCCGCATGTTATCTTGACTTCTAACCAGACTCGTGAGCTTTCAGACGCGCTGCGCCGTAGATGTCTCTATGCCTATGTTGACTTCCCTGATGTAATGCGCGAAATGGCGATCCTTCGTGCCCGTATGCCAGGCCTTGATGAGGAGTTTGCCGGGCAGATTGCCAGATTTGTTCATGAGTTACGTCTTCAAGATCTCAAAAAACGTCCGGGAATTGCCGAAACTCTTGATTGGTGTGCTGCACTCACCGGGCTTGGTGTTCGTGAATTGACTGGAGCTCCTGAGATGGTGCACCAAACGCTTCTCTGCCTTCTGAAAACACAAGAAGATTCAAAAAAGTTAACGCCTGAATTGACCGCAGAAATTGTGGCGGGAACAGCGTAAGCTTGATCCGTAATGACGGATATTGAAAAGAGCCCAGCACATTCATTTTTAGAGTTTATTGCGTTTTTACGGGAGCGTGGATTTTTGATTGGTCTCGGTGAAGCTGCTGATGCCACCGCGATCGCCGCTCGTTTTAGCCCTGAGACCTCTAAGCTGAAACCTAGGCTAAAAATACTTCTCTCTAAATCGCGCTCGCAATGGGATGATTTCGATCGCTTGTTTAATGAATTCTGGTTTCCGGACAGAAAAAAGCGTCCCGCAATGAAAGGAGAGGTAGCGATAAGTGTTGTTACAAAATCATCTGGTGTGGGGGCACATAATAGCCTGCTTGATGAATTTCCACCGATCGGCGATGCTGAAGTAGAGCTAGGCTATGATGCGAGCGGTTCTGGTGCTGAATCCCTATCGAGCGTCAATCTTGATGAATTGGCTAGTTCGGCTGAACGGGAGATGGCCGATAGAATTGCTCGACAGATTGCCAAATCCATTAAACAGCGCCAGTCACGCCGCCGCCGCCCAGCGCACCGCGGTTCTCGGATAGATTTAAGACGCACCATGCGGAAATCACTGCGTTTTGGCGGAGATCCACTTGAACTTGCATTCAAAAAACCGTTGCATAGGCCTCAGCCTGTCATCCTACTGCTTGACGTGTCAGGATCAATGAGAAGTTATGCTCGTGCATTTTTGGCATTTGCCCATGGTTTGGCTGGACGTTGGATTGATGTGCGAGTTTATCTGATGCACACAGCTCTAGTTGATGCTAGCGAGGTTATGAAAGAGCGTGACCCTCACCGCGCTGCGCAGAAATTTGCTGATATTGCAGTCGGGTTTGGCGGTGGAACCCGGCTTGGTGCCTGCTTCCGTACCTTTAACAATCAAATACGGCAAACCAGTAGCCTACGCCGTGCGCTGGTATTCATCTTATCGGATGGATATGATTCAGGCTCGGAGGATCTCTTTGCCACCGAGTTTGCTGCAATCGCAGACCGGACGCGCCGGATGATCTGGCTTAACCCGCTTTGCGGCCGGGCGAGCTATCGCCCAGTGACGCTTGCTATGTTATCAGCGATGAATCGGATTGACCATTTGGTGCCGGCCGATACGCTGGAATCGTTCCTGGCGCTTGAGAGCTACCTGGCCCGTGGCTGAATTCCCGCTTAATTTTCTGCAAAATTCATTACCCCCCTAGCTGCCACTTAATTTCCGTACGCGCTCAAGGTTGGCGGGTACCGCTTCTATCTCTCCTTTGAAAATCTGTGAAGTGATTTCTACGATAGCTGTATTAACTGGTGCGGGCCGGCCGTTTTTAGCACAGATGCTCGCAACCCGGCCGTTTATTTCATCGACCACGCTGTAGCGGCCCTTGATATGATCATGAAGTACAGCATCGCGTGCGGTTGGTCCTACATCCTTAACAATTTTGTCGAGCAATAGTTCAAGTAGACGATTTGTCCCGTCAACATCTTCGCGTGTCAGACCAAATATGGGTTCGATTGTAAAGCCTTGCAGTTGCCCGGCTGCCAGAGCTTCCTCGCCGGCTTTAAGGGCAATCTCGCGCATACCCGGAATTTTCATGGCATCGCCTGCGTTCAATCCAGTAAGAGCCCTGGGTCCCATGGTCATGGCATTAACGATCAGTTTCATCCATTTTGCCGACACAATATTGGGCTGGATAGCGACGTGCCCCGCCGCTCTCAAAATTGGTTCAACTTCGCTTTCACGACCTGCGGTGGAAGCATCAAGCGAGCCAAGGCCAAACCAGGTGTGATCTGGTGGTGTGTTACGCTTGACCTGACCTGGCTCAAATAACTCCGAGGAAAGTTCAACTACACAGCCAATGGTGCGCGATGGGCCAACCGCGGCTTTAATATCATCAACGGTCATTCCATTTTGCAGGCCTATCACTAGGCCATTATCTGCAACATGAGGTGCGATCAGCTCGCTTATCCAGCGTGTGTCATAAGCTTTAACAACCACAAAAACGATATCAAATTTGTTGGTAAAAGTTGCTACATCACACAAATGGAATGCGTTAACCTGCACGTGAAGCTCCCGTTCCGGCATCTGGATACGTAGGCCATCTGTGCGCATTGCTTCGACGTGATCTGGCCATTGGTCGATCATGGTGATGTCATGACCAGCACTGATTAGGTCCGCGGAAATTGAACTGCCGTTGGCTCCGGTTCCAAGAACCGCCACCTTTTTACTCATTTTGTTGTCCCCTGAGAGTGCACCAGAGAAAGGATCGGTACCACTTTTGATTTTATCACAATTGTACTCAAACCTTTAATGCATGCAAATTTTATCCTTAAGTGCGTCTTTACGCTTGTCTTGGATGATAGCTGAGTCGGTTAGTAAGCTTTATCCGGCGGAACTTTATTTTTAGTCAATCACACTGGTCACATTATATGTCCACTAGAGTCCTCATTGTTGATGATGATCCGATGCAGCGTCGGATTTTGGAAGAACTTATTCGTCGTGGCGGCCATGATGTTGTCGTTGCCGAATCGGGAGAACAGGCGGTCGAGAAGATAAACACCTCGTCCGTGGGGGAGATCGACGTTGTCGTCCTTGATCTTGTGATGCCAGGATTGGACGGTATGGGCGTTTTGGAACTGCTCCGGCCCGACGCCTCTCATCCCCCGGTTATTGTTCAGACTGCGCAAGGGAGCATCGACACTGTAGTTAGCGCAATGCGGGCCGGTGCATGTGACTTTATCGTTAAACCAGTCAGCCCAGAACGACTCCTGATTTCGATCAAGAATGCGCTCAAGGTTGGTGCTTTGCAGGGTGAGATCAAACGTATTCGGCGAAAAAACGCTGGCGTTCTTACATTCGATGATTTTATCGCTAGCACCGAGGTGATGGAACAAGTGCGCCGGCTTGGTGAACGTGCCGCGCGCTCCAATATCCCAGTACTTCTTGAAGGTGAGAGCGGCGTCGGCAAGGAGTTGGTTGCCAGGGCCATTCAGGGTACGAGCTCGAGGCGCGGCAAGCCCTTTGTTATGGTCAATTGTGGTGCGATTCCTGAAAATCTTCTCGAGAGTATTCTGTTTGGTCATGAAAAAGGATCGTTCGCTGGCACTAGTGACAAACACATTGGAAAATTTATTGAAGCTGATGGAGGCACTCTGTTTCTTGATGAAGTGGGGGAACTTCCCGCCAATGTTCAGGTCAAGCTGTTAAGGACGCTGCAGGACGGCGAAGTTGATCCAGTAGGTGCCAATGAATCTATCAAGGTTAATGTCCGTCTGATCTCGGCGACTAATCGTGATCTGATCGAAATGGTGAAGCAAGGCAAATTCCGCGAAGATCTGTTTTATCGGTTGAATGTGTTTCCTATCCTCGTTGCGCCACTGCGTGAACGTATGGAAGATGTACCTGATCTTATCCATCATTTTATTACTAAATTTGCTAATGAAGAAAACCGGTGTCTCGATGGTATTGGTCCCGAAGCCTTGGACTTATTAATGCGCTACGTCTGGCCGGGCAATGTACGCCAGCTTGAAAACACCATTTTTCGCGCGGTAATTCTGGCTGAGGATAGTAAGCTCAACGTTGAGGAGTTTCCACAAATCGCGGCGATTGTCGATGGATTTGACGTGCGCATTCCACCGGCGCCTGCTCGATGCTTTGAACGGTCCATGCCGAAAGGACCAGCCATGATTGGCAGCGAGTTCTCGATTATGTCCCATAACGGTTATGATAGCGATGACGATGTTGGTATTCGTGTTACGACTGATGCCGGAGAGATCCGCAGCCTTGGTGATGTTGAGGCAGATATGATCAAGCTAGCATTGACCCGGTATGACGGACATATGTCTAAGATAGCTAGAAAGTTAGGGATTGGCCGCTCTACTCTTTACCGAAAGCTCCGTGAGCTAGGGCTTCAAGCCCTAGCGTGAGCAAAGATGTTGCACTAGTTTGAATGTATGGAATAAGAATTTCCATTCGGGAGCATCAGTGAGAAGGCTCATATCGCTATGTGCGATGGGGATGGCTACCAGTCTCCCTGGGTGCTAATTCTATATTCTGTCCACAGATGATGCTGTAACAAGGCAACAAAAGCTAACTTATCGGAAGTTTTAAGGAGACAATCAGTCTGCAGTATATTGTTCGTACGGCATTAGGAAAAAATAAAATTTAGAGAAAAAGGTTGCCTTGAAATAAGCAGATTTTATCTGCAAAATGTCTTTTTATATAAATGAAAGCTTAACCCTAAGTCTCAACAATAAGTAGACTTTTGGTTTTTGGAGCGTTATCGCTCAGCCTAGCGCTTAGTCCGTCGGGGGTATGAATGCGCAGGGGGTCGGTTTGGTCTGTTATGGGCCGTATCCTACTTACATGCAGTCTGGGGATAGCTACTTTGCTTGTGATTGCAGGGGCGCATGTCAGTGATGGGCTGCGCGCTGCTTCTGGTGATCGCACAATCTCCATCTTCAATATCCATACTAAGGAAACTGTCACTGCTACTTATATGCGCGATGGCAAGTTTGATAATAATGGCCTGGATCGCGTCAACGTGGTTATGCGTGATTGGCGAGTTGATGAGAAAATTAGGATAGATCCGAATCTGATAGATCTTCTTTGGCAGATTCACGCTGACCTTGGATCGAAAAAGCCAATTCATCTGATCTCCGGATACCGATCACAAAAAACCAATGATATGCTGCGTCGAACTAGCGGTGGTCAGGCAAGAAAAAGCTTACATATAAAAGGCTTGGCTGCTGACGTCTTCTTCCCTGATGTGCCGCTAGAGCGCTTGCGGAATGCCGCTCTAATCCGCGAACTTGGTGGCGTTGGCTACTATCCGAGTTCCGGCCAGCCATTTGTGCATGTCGATACGGGCAGCGTTCGCCATTGGCCCAGCTTGCCCGCAGATCAATATGCTCAAATTATGAGTGGTAAGGATAATCGCAAATATAACACACCAAGAATAGTGTCCGAGCGAACTCGACTGATGTCGCAGATTTTTGAACATGCTGCACCTCTTCCGCGAACCAAGCCGGGACAACCCTTAGATCATAGACTTGCAACTCCTCCCCCTTGGAGTTTTCTTAATTCGGGTGAGAGCGTGCTGCTTCCCTCCGGCCCGAGACCACAATTGGTTGGCGCTGGGCAGGGGGAGACAGTCATTGGCGCAGCAGATCGAGATTGGGGCCAGTCATTATTGTTACCAAGTGCTCTGCGCTCCAATGAGCAAACTGACGATGAATGGAATAGCGGAAAATCACGA
>CAUZRD010000067.1:0-10184 GCA_963582255.1 Alphaproteobacteria bacterium | reverse complement strand
TGATGGGCGAGAAGATGACTTTGGACTTGAGAAATTGTATCCATCGTGACGCTAACAACAATCAAAAGTGAGGTGCCACCAAAATAAAATGGAACTGCCGCATATGAAATCAACAACTCCGGTAGCAGGCACACTGCAGCCAGATAGCCCGCGCCCGCAACAGTAATTCGGGTGAGAACATAATCAAGGTATGTAGCCGTGCGCTCACCAGGGCGAATTCCTGGAATAAATCCACCATACTTCTTCAAATTATCTGCAGTATCAGCTGGATTGAACACGATAGCGGTATAGAAAAAGGCGAAGAAAACGATCCCGCCAATATAAAGCGCTAAATACAAGGGCTGACCACGGCCGAGTAATGCAGTCACCGCATTCAGCCAATCAGGGCCCTGACCGGAAGAGAAATTGGCAACTGTGATCGGCAGTAAAAGTAGCGATGAGGCAAAGATCGGCGGGATAACACCCGCGGTATTGAGCTTGAGCGGCAAGTGCGATGAATCTCCGCCAAACATTTTGTTGCCGACCTGGCGTTTTGGATATTGAATCAAGAGGCGGCGCTGAGCGCGCTCCATAAACACGATAAAGGCTATGACGACAACGGACATGGCTGCGACGGCAAGAATAACCCAAGTTGGTAATGCTCCCTGACGGCCAAGTTCAAGCGTATTGGCGATTGCCGATGGCATCTCAGCTATAATGCCAGAAAAGATGATCAGAGAAATACCATTTCCGATGCCGCGCGCTGTTATCTGCTCGCCTAACCACATTAGAAAAACGGTACCACCAACCAGTGTAATCACTGTTCCAAAACGGAAATAGAGTCCAGGTTCTATAACGACATTACCTGCGCCCTCGAGGCCTACTGCAATTCCATAGCCCTGAAGAGTGGCAAGGAATACCGTGCCATAGCGGGTATATTGGTTGATTTGCTTACGCCCCTGCTCGCCTTCTTTCTTCAACTGCTCAAGATGTGGCGAGACAGCCGTCATCAGCTGCATGATGATGGAGGCAGAGATGTACGGCATGATGTTGAGCGCAAAGATAGCCATACGGCCAACAGCGCCGCCGGCAAACATATCAAACATGCCGATGATTCCGCTCTGATTCCGTTGGAACACATCGGCGAGCGCTTCGGCATTAATTCCGGGCAGAGGAATATAGGTCCCCAGTCGATAGATTAGAAGCGCGCCCAATGTAAACAGAATACGGCGCTTCAGATCCGTCGCTTTGGAAAACGCGGAGAAATTTATGTTAGCGGCAAGTTGTTCCGCTGCTGAGGCCATTGCCTTAACCTTCCCACGCCATGGAATGAGGCGCGTAGAGCTTGATCTCGCATCTATGCGGTCAGATCAACGCTCCTTACCAAATTAAATTCTCCACCCCTCCGGCGCGCTATCGAACGCAACCAACGGATATCTTACGCGCCCGCTTGTACGGCCCGCGCTTCGCGCTTAACACGTGCAACTTCACGGCGCGCCGTGCGCTTTCCAGTCTTTTCTGGGACTCTTTTTCCGGGAAGAAGAGCAACACTACCACCAGATTTCTCGACCGCTGCGATTGCCGATTTTGACGCGCCAGAAATTTCAAACTCAGCTTTGACCGAAAGCTCACCGCGCCCCAGCAAGCGAACTCCATTAAGACATTTTGACACAACGCCAGCAGTCTTTAGTGCTTCTACCGTGATCTTTTCAGCTGCATTAAGCTTACCAGCATCAATTGCTTGCTGAATCCTGCCAACATTCACCGAATTGAACTTCAATGCAAAAATATTATTAAAACCACGTTTAGGTAACCGGCGATGCAAAGGCATCTGGCCGCCCTCAAACCCCTTGATGGCGACGCCTGAGCGAGACTTTTGCCCCTTAACACCCCTGCCTGCGGTTTTACCAGTACCAGACGCAATACCGCGCCCAACGCGCTTAGGGGCCTTGCGGGCACCCGGAATATCAGAAATTTGGTTCAATCGCATCACAACATCCATTCAAATGGGGTCAGGTTTTGTTATCGTCAATGACCCGCACAAGGTGGCTCACTTTAGCAATCATTCCGCGAATGGAAGGAGTATCTTCCAGAGTTCTACGACGATGCATCTTGTTTAGCCCAAGGCCAATTAGCGTCGCACGCTGATCAGCCGGACGACGAATGGGACTTCCAGTCTGCTCGACGGTCACTGTTGTCATGTCTGCCATCTTTATCTCTTAATCGCTCACAGGCTCACCTGTCGCATCATGGCGACGGGAGATGATTTCACTAACTTTTAAACCGCGCCTCGAGGCAACCATACGCGGGCTCTGTTCATGCCTGAGCGCATCAAAGGTTGCTCTGACCATGTTATAGGGGTTGGAGGTGCCGATTGATTTGGCTACCACATCCTGAACTCCCAGAGTTTCGAAAACCGCACGCATTGGACCACCAGCAATAATACCTGTTCCCGGAGGAGCCGAGCGCATGAGCACTTTGCCTGCACCATGATGCCCTGTTACGTCATGGTGCAGCGTACGACCCTCACGCAAAGGAACTCGGATCAGAGAGCGTTTCGCCGTTTCAGTTGCCTTACGGATCGCCTCCGGAACCTCGCGTGCCTTACCGTGACCAAAACCGACCCTACCCTTTTGATCGCCAATGACCACCAGCGCGGCAAAGCCAAAACGACGCCCGCCCTTTACCACCTTGGCAACGCGGTTAATGTGGACAAGACGGTCGATAAATTCGCTGTCGCGGTCGTCCCGCGACCTCATCGGCTCACGCGCCATAACTTACATCCTTTAGATTTGGTCTTGTATATTGACCTTCAAAATTGGTCCTCAAAATTGTAGCCCACCTTCACGGGCAGCATCGGCCAGCGCCCTCACTCGGCCATGATAAAGATATGAACCGCGGTCGAATATGACCTGCTCCACGCCCGCGTCGCGCGCGCGCTTGGCGATCACTTTTCCAACTACTGAAGCAGCAGCTTTGTCAGCCCCAGTTTTCAACTTTGAACGCACATCTGTTTCAAGCGTTGAGGCCGCAGCCACAGTGCGCCCGCTTGAATCATCAATAACCTGAGCATAGATGTTCTTTGACGAGCGAAATACACTTAAGCGAGCGCGTCCGGTTGAACGTTGGTGCAATCGGCGGCGGACACGCGCACGACGACGTAGTGTCTTATTTTTTCTATCTGTCATCCTAGATGGCCTACTTCTTCTTACCTTCTTTACGGAAAATATATTCACCAGCAAAGCGCACACCCTTGCCTTTATACGGCTCAGGGGGGCGATAGTGGCGAATTTCAGCCGCAACCTGCCCAACTCGCTGCCTGTCGATACCAGTAACGGTTATTTCCGTTGGTTTAGGGCACGCGATCACGACATCTTCCGGGATCGGATACAACACATCATGACTAAAGCCGAGGGCTAATTTCAATTTTTTCCCCTCAACCGCCGCACGATAACCAACACCGGTTATCTCAAGTGAGCGACTAAACCCTTGCGAAACACCATCAATCAGATTGGCGACAACAGTCCGTGACAATCCCCACATGGAACGGCCACGCCTAGTGTCTTTGCGCATATTGACTTGTATGCCACCAGTTTCAAGTTTTGCAATCACATCATCAACCAACACCACGTTCAACTCGCCCTTTGGGCCTTTGACACTAACAGCTTGGCCATCAACCGACACGGTAACACCGGATGGTACTGGGATCACCTTTTTTCCAATACGTGACATATCTCATTCTCTCCGGCGGTTGCCTAAAAAACCTTACAGAGGACTTCGCCGCCCACATTACTGTCGCGCGCATCGGAATCCGACATTACGCCCTTTGGCGTTGAGAGAATGGACAATCCAAGTCCATTATAAACCCGCGGCAAGTCACCTACAGATGAATAGACCCGGCGCCCAGGCTTAGACACCCGCTTAATTTCCCGAATGACCGGATGGCCATCGTGATATTTAAGTTCAATTTCTAACTCAGGAAACGATCCAGAGAGCTCAACACGGGCAAACCCACGAATAAAACCCTCCGTTTCCAACACGTTGAGAACGCGTTCACGCAATTTTGATGCGGGAGTAGAAATTTTGTTTTTACCACGCATTTGAGCATTGCGTATGCGGGTCAACATATCCCCCAATGGGTCGGTCATCACCATGCGAAAATCCTACCAGCTTGACTTAACCATGCCCGGTATCAACCCGGCAGAAGCCAGATCTCGAAGGGCAATTCGGGACATCCCGATTTTTCTATAAAATCCACGCGGCCGTCCTGAAATCTCACATCGATTTCTGATTCGGTTGGGCGCAGAATTACGAGGGAGACCCGCAAGCCTTAGATGGGCTTGAAATCTCTCTTCCATGCTTACCGAATGATCTTGGATCACCGCCTTTAGACGCGCCCGTTTGGAGGCAAATTTTACCACCATTTTCCGGCGCTTATTGTTGCGCTCCACCGCGCTTTTCTTCGCCATATCTTCCTCTTAGCTACCGGTTCAGTTTCGAAACGGAAAATTGAGTTCATCCAGAAGCACACGCGCTTCTTCATCGTTGCGAGCAGTGGTGCAGATAACCACATCAAGCCCCAACTCCTCTTCGACATTGTCATAGTTTATTTCTGGAAACACAATGTGCTCACGCATGCCCAGAGAAAAATTTCCCCCACCATCAAAACTCGAAGGACTGAGGCCACGAAAATCACGAACCCGAGGCAACGCGACCGTCAGAAGTCGATCTACAAATTCGTACATACGCGCACGGCGCAACGTCACCTTGGTGCCAATATTCATACCTTCACGTAGTTTGAAATTAGCAATTGACGCGCGAGCCTTGGTAATCACAGGGCGCTGGCCAGCAATAGCCGCCAAGTCATCTACTGCAACATTAATTTTTTTTGAATCAGCAACCGCTCCACCAACTCCCATATTAAGCACAACCTTATCAAGTCGAGGAACTTGGAAGGGATTGGTGTAGCCAAAGCGTTCAATCAAACTCGGCCGCACAACATCATCATAGTGCAACTTTAGCCGCGGGATATATGTGGCCTCAGCCATCGATTGTGCCTCCTGACCGCTTAGCGAAACGTACCTTTCGGCCATCGTCCTGAAACTTAAATCCAACACGAGTTGGCTTGTCATCCTCTGGATCAGCCAACGCGAGATTTGATAAATGAACGGGTGCTTCTTTTGAAATAATTCCGCCCTGCTCCGTTTGAGATTGACGTGTATGCCGACGAACCAGATTTACACCCCGCACGACGGCACGGGAGTTATCCGGAATGATCCGCACAACATCGCCTAGTTTACCCTTATCTCGGCCAGTTCGAACAACCACCCGGTCACCCTTCTTGATTTTCGCAGCCATCTACAAAACCTCCGGCGCGAGCGATATAATCTTCATGTGGTTCTTCGCTCTTAACTCTCGCGTAACAGGACCAAAAATACGAGTGCCAACCGGCTCCCCTTGTTGATTGATAAGCACAGCAGCATTGTGATCAAATCTAATTACAGTACCATCATTCCGACGGATGTCTTTAGCCGTACGAACGATGACGGCTCTCATCACATCCCCCTTCTTAACGCGGCCGCGCGGGATCGCCTCTTTCACAGACACCACGATGGTATCACCTACTCCTGCAAACCTCCGCTTGGAGCCACCCAGAACCTTGATACACTGCACCCGGCGCGCGCCCGAGTTGTCGGCGACATCGAGATTTGATTGCATCTGTATCATTAGCTTCCCGCCTTATCTTTCATTTAACCAACACTGAGCGCACTCAGCCGGCCATTTCCTCAAGCACAACCCAGCGCTTGAGTTTGGAGATCGGTTTACATTCTTGAATCCGCACCTGATCGCCAATCTTATGCACATTATGTTCGTCATGCGCGTGATAGCGCTTAGAACGACGCACAGTCTTTTTAAACAAGGGATCAGTAAACCTGCGGTCAACGCGAACGACCACGGTTTTGTTTGATTTTTCACCTTCAACGGTGCCCTGCAATATCCTCTTTGGCATATCTGTTCTAGCCTTCCGCGACTTTGGCGTTGTTCGTGCGTTGTACTGTTTTGATGCGCGCAATAGCACGGCGTACGACACGAACCCGGGAGGTGTTTTCCAACTGCCCGGTCGCCGCCTGAAACCGCAAATTGAACTGCTCGCGCTTCAGCTTGATCAATTCATCATCCAGCTGATCAACACTCAGATCGCGGACTTCGGAGATGTTCATTGCCCCACGTCCTATAGTTTGTCGCCGAGACGGGCGACGTAACGACATTTAATCGGTAGTTTAGCCGCAGCCAAACGAAGAGCCTCGCGTGCGACAATTGGATCTACTCCATCGATCTCAAACATGATCCGGCCAGGCTTAACACGAACAGCCCAAAACTCAGGTGAGCCCTTACCTTTTCCCATACGCACTTCAGTTGGCTTCTTGGAAACAGGCACATCAGGAAAAATTCTAATCCAAACACGCCCTGCACGCTTCATGTGGCGAGTCATCGCGCGTCGAGCTGCCTCAATTTGGCGAGCCGTCACACGAGCTGGTTCCTGAGCCTTAAGACCGTAGGAGCCAAACGTGATATCATACCCGCCCTTAGCCACACCATGGATGCGCCCCTTATGCTGTTTACGAAATTTTGTTCGCTTTGGCTGCAACATAACTATGCGCTCCCCTAGCTCGCACGCTCGCGACGTCCACCGCCACGCAGATTTTCCTGCATGTCGAGAACGCGGCGTTCGTGTGCCATCGGATCGTGCTCCATTATTTCACCCCGGAACACCCATACCTTAACCCCGCACGTACCATAAGCAGTATGGGCAGTTGCCGCACCGTAATCGACATCAGCGCGCAAGGTATGAAGAGGCACCCGACCTTCACGGTACCATTCTGTGCGGGCAATCTCAGCGCCACCAAGACGTCCACCACAATTGATACGGATACCTTCGGCGCCGAGGCGCATGGCGGACTGTACCGCACGTTTCATAGCACGCCTGAACGCAACACGACGTTCGAGCTGCTGAGCAATATTCTCGGCAACAAGCTGCGCATCAATTTCCGGTTTACGTACCTCAACAATATTGATTGAAACATCGCTCTTAGTAAGCGCTCCCACCTTTTTGCGCATAACCTCGATATCCGCACCCTTCTTACCAATCAAAACTCCTGGTCGCGCTGTATGAATGGTTACACGGCATTTTTTGTGCGGGCGTTCAATTACCACTTTAGAAATTGCAGCCTGGGAACGGATGTTCAAGATCAACTCTCGAATGTGGCGATCTTCGTGCAGCAGTTTAGCGTATTCATGCCCCCTCGCAAACCAGCGTGAATCCCAAGTTTTGTTGATGCCGAGACGCAGCCCGACTGGAGATACTTTCTGTCCCATCAGGCAATTTCCTCTAGTTCGCGCACAACGATAGTGAGTTGACTAAATGGCTTCAGAATCTGAGCCGACCGCCCGCGAGCGCGCGGTCGGACGCGTTTCATCACCAGGTTCTTGCCAACATGGGCCTCAGAGACAATCAGCGCATCAACATTAAGTTCATGGTTGTTCTCGGCATTGGCAATTGCAGATTGAAGAGTTTTACGTACGTCCAACGCAATACGTTTGCGTGAAAAAGATAAATCATTCAGCGCACGCTCAACCTTGAGGCCGCGGATCTGGGCAGCAACCAAATTGAGTTTTTGCGGAGAAACACGAAGCATCCGAGTAACCGCCTTAGCCTCATTATCTGGCAATGCACGCACGTGCTTGGGCTTACCCATGCTATTTCCTTCTCGCCTTTTTATCCGCTAAGTGACCGTAATAGGTTCTACTTGGCGAGAACTCACCAAATTTGTGTCCTACCATATCTTCGCCCACCATCACGGGAATATGCTTGTGGCCGTTGTGTACGCCAAAAGTGAGTCCGACAAACTGTGGCAGGATCGTTGATCTCCTGCTCCATATCTTAATGATGTCATTGCGACCTGAATTTCGTGCGGTATCTGCCTTTTTAAGCAGATAGCCATCGACAAATGGTCCCTTGGAAACTGAACGCGCCATATCTATCTCCGCTTCTTACGCAGATGGCGACTGCGCAAAATCAATTTATCGCTCGATTTGTTAGAACGAGTTCTTTTACCCTTCGTCGAAACACCCCAGGGCGTTACCGGATGTCGCCCACCAGAAGTTTTACCTTCACCGCCACCATGAGGATGATCAACCGGATTCATAGCAACGCCCCGTACTGAAGGGCGCCTTCCAAGCCAGCGCGATCGGCCAGCCTTAGCTAGCTTGATATTAGAATTATCCGGGTTGGAAACGGCACCTATCGTGGCCATGCACTCGGATCTCGTCAACCGTTGCTCGCCGGAGCTTAAACGTAAAATAGCATAGTTCTGATCACGACCAGCGAGCTGTACATAGGTGCCAGCCGCACGCGCGATCTGACCACCCTTTCCCGCTTTAAGCTCCACATTATGGATGATAGTTCCAATCGGTATGGAAGACAGGGGCATAGCATTTCCAGGCTTCACATCAACGCGTTCCCCAGAAACCACGACATCGCCTGGAGCCAACCGTTGTGGCGCAAGTATATAGGACTGCTCACCATCCTCATATCGGATCAGCGCAATAAAGGCAGAGCGATTGGGATCATACTCAAGCCGCTCAACAGTCGCCGGCACATCAAACTTACGCCGCTTGAAATCGACCATGCGGTAGAGACGCTTATGACCGCCGCCGCGACGACGTGCCGTGATGCGGCCATAATTATTTCGCCCACCCGATTTAGTCAGCCCCTCAGTCAATGTCTTGACAGGCTTGCCTGACCACAAGTGATCACGCGCCACCAAAACCAATCCGCGTTGACCGGGAGTATTTGGTTTATAGCTCTTCAGCGCCATAATTTCATCCGCATCCTATGACAGCCCAGTCGAAATATCGATCGACTGCCCATCTTCCAAGGTAACATAAGCTTTCTTGACGTCACTCTGACGGCCAGGCCGCCCACGAAAACGTTTAGTCTTACCTTTGCGTATTAAAGTATTCACCGCCTTAACTTTGACGCTGAATAGTTTCTCCACCGCCTCTTTTATCTGAGGCTTTGTAGCAGTACGCGAGACATTAAAAATGACCTGATCATGTTCTGTAGCCAGTGTCGACTTTTCAGTGATCACAGGGCTAACTATAACGTCATAGAGATCGGCATCACGCATTAAACCGCTCCTCCAACTTCACCACAGCCGCCTTAGTCAGCACCAAAGTATCGTGATTAAGAATGTCATAGGCGTTGATACCAACGGCCGGCAAAAGATCTATACGCGGAATATTTCCAGCCGCTCTAGCAAAATTCTTCTCAACCACATCGCCGTCAACAATCAACGCAGACTTCAATCCTAATTTGGCAAACGCAGCAACCAAAACTTTAGTTTTTGGCTCTTCGAGGTTGATGTCATTAAGCACCATAACCGAATCTTCTTTGGCCTTGGCTGACAGAGCGTGGCGCAACGCCAGCGCTCTCACCTTCTTTGGCATGCCGATCGAGTGATCGCGTGGGTGGGGGCCAAACGCCCTACCACCGCCGCGAAACTGCGGAACTTTACGCGAACCATGCCGTGCATTACCAGTGCCTTTCTGGCGAAATATCTTCGTACCGGAACCTGTAATATCGGCTCGGTTCTTAACCTTATGGGTACCCGCACGCCGCTTAGCCAACTGCCAAGTCACGATGCGGTGCAGAAGGTCGGAGCGTGGCTCCAGACCAAAAATGTGATCCGCCAACTCAACCGTCCCAGCCTTACCGTCATCAAGTGTGGTGACATTAACCTTCATGATTTGATGTCCTCACCTACTTCATCCGGCACACTACCATCAGCCGCTACACTCACAGAATCTTCAGACACACCAGAAATACCTACTTCAAAGCTCCCCGGAAGCGGCACCCCATCAGGGAGCGGCAATTTCACCGCATCGCGCAATGTGACCCAGCCACCCTTAGCGCCCGGCACCCCGCCTCGAACAAGAACAAGACCACGGTCAACATCAGTGCGAACTACTTCAAGATTTTGAACAGTCACACGAGCCGCACCCATATGACCTGCCATTTTTTTGCCCTTAAACACCTTACCCGGATCCTGACACTGGCCAGTTGAACCATGACTTCGATGACTAACGGACACACCATGACTAGCACGCAAGCCTTTGAAATTATGCCGCTTCATCGCACCAGC
>CAUZRD010000066.1:0-10467 GCA_963582255.1 Alphaproteobacteria bacterium | reverse complement strand
ATCGACAATCCCCTCACCAGGAAGAAGTCGATCTATCGGCCGTTTTACGTCACCGACTGGTAAATTCGGGACATCGCTATACTGAAAAGCGTAAATCAACTCGCCCGGAACTTCTTCAAATCCACGCCCTGGCCGGCCAGATCGTGTTAGATGATAAGCATCCAGAAGCAATCCAATTTCCTGCATGTCAACGGCATAGACCAGTTCACTCATGATAGTGACGTTATTCAAAAACGAATGCTGAGAGTTAAATTCTAAGGCACATTTTACGCCTTCCTCACCTGCTATCTGCCCCGCCATCTTGGCATTGGCGACAGCCTGCTCCAGCGGGCCGTTGTTTTGCCCAACGGCACTCATCAATAACTCGCAGCCAAGTGCGCGAGCATTGCGACACGATTGACGAAACACATCAAACAACCGCTCGCTCTCATTACCATCAGCAAAGAGCCATCCATACTCAACGCCTAGACACACCACCGGCAGATCAAATGCCTGAACCAGTTCTAGAACATCATCATTCGACATACCTCTATCAAAACAGGCAGTAAAATCCTTGCGCCGCAACTCTAGTCCATCAAAACCGCCAGCAACCGCAGCCTCTATCGCTTCTTCAAGCGGTGTAGTTTCAAGCGTCCATGTGTGTAAAGCTATACGCCCGAATTGCTCGCTCATTTTACTGATCCTTCCTGATGGCGCGTAGTTAGAAAGTCGTTTAATACTATGGTCTGCGCAAAATATGTACTAGGTATCTCATGCGTCAATATTTCAGCATAAATCATCGCACGACTTCCATGCATCTTTGCAGAGCTGAGGGGGGCGTGTATCCCGGCAAAAAAACCAGGGGCCTGGATTTGGCAGTTTTGAAAATAAAACTAGTCTAAAATACAACCAACGCTTGTAGCGGGAGGGTCGCATGGCACACAAACATTTCGGCATCGCAGTCATTGGCTGCGGACGTATAGGCTCAATCCGGGCAGGTATGGCTTCTCAACATCCAGCGGTAAATTTTCTGGCTGTTTCTGATCTAATTGAAGAAAAGGCACGTGCGGTCGGTAAGGATGTAAAGGCTAACCGAATCTCCGCCAACAATGAAGAGATCATCGACCTCGATGAAGTTGGTGCAGTCATCGTTTCGACCAGCGAACCTGAGCATTGCGCTCCAGCAGTCCGAGCTCTTGAGCAAGGAAAGTCGGTGCTTGTTGAAAAACCGATGGCACTCAGCGTAGAAGATTGCGACAAAATGCTGAATGCAGCTGAGCGTGGTGGCGCATCGATACACATAGGATACAGCCTGAGGTTCAATCGTCACTATCTGGTCGGCCGCGAGCAGGCGAAGCAAGGAAAACTTGGGCGTATTGTCACCTGCATCGGCCGTCTCTACAACACTCAAGGAACAGGACTTGCCATCCTAAAACGTTCCAAAGAAGCCACTTTTATTCAGGATTCTCTTACCTATATGGTCGACCTATTTGGTTGGTTCATGGACGATGCCACTCCGGTTGAGATTGTCGCCCGCCAGCACGGGCTGGTTTATAGATCGAAGGGATATGATGCCGATGAAGCTGTATCTGCGATCATTACCTATTCCAGTGGAGCCATCGTAAATATAGCGCTTAGTTATGCGATACCAATCAACTATCCGACCCATGGTCGTCTGATACGCGCTGAAGTTATGGGTGAAAAAGGCATGCTGTTGTTTGATGACGACCACAAGCAGGCCATTGGATATTCAGAAGACGGTATGGCCCATGCCTATGTTGGCCATGAGATGAACATGTCTCTCCTCACTTCAAACGCATCGGGTAACTGGGCTCTTGGAAAATATTGGGGTCCACTTGGTGATGAAACACGGGCCTGGCTGGATTATTTATCAACCGGCATAGCCTGCCCCAACACCACTGGCGCAGAAGGTCGCAGAACCGTGCAGGTAACCCGTGCCATCGAACATGCTGCCCAAACTAGCGAAACAGTGCAACTCCCAGGATCAAATGCTTAAAATCTTCTACTTTAATCAGTATCCTGAGCAGCAAACCAACACAAACTAGGGAACCTAACAACGTGGCTATAATTGATATCCATGCTCATATTCTGCCACGCTCACTTGCCGAGGCTCACAATGAGGGGCGTGATTGGTTTGGCACAAAAGTAGAGCGTACAGCCGAAGGTCGAACCCAACTCACAACCGGCACACGCAAAAATCAGATGAGCACGCCAGAATACTGGCTGGACTACCCTGAGCGCATTCCACTGATGGATTCAGCAGGCATCGATGTTCAAGTCATTTCTCTAAACCCGCAACTATTGCGTGATAGCGAACCTCTCGAAATTGCGATTGCGGCCACCCGCGCCGTTAATGACGAGATCGCCGAAGCAGTGGGTAAACACAATGGGCGCTTCGCAGGTCTTGCAACAGTACCGCTGCAAGATCCTCATGCAGGTGTAGCCGAACTGGAGCGTGCAATACGGGATCTTGGCCTAAAAGGGCTGATCATTGGCTCACATGTCGATGGCCATAATTGGGACGATCCAAATCTATTCCCAATTCTAGAAGCGGCGGCAGATCTTGGCGCGTTTATACTACTACACCCCCTCTCCACGCGCTCCGGTCACATCATGCCGGCATTTCACATGACCAATCTCATTGGAAATCCGATGGAAACCACGATCGCTGCGGGAGCACTGATTTTTTCTGGTGTGATAGACAGACTGCCAAAACTAAAATTGTGTCTATCACATGCGGGTGGATACCTTCCATATGCTGCTGGGAGGTTCGATCACGGGCATTCTGAACGAGCACAATTGCGCCAGAACTGTCCACGGCTACCGTCTGATTATCTGCGTAGTTTCTACTATGACATAATCACCCATTCCGGCTCTGGTCTTCAGCAGGTTGCAAATATTGTCGGAACAGATTGCTTGTTGCTGGGAACAGACTTTCCCGCGGATATGGCGGTTAAAGAACCCGTAACATTCTTGAAAAACCAAGAATGGTTATCTAGTGAAGCCAGAGCTAACATCTCAGGAAATACAGCGGCTAAACTGCTAGACATGTGATGCTTTTTCTCAAGATTAGAGATTAAGAACAATCATCATTCAACTGGAAATCCGCCTATCAAGAACCATTCTGTCCATGACCTATCATGGATAAAGACATCCTGTGTTCCAGTAAGATGGGTTGTTATGAACCACACCAATGATGCGCGGCGGGAAAGTTTGAAGTAAATCACCAGCTCTTCGTACTGATCAAGCTCGGCACCTGACGAAGTAATCTGCGCTATAATTTCTTCAGGTGACTTGAATGTGTCATCCTCATTGAGAATTTTCCGTAGATAGGGGTAACCCTCCCTCATCCGGCGCCAGATTCCTTACATTATCCCACCCAAGGCGCATATATAGGCTAGAGCGACCATGCCATTCTTGATTGGGTGTTTCTTCATTGGTCGAGATTAAAACAGCCATTGATCCACACTCCATCCAGTAGTTTGATGTTTGCGCCACCAGCCATCAGTGCCTACCAATAAGCATAGTTACCAAACTGAACCGGATCTCCAAAAATATAAAAAGTATCGTCTTTTCTAATTCCCGCATCACCAAGCCAGCGACCAAGAACTTTGCTTCTGACAAATTTGTGGTCGGTCCCATGCCATGTAAATCCTTACAGAAAAAACTCGCAATACCAGGAATATGGCCCATCTTCCCAGAAGAGTTTTCAGGTTTTGAAAAAATTTCAATCACACGAAAATTTGAATCGCACAAATGTTTCTCGAACCATTCCGTTGTCACGAGTGGAGGCGTGGAGACATTTTCTGGCAAGGACATTGCCAATACCATTCTTGCTGTGGTTGGGTAGCCTGTTCACTTTGGCGGGTGTCAGATTGTAAATTTAAATCAGATAGTCACCGTCACCGCGATCAAACAAACATTTACTTATAACCTTGACCTCAAATCTCGAGAAAATATACCGAGTATAGGCTACTAAGGTCCCCGTTCTGCTGATACAGTTTGATAATAGCGACAAGCAGACTATCTCGTTCCTAACGTATCAATAGTTGGTCCATCAGACCGAAAGACCGTGAGCTACCCAAGCTCATCTGGAGAGACCGTGTCAAATCAACTTATCGGGCGATTTAGCTCAGGCGCATGGCCATGGGTCATGCTAGTGGCTTCAGCCTTTATCATATCTACCAATCACATCCTTGGTCGGTATGTAAGCGGTGAAATTCCACCATTTGGACTCGCATTCTGGCGTGTCGTAGTTGGTGCAGCAGTTGTGCTGCCCTTTGCCTGGAAAGAGCTGATCAACCATCGTGAGACTATTCAACAGCATTGGAAATTATTTACACTTATGTCTATCGCGCTGATGCCAGTCGGCAACGCACTCGTCTATGTCTCTTATAACTTTACCTCAGTAATCAATGGTTCACTTATTTTATCATCCCAACCTGCAATAACCATCTTCGCAGCTTGGCTTATACTCGGACACACCATAAACAAATTCCAGTTGTTCGGCACGGCAGTCGCTATCATCGGCGTTCTGGTAATCATACTGCGCGGTGATATTACCCAACTTAGCTCTTTTACGATTCACTCAGGTGACCTGATCATGATAGGAGGAACTTTAGGTTTTTCCTTCTACACAGCCATGATCCCGCGCGTTCCACCAACCATCGGCCCAGTACTTATCTTGGTAGTTGTTCAGATATTAGCAATTGCTATTCTTATCCCATTTTATTTCGTGGAAACAATCGTCTATAAGCCAGTCCCGATTAACATTGAATCTATCATGGTCATCGGATGGGTTGGCACTGCCATCGCCGTCGTTGCTGTCGGACTTAATAATATTGCCGTCCTTGCGCTTGGGCCAGCAAAGGCGACAACAGGCCTTTATTGCCGCGCTATATTCACCACAGCAATGGCCATGATACTACTTGGTGAGCCACTAGAGACATTCCACATACCCGCTATAGTTTTAATTATGATTGGAATTTTCTTTGTCACCCGAGGGAAAAATAGGCCGCGTGAGCAGGTCTCTACCCAGCTAACAGAAAAATCAAACTAGACCAGAGATATACCAGTCATAAAACCGCAGAGTTCTTGATCATCCGCCATCGTCAAATAAATCTGCACCAAAATAACAACCAAGAGAAATGATGCACCACCTTATAAACGTTATTGAACTATTTCCTTCCCGTTACCCAGACGTACAAATATTTACCGCTGCCATTAATCCGATCCTAAATGAGCATGAATATATTGTTACGGGTCTTGGAGATGAGGAAGAGCGGATGTATTGAAACCAAATAGGTGAAACTCGGATGACTACACTCACACTTGGAGATGATTGGCCAGAATTGCGAGAGTCGGTCGAGCGTATCTGCGTAAGCTTCCCCGATCCCTATTGGCAAAAATGTGATGAAGACCGTGCCTACCCGCAAGACTTTATCTCCGCGCTCACCGCCAGTGGATTTCTCGCCTGCCTCATCCCAACAAAATTTGGTGGAGCAGGCCTGCCTTTAAGAGCAGCGGCAGTCATAGTCGAGACTATCCACCGCACTGGCTGTTCGGCAGCAGCATGTCATGCACAGATGTACACAATGGGCACACTACTACGCCATGGAACAGAAGAGCAAAAAGCACGCTACCTACCAGATATTGCTAACGGAAAATTGCGTCTCCAGGCATTTGGCATTACCGAACCAACCTCAGGATCTGATACCTCAAAAATTTCTACCAAGGCTGTGAGGCATGGCAGTTCTTATCTGATAAGCGGCCAAAAAATCTGGACAAGCCGCGCCCTTTACTCAGATCTTATGCTAATATTAGCACGCACAACTCTCATTGAAGAATGTACCAAGAGAACCGATGGCCTATCGGTCTTCCTCGCTGATCTTAGAGCTCAGCCCAAGGGTATCGAGATCAGGCCTTTAAAAACCATGATCAATCACAACACTACCGAGGTGTTCTTTGATGATTTTGAAATTCAAGCGGAAAATTTGATTGGGATAGAAGGAAACGGGTTTTATCACATTCTTGATGGAATGAACGCAGAGCGGATACTCCTCTCCAGCGAAGCCTTGGGTGATGGCCGATATTTCATCGAACGAGCGAGCGAATATGCGTGCCAAAGAGAGGTGTTTGGTCGGTCCATCGGTGAAAATCAGGCAATCCAGTTTCCTCTGGCACAAGCTTATGCCAACCTTGAGGCAGCGGATTTAATGGCACGCAAAGCAGCTCTTCTGTTCGATCAAAACCAACCATGCGGAGGTGAGGCCAACATTGCAAAACTACTTTCATCAGAAGCTGCCTGGGCAGCCGGCGAGGCCTGCTTTCAGACTTTTGGTGGATATGCGTTTGCCAGCGAATATGGAATCGAACGTAAATGGCGCGAATGCCGACTTTTTCGTACCGCACCAATATCGACCAACATGGTTCTAGGGTTTATTGCTACACATATTCTGGGTCTACCAAAATCTTATTGAAAATGAATCAAGACATAAAGCTGTGGATTGGCAGCACGCTTCAGTCAGATGATATGATCGCGACCGAGCGCGCTTTTGCCCTTTGGGCGACCCTTAATACCGGCGAGCCCGCACCCGAAGAAGGCGCGCATTTGCCTCCACTATGGCACTGGATATATTTCTGGATCATTGGACTCCGCTCCGAACTTGGGCGAGATGGCCACTCGGAACTTGGCGGTTTTTTACCAGCGCTCGGTGAAGTGCGGCGCATGTGGGCAGGAAGCAGAGTAATTTTTCATCGCCCGCTGATCCTGGGAGAGTCTGCCCATCGTCGGATTACCATTACAGACATCTCAGCCAAGAAAGGCCGCTCTGGCGCACTTACCTTCGTCACCCTGCGTCACGAAATTTCTGGAGCTGATGGCCTAGCCATCACCGAAGATCAGGATCTTGTGTATCGCGAAATGCCGAAATTAATTTCCGACACCTCACCTCAGATGGATCAGCCAGCACCTGAGGGAGGTGACCGCGTAGAGCAATGGAACGGCGACCCTGTGTTGCTTTTTCGGTATTCCGCTCTGACTTTCAATAGCCACCGCATACATTATGATGCACCCTATGCTGATGGATTGGAGGGCTATCCAGGCCTCGTGGTGCATGGACCACTAATCGCCACCCTAATGGCAAGTGCTGCCATGCGCCATCGTGAGGGAATAGCGCCAACAACATTTTCTTTTCGCGCTCAGCAGCCAATCTTTGCAGATCATTCCTTCACCGTCCATGTTGCAGATCATGGCAATGCAAGCGAAATCTGGGTACGTAATCAGGATGGAAACTACGCATTTACAGGCACAGCTGGCTGGCCGAGCTAGTGCCTATTAACACCATCACTGGCTCTACTATTAACCTTGGTCTTGCATTGCTAAATGATATTTCTACTCATGGACACGGCTTAACTAAGTTTGATCGTGACACTATTTTGTCAAGATTGGTCACGATCAAACTTACCGATCTTAACGTACTTTAAAGGGTCAAAAAAGCTGATTAGGAAGCCAAGTTGCGATCTGCTGGAAGTTGATAATCAGAATCATGGTGATAAGCATGATGATCCAGAATGGCGTTGAGCTCTTGAAGATCGTCATCACTGTTATATCTGGATCAAAATCTTGAATCGATGATTTAACTGTATAGACCAACAAACCAAACGGCGGTGTAAGAAGGCCAGCCTCGATGGCAATAATAGCGATGATAGCAAAGGCGACTGGATCATAACCAAGGTTGGCCGCGATGGGGGCAAAAATAGCGGCGGTTAGCAACATGATCGAGATGGAATCTATAATCATTCCAAGAGCAAACCATACTAGGACCATTACAGTGATTATCATCCACGGAGCCATGCCCGAGTCGAGAAATAAGCTTTCGATGGCGTTGGCTAGGCCAGTCATGGCAAGGGTGCGCGAATAAAGCGCTGCGGCAATCAAAAGTAATAAAATCGGTGCAGAGGTCCGCCCCACTGATAAGATGGAATCAATAATATCTCGGAGCCGCATCCCCTTGATAATTCCAAGTGTTAGACCTATCAAAGCACCCGCCCCCGCGCCCTCAGTAGGTGTAAAAACACCAAACCAGATACCACCAAGCACAGCCACAATTACAAGGAAGATACCAGTAAGGCTGATCAGAAATTGAACATTTGAGACTTCTTCCTCGTCTGCGATCATACCATCACCAGATATGGTAACGCCCTCCGCCACTGAATTGCCCCCGACCGCAGTAGGTCGCAATAGCGCAAATACAAAAACATAAAGGATGAAAAGTGTCGCCAGAAGCAAGCCAGGCAAGACACCCGCTGCAAAAAGCTGGCCAATCGATTGTTCCGTCAAAATACCCCAAACAATCATCAGCACCGAAGGCGGAATGAGCATTCCAAGACAGCTAGATCCAGCAACAGCACCAAGCGCAAAGCCCGGATGGTAGCCGTAGCGTTTCATTTCCGGGTAAGCAATCCGCGAAAAAGCTGCGGCTGAAGCAATACTAACACCTGTAACGAAGGAAAAAAGAGCGTTTCCGACAACCGTCGCGATGGCTAAACGGCCCGGCAACTTGCGCAACAAACGGTTAATGCCACGGTAGACATCGGTAATAACTCCTGACTTGCCGATGAATTCCCCCATCAACATGAACAGTGGGATGACGGCAAAAACATAAGCCCGGATAGCTTCATAAGCTGTCGCTGCTAACATGGCCTGAACAGTGTGGAATGCATTGCTGTCAGCGCCGGTGACTAGAAAAATGCCAAGAGCACTGGTAACACCAAGAGCAATGGCTATATGGACGCCAATGGCGACCAACCCAATAAGGCTGACGATCAGGAATATGGCGGTGTTGGCTTCAAACAATGGATTGATCTCGCATTTAGTTTTTTTGGTCAGAAAGAAGAACGCTTATCCTGTTCAGTATCCAAAATTTCTGGATTAAAAATATCGATATATGCCATCACTAGATAGTTGATCATTGCCAATCCACTTCCAATAAGCACCGTCCATCGGGCTGGCCAGGAGGGAACACGCAAGGCTCCCTCGCCTTCATATTCCCCCTCCACAAATGACCTTATACTTTCTTCCCAACCACCGGTAATTATCATTAGGAAGAAGGCAGCACCCAGGAAATACCCAAAAGCCAAAAATACCTTCTGCACCTTTTCCGGCAGGTGGATGACGAGAAAATCTGCTTTGAGCATGGAACGCGAGCGAATAGCATAGCCGGCCTGCAAGAATACGACGATGACAATGGAAGAGGCGACGATCTCGGCAGTGCCGTATATAGGTGCATCGAAAACAGTGCGCCCAATGATGTTACCCATAACAAGAAATGCCAAGCCAAAGGCCCAGACTGCCGCGACGATCATCAAAAATTTGGATAACCGATCACTGAAAGTGACGAACGACATCATTATCCTCTTTTGGCAGCACTCTAAAATACACGCATAAAATAATCCGGCGGAGACGCCAAATAAATTGGCACTCCGCCGTAAGATTGAGTGTTGTACTATGTGGCCTTAACCAACTATTTTACTACGTAGCGTACCGGCCACTTATAGCCTTCTTTCTCCGCAGCATCCAAGGTTGCATTAAGAATAGCCTTAGCAGGGTAGCCTTTCTCCTCAAGTTCATTGGCATATTTTTGTGGCCAATGCGCAAGCTTGTTCGCCCATTCAAGGCGTACAGAGGCGGGTAGGTTGCTAACAGTAATATTCTCACGCAACCAATCCATGTCCTTCTTATAACCTATTTTGTTGAACTCTCCGGTTTTCACTTCATACCGAGCTGCAACCTCTTTGATGATGGGCTTAACCTCCGGAGGCAAGCTGTTCCAAAATCGGTTGTTGACGTTTAAGGCATGCCAAGTGATGGAGCCGAAGCCAATCTCTGTGTAGTACTTTCCGACTTCATGCAGTTTAAATACTGGACCCCACGCACTGGGAAACATGATGCCACCTTCAGCAACACCGGTTTTGATTTTCTGATACCATCCTGGCAATCCATCAGTCACTGGAATTATGCCAATATTTGCTTCCTTCATCCAATTCAGATTGAGACCTGCGCCAAGGATTTTATGCCCCTTCAGGTCAGAAACATTTTCCCAGGGGAAGTTGGTGCCAAGGTTGTACCCACCATCACCAATACGCGCGAGCATGGTCTGATTGTACTTCTGGAAAGATTCTTCGAGAGACGGAAACTGTTTGTAGATAGAAGAAGCAATTGCGACGCTTTGCTCCGGATCCATCGTACCAAACGGCAGCATAATCTGGAAAGCGTGCATAGGCAGTTTGGAAGCTTCGAAACAAAAACAGAAGCCGCCAATGTCTAGGACGCCATTCTCAATGCCTTCAAACGTATCAAACACCTTAACAATGGAGCCCGAATACCCTTCGATAAAATTCACCGTATGCCCAGTTTGAGATTCAATAGCCTTCTTAAGCTCAGGCTGAAAAAAATTTTTCATCAAT
>CAUZRD010000065.1:0-10567 GCA_963582255.1 Alphaproteobacteria bacterium | reverse complement strand
TTATGGCGGGCTCGCTTAATCTGTCTGAAATTGTGATGGCTCAGAAGGGAGAGTGGGGGCTTTTTGATTGGTATTGGTTGCCGCTGTTACCGATGTTTGTGATTTTCTTCATCTCTGCGCTCGCCGAGACAAACCGCCCTCCGTTTGATTTGCCCGAGGCTGAATCTGAACTCGTTGCCGGGTTTATGGTGGAATATTCTTCCACGCCCTATCTCATGTTCATGCTGGGTGAGTATGTCTCTATAGTCATGATGTGCGCGCTAGCAACCATTCTGTTCCTAGGCGGCTGGCTGCCCCCAGCTCCGTTCCTCGACTTTATCCCAGGGATTATCTGGTTTGCGCTCAAAATCATTTTGATGTTTTTCATGTTCGCGATGGTCAAGGCGATTGTTCCGCGCTATCGCTACGATCAACTGATGCGCCTTGGCTGGAAGATCTTTCTGCCAATTTCCTTATTCATGGTGGTGGCGACATCTGGTGTCTTGATGGCGCTGGATAAATTGCCTAATTGATGGCGCTGGGAGGAAACATAAATGGCAACGCTTGACCGTGCGGCCCGATCGATTTTTCTTATCGAATTCTTTTCGGCGTTTTATCTGGCGATGAAGTATTTTTTTAGGCCCAAGGTGACGCTGAACTATCCATTTGAGAAGGGGCCGCTGAGCCCACGATTCCGAGGTGAACATGCCCTGCGCCGTTATCCAAATGGTGAGGAACGGTGTATTGCCTGCAAGCTGTGTGAAGCGATTTGCCCAGCTCAGGCCATTACCATCGAGGCTGGACCGCGCAATAATGATGGAACTCGGCGTACCACCCGCTATGACATTGATATGGTGAAATGCATCTATTGCGGCTTTTGCCAAGAGGCTTGCCCTGTGGATGCTATTGTCGAGGGACCAAATTTTGAATTCGCGACTGAAACACGTGAAGAACTCTATTACGATAAGGATCGACTGCTGGAGAACGGGGACCGCTGGGAGTCGGAAATTGCACAAAATATTAATCTTGATGCGCGCTATCGCTAGTACCATTACATGGTACGCCAAGGGAATGGCGCCAAGAGAAGGTGTGCGCTAGCGCATGGCTGTAGCAACTTTCTTCTTCTATATTTTTGCCGCGATGACGGTTGCTTCCGCGTTTATGGTAATCGCCGGTCGTAATCCGGTTCATTCGGTGTTGTTCCTGATACTTGCATTCTTCAATGCTGCGGGCCTTTTTCTCATTGCTGGCGCTGAATTTCTGGCGCTCGTCCTTGTTATTGTTTATGTCGGAGCAGTTGCAGTGCTGTTCCTGTTTGTCGTCATGATGCTCGACATTGATTTTGCCGAACTACGCGAAGGTTTTTTGAACTATCTCCCGGTTGGCGGGCTAGTTGGACTGTTGCTGTTGCTTGAAATTATTCTGGCCATTGGCGGTTGGGTTGTTGAACCGGACCTGATCGGTGCAGTTGCCGTGCCGTTGCCTTCAGCTATATCTCTCACCAACACTGAGGCTTTGGGGCTTCTGCTTTATACCGATTACATCTATTTTTTCCAGACCGCTGGAATTATACTTCTGGTCGCCATGATTGGCGCTATCGTTTTGACACTGCGTCATAAAAAACATGCGAAACGCCAGGATATTTCAATTCAGATTGCTCGTAATCCGACCGAGGCGATTAAACTCGTTGACGTCAAACCAGGACAGGGTATCTAGGCGATGAGTGTAGGTATCAGCCACTTTCTTACGCTTGGCGCGATCATTTTCACGCTTGGTATCTTCGGTATTTTTCTCAATCGCAAGAACGTTATAATCATTTTGATGTCGATCGAGTTGCTTCTGTTGGCAGTGAATATCAATCTGGTTGCGTTTTCCGCCTATCACGGTGATCTCACCGGACAGATTTTTGTGCTTCTTATTCTTACGGTTGCAGCTGCAGAAGCTGCCATCGGCCTTGCTATTCTAGTTGCCTTTTTCCGTAATCGTAGTTCGATTGCGGTCGAAGACATCAACCTGATGAAAGGATGATCTTCGGAAAGTTTGCCTCGCACTAACCGGAGCTCACGCAAATCATGTATTCCGCGATTGTTTTTCTTCCGCTTCTAGGCGCTATTCTGGCCGGTCTTTTTGGCCGGATTATCGGGATGCGTGGTTGTGAAATAATCACGTCGAGCTTCCTAATCCTAGCAGCGATTTTATCGTGGATTGCTTTTTACGATATTGGTTTTAGCGATGAAACCCATCGTGTCGCGGTGCTGCGCTGGTTGACTTCAGGTCTCTTAGAGGTCGATTGGGCATTTAGGATTGATACCTTGACCGTGGTGATGTTGGTAGTGGTCAACACAATCTCGGCCTTGGTGCATGTCTATTCCATTGGCTATATGCATCACGATCCGCACCGGTCGCGTTTTTTCGCATATCTGTCGCTGTTCACTTTCGCAATGTTGATGCTGGCGACGTCTGACAATTTCCTGCAGTTGTTCTTCGGTTGGGAGGGCGTTGGGCTGGCTTCCTACCTGCTGATTGGATTTTGGTATCATAAACCGTCCGCCAATGCGGCGGCGATCAAGGCGTTCGTAGTTAATCGTATAGGCGATTTTGGTTTGGCCCTCGGCATTTTCGCGGTGTTTTATGTCTTTGGGTCACTTGATTTTTCAGTGGTGTTTGGCGAAGCAGTTCAGCACCAAGGAGAGACACTTGCTTTCCTAGGATATGATGTCGACATCCTCACGACTATCTGTCTGTTATTGTTTCTTGGCGCCATGGGAAAATCGGCGCAGTTTCTACTCCATACGTGGCTCCCAGATGCGATGGAAGGTCCAACTCCGGTTTCAGCCCTGATCCACGCAGCAACCATGGTAACTGCGGGTGTGTTTCTGGTCGCACGCTGCTCACCCTTGTTTGAGCTATCCCAAACCGCGTTGATGATCGTAACTATTGTCGGGGCAACTACCGCGTTTTTTGCCGCTACTGTGGGTTTGGTGCAGAATGATATTAAGCGGGTGATTGCCTATTCGACCTGTTCACAGCTTGGCTACATGTTTGTTGCCATGGGTGTTGGTGCTTATCAGGCGGGTATGTTTCATCTCTTCACTCATGCCTTCTTTAAGGCGCTCCTGTTTTTAGGTGCTGGCTCGGTAATCCACGCTATGTCGGATGAACAGGACATGCGCAAAATGGGTGGCCTAAGATCGATAATACCGCTTACCTACGCGATGATGCTGATTGGTACTTTGGCGCTGACGGGCTTTGGTATTCCTGGCCTTGCTGGCTTTGCTGGATTTTATTCAAAGGATGCCATCATCGAGGCTGCCTATGCGGCTCACTCAGACGTGGGTATTTATGCCTTCTGGATGACGGTCATTGCAGCGCTGATGACGTCATTTTATTCTTGGCGCTTGATTTTTATGACTTTTCACGGGAAATCACGAGCCTCGAACGAGACTTTGTCTCATGTTCATGAGAGCCCGAGTGCAATGACAGTGCCGTTAGTGGTATTGGCGGTTGGATCTATCTTTGCTGGGGTCTTCTTCTTCGGCGACTTTATAGGGACGGGCTGGGAGGAATTCTGGCACGGTTCTATACATGTTTCCAGTGGCAATCATATCCTTGAAGAAATCCATCACGTGCCGGGTTGGGTAAAGTGGTCCGCTACCGTGATGATGATTCTTGGTTTTTTGTTTGCGTGGCAGTTTTATATCCGTAAACCGGATTTGCCGGCAGCGCTGGCCCGTGAACAGTATATGGTCTACCGATTCCTGCTCAACAAGTGGTACTTCGATGAGCTATATAATTTGATTTTTGTGCGTCCGGCAATGTGGCTAGGACGCATGCTATGGCGTATTGGGGATGGACGTATAATCGACGGCCTTGGACCGGATGGTATTTCCGCTAGGATTATTGATGTTGCCGGGCGTGTCAGTCGTCTGCAAACCGGCTATGTCTATCACTATGCATTCGCGATGCTTCTTGGCGTTGCGCTCCTCACCACCTGGCATATGTTTGCAGGGAGCTGAGGGGGGAGCATGAGCGATTGGCCAATTTTATCCCTAGTAACATTCTTGCCGCTCGCGGGGGCTATACTGGTGTTGTTCATCCCGGGGGATGACGATATTTCCCGCCGGAATGTACGGTATGCGGCTCTGTGGACCGTTTCTTTCACCTTCCTCGTTTCATTGTTGATTTGGATAAACTTTGATCCTACTACATCCGATTTCCAGTTCGTCGAGAGGCGTGAATGGCTCAGTGGCACCATCCGCTACCATATGGGCGTTGATGGCATTTCGATGCTGTTCGTTATCCTAACTACATTCTTGATGCCTGCCTGCATTCTTGCTAGCTGGCAGTCGATCCAAATTCGAGTAAAAGAATATATGATCGCGTTTCTTGTTCTTGAAACGCTGATGATCGGGGTCTTTTGTGCCCTCGATCTGGTCCTGTTTTATTTATTTTTTGAAGGTGTCCTCATTCCGATGTTTCTCATCATCGGAATTTGGGGTGGCGCGCGCCGGGTCTATGCTAGTTTTAAATTCTTTCTCTACACGCTCCTTGGTAGCGTATTGATGCTACTCGCCATCATGGCGATGTATTTGGACGCAGGCACGACCGATATTCCGACATTGATGTCGCATGATTTTGGCGCAGAAATGCAGACCTGGCTGTGGCTTGCATTTTTTGCATCATTCGCCGTCAAGATGCCAATGTGGCCAGTCCACACGTGGCTCCCCGATGCTCATGTTGAGGCACCGACTGCTGGGTCGGTGATCCTAGCTGGTATTTTGTTAAAAATGGGCGGCTATGGGTTCTTGCGCTTCTCGCTGCCGATGTTCCCATTGGCATCGGATATGTTTGCGCCCTTGGTGTTTGGCCTGTCGGCGATTGCCATCATTTATACATCACTAGTGGCACTAGTGCAGGAGGATATGAAAAAACTGATCGCCTATTCCTCCGTCGCTCATATGGGCTTTGTGACGATGGGTATATTTACGGTCACCGCGCAAGGGATTCAGGGCGGAATTTTTCAGATGCTGTCTCATGGCATAGTGTCAGCCGCTTTGTTTTTGTGTGTTGGCGTTGTCTATGACCGTATACATACCCGAGAGATTGCCGCCTATGGTGGGCTCGTCAATCGTATGCCTATTTACGCGGTCGTCTTCATGGTCTTTACGCTCGCCAATGTTGGTTTGCCCGGCACTAGCGGATTTGTTGGAGAATTTCTCACTCTGGTAGGTGCATTCCAAGTCAACACATTGGTAGCGGTATTGGCAACAACTGGTGTTGTCCTGTCTGCAACGTATGCTTTATGGCTCTATCGCCGCGTTATATTTGGAACAATCGAACGCGAAAGTCTGCGCACGATTGCTGATGTGAACCGGCGAGAGATCGTAATTCTTGCTCCCATGGTATTTTTAACAATTTTTTTCGGGATATATCCGGCAGCTCTGATCGATATCACAGCAGTGTCGGTGGAAAACCTTATGATCCAGTATCAAACTGCGCTTGATGCGGCGGTAAATTCAGCGCTTTCCGTGCCAGAGAAATGATGAGACGTACGTGAACACCATGCCCAATTTTCTGCCCGCATTACCCGAAATCGTCCTCACCATGGGAGCTATGCTGCTGTTGCTTTTAGGGGCATTCCGCGGTGAGCGCGGCTTAGCACTAGTCACGTGGGGCGCGGTTATTTTATTGATCGCTGCACTTGTTCTTCTTCATCGGGACGGAGAGGAAACAACGACTTTTGGCGGTGCCTTCGTGCTCGACCAGTTTGCGGTTTTGATGAAGTCCCTCACTATCATTGGGTCGGCTGCGGCGATCATTATGTCCGATGCGTATATGAAGACAGTGAGGGCAGAGAGGTTTGAATTTCCCATTCTTATTGTGTTGGCAACTGTTGGCATGATGATGATGATCTCGGCAGGAGATCTGATCGCGCTCTATCTTGGGCTGGAGCTACAAAGCCTTGCACTCTACGTCATCGCCGCCATTCGCCGTGATTCTCTGAAGTCGACCGAGGCAGGTTTGAAATATTTTGTACTTGGCGCATTGTCATCTGGCATGCTGCTATACGGCTCTTCGTTGCTTTACGGATTTACAGGTACCATTAGCTTTGCTGGTATTGCCCAAGTTGCAAACGAACCCCATCCATCGCTTGGGATACTCTTTGCGCTTGCATTTATTTCGGCAGGCCTTGCCTTCAAGGTTTCTGCTGTGCCGTTCCATATGTGGACCCCGGATGTCTATGAAGGCGCGCCTACACCGGTCACGGCTTTCTTTTCTGCAGCGCCAAAAATTGCAGCAATGGCCCTGTTTGTTCGCGTTATGATTCAGGCTTTCCCCGGTGCGATGGATCAGTGGCAACAGATCATTGTATTCATTTCCATTGCCTCAATGGGTCTTGGCGCGTTTGCTGCGATTGCCCAGCGTAATATCAAGAGACTCTTAGCTTATTCCTCAATCGGTCATATGGGATTTGCGCTGGTTGGGCTTGCTAGTGGTTCTGAAAATGGGATTGCTGGCGTCATCATCTATTTAACTATTTATCTTACCATGACCCTTGGTACCTTTGCTTGTGTGCTTTCTATGCGCCGTGGTGATGTCATGGTGGAAGATATTGATGATCTTGCCGGTCTTGCTAAAAACCAACCCCTGATGGCAGCGGCACTCGCGATACTGATGTTTTCACTGGCGGGGATTCCCCCGCTCGCGGGATTTTTTGCTAAATTCTACGTGTTTCTTGCAGCTATTGAAGCTGAGCTTTATCCATTGGCGGTGATTGGCGTGTTGGCAAGCGTCGTAGGCGCATTTTACTATCTGCGAATTATAAAGATCATGTATTTTGATGATCCCGCAGAAATTTTTCAACCGATGCCGCGTGAACTTGCTGCGATCGTGGCTGTGACTGGTGTATTGGTTCTAGTGTACTTTATTTACCCATCACCGGTTGTGATTGCCGCCAAGGCGGCGGCTCATTCACTGTTTTAGAAGTGGTGGTACGCTTTTGATTGTCGGGCGCTATACTTACCAGATCAAAAGCATCTGCCATAGAACAGTTTGCCTCGATGCTTATTGAGCGTTTGCCCATAGTTACCTCGACTAATACGGTTGCGCTTGAGCGCGTCGGCACCGATGCTCTGCTGCCAGATTGGATTTTGGCCGATGAGCAGACATTTGGTCGAGGACGTCATGGCAGGAACTGGCGATCTCCGCCTGGAAACCTTTATGTAACGCGATTGATTTTATCCTGTGTACCGATTGAGTACCTGTCTGGTCTGGCATTTGTTGCTGCACTTTCCATACATGATGTGGTCTCATCAATACTTGATGATAAGATGACACCACTTGTCAGGCTGAAATGGCCGAACGATTTGCTGGTGGATGGAAAGAAACTCTCTGGAGTTTTAATCGAAACAGAGAATGTCGGCGTCAAGAGGGCAATCGCCGTTGGAATGGGGGTCAACATTTGCTCTTGTCCATCCGATGGGGCGACCTGCATTAATGCACTTTCCAGCACGGCAACTAGGGATGAACTTTTTGCCAGTCTGGCCATCGCGTTCGAGCGCTGGCGAACTAGATGGGATGAGGGTAATGGCTTTGGTGATATCCGGATTGCATGGCTCAAACGCGGCCCGCCTCTTGGTGCACCAGTTACGGTGCGTTGTTCTGATGCAATCAAATCAGGTCGATTTGCAGGCCTTGCCAGTGATGGTGCACTGTTACTTGAACTCGGCAATGGACGAACAGTTCATATAGCCGCAGGCGAAGTTCTAGCAGAAGGAGATGCTCGATAGTGGCACGCACCCGTGTGAAGAACGATCTTGTCTATATGCCGCTCGGTGGCGCGGGCGAAATCGGAATGAATCTTTATCTCTACGGTACCGGACCTGTTGATGCGCGCAAGTGGATCATAGTTGATTGCGGTATCGGATTTGCTGGTGAAGAGTTGCCTGGAATCGATGTTATCCTTCCCGACATTACTTATCTCGATGATTTGCGCGGAAACATCCTTGCCATAGTGCTTACCCACTCACATGAAGACCACATCGGCGCGATCACAGCGCTCTGGTCCCGAATGCAACTTCCTGTGTACGCAACGCCGTTTACCGCCGCTATGTTGCGCACCCGGCTCGAAGAAGCAGATTTGGATGAAGCTGTCAGCCTTAATGAAATTGAGCTTGGATCTTGCTTTTTGCTAGGACCATTTAGTCTGGAATATGTCACCGTCACCCACTCTATCCCTGAACCCAATGCTCTTCTGATCAGCTGCGATCATGCTCGAATTCTGCATACGGGTGATTGGAAGATAGATGAGCGTCCAGTGATGGGGGCTCCAACCGATAAAATGCGCCTACGCCAGATTGGTGCGGAAGGCTGTGATGTACTTGTTTGTGATTCGACTAATGTATTCCGCGAGGGGGCATCGGCATCAGAAACCGATGTTGCACAACATCTGACGGAAATTATAACTAGTGCAAAGAATAGAGTGGCGGTCGCAACGTTTTCCTCTAATGTCGCGCGCATATTATCAGTAGTCAAAGCGGCTCGCGCGGCAGGTCGCGATGTTGTGGTCGCAGGACGCTCGCTTCACCGAGTCATTGGCGTTGCAAGAAAAACTGGGTGGCTTGAAGGTGCAGGCCAGTTTTTCGATCAGAATGAAGCTAAAGATCTACCGCGAGATAAGACATTGATATTGCTTACTGGAAGTCAGGGTGAGCCGCGTGCAGCGCTGGCGAGGGTGGCAAAGGGCATGCATCCCAACATCTCGCTTGAGGGTGGTGATTTGATCATCTTTTCGGCTAAGACTATTCCCGGGAATGAGGTTGCTGTAGGACAAATTAAAAATCTTTTGGCGGCGAAGAGCGTCGAAATTATTGATGCCGACCGTCATTTGGTGCACGTCACTGGTCATCCGCGTCGTGAAGAACTCAAGCAGATGTATGAATGGACGCAGCCTCGCATTTCTATTCCCATGCATGGCGAAATGCGACATCTGGTTGAGCATGCTCACTTTGCATTGGAGTGCGGAGTCAAGAACGCTTTTGTTGTTCCTAACGGCACTATGCTCCGTCTCGCTCCCGGAAACCCTGAAGTGATTGATGAAGTTGCAAGTGGGTGTCTCTTACGTGACGGTGATCTACTCACCCCTGGTAATGATCCAGCTATCCGCGAACGGCGCAAGTTATCGCTCTCGGGCGCGGTCTTCATTGCTATTGCTATCGATGGGCGTGGGAATGTTTTGGTTGATCCTGATTTTGAGCTAATTGGTATTCCGCAGACTGACACGCGCGGGATAAAGATAGAGGCTCTTGTTGAGAGAACCATTGACGCTACGATTGATCGCCTGCCGGCACCGCGCCGGCGTGATCCTGATTATCTGGGTGAGATGGTGCGCCGCGCGGTTCGCTCTGAGCTTCATAGCACATGGGGAAAACGTACTGACGTACGTGTGTCGGTGACACAGATATGAGCGGCGGGTACGGCTTCAAATTATTATCCATTTGGACGTGTTAAGTGATTAGAAAACTTAACCACGTGGCGATTGCCGTACCAGATCTAGATGTAGCTGTGACGCTTTATCGCACAACCTTCGGCGCAAAGGTCTCAGATCGAGTTGAATTACCCGAACAGGGTGTCACACTAGTTTTTGTCGAATTCGAGGATACAAAAGTCGAATTGATGGAGCCTCTTGGAGAGGCTTCGCCAATCGGCCCTTTTCTGGAGCGGAATATATCGGGGGGCATCCATCATATATGCTATGAAGTTAGCGATATGCATGAGGCAATAGCACAGCTACAAAAGGTTGGGATGCGTATCCTTGACGGAAGCACCCCATCTGTTGGAGCCCATGGAAAGCCAGTGGTATTTCTACACCCCAAAGATAATTTTGGCACACTGGTTGAACTTGAGGAAGCTTAGACTTTGCAAGTCGCGGATTCTAAATATTTTAATGGCGATTGAAGGAAGCGCTCAATGAACTGGCTGAGTGCATTTTTTATCTATTTCATTTTATGGTGGCTGGCATTTATCGCTACGCTACCGTTTGGCGTTCGCACATTGCAGGAAACGGGCGAACTTGAAGTAGGCCAAGCGCCAAGTGCACCGTCTCAGCCATTGATGTTTCGCAAGGGACTAATCGCGGCAATTATTGCGGCGTTATGCTTTGGCGCGCTCTATCTGGTTGTCATTGAATGCGGCCTTACATTGGATGATCTCAATTTTTTAAATCCTCCGACCACATGGTAAGGCAAGCTCAATAAAAGCGGTTGTTCTCCAAATAGCTGCTCCTTGTGGTGTGAGGTCGGAATGTTGGTTGTCAGAATTTTAAGTCTGTCCGTTCTCAGTATGAATGGTCTTCATTGTGACCGTTCTGCTGTGATGAAAAAGAGGTGGCGTACAGGAAGCCACCACGGTTCAGAGAAAATTAATTCAAAAAAAATCCATTATACAAAGTAGGCTCTGCGGTAAAATATCCGCTACTAAACGCCGGTTAAAGGCAATCTTTGATGGAAAACTTTTCCTAAGACGGAGTTTTCCTCCACGCTATCATACGGACACCGGCGTTGTTGTCTTGAGTTGTTATGATGAATCA
>CAUZRD010000064.1:0-10726 GCA_963582255.1 Alphaproteobacteria bacterium | reverse complement strand
CCGCCCTTTAGTTCGTTGGTCTTAAAATCAACTCCTGCCGCGGTGATGTCATGGCGAAAGGCTGCACCAAGAGAATCGGCCGCCACCTTGCCAACAAAGCCAGATTTTGCACCCAGGCTGGCTATCCCAGTCGCTGTGTTGCCAGCGCAGCCGCCAGATATCTCAACAGTTGTCCCCATTGCCGAATAGAGCCGTACGGCCTCAGTTTCATCGATCAGCCGCATCGATCCCTTAATAAGATTCTCATCCTTGAGAAAGGAATCTTCGGTTTGAGCTATCACATCAACGATTGCGTTTCCGATGCACAGTGCGTCGAGCTGTGCATCAACTTGTGACGGCATTATAATAATCTCTCCCTGCTATGGATGGCCGCAGTATAGGGATGAAGAGGTGTTATACAATGCATTTAATATTGGCAGGCATGGGGCCGCATTTCATACATGATACAGATCAGGAGCACCCATTTTAATCGCATTTTCTAAAAATCTAGAACAGTTGTTCTCTGCATCATGTTTGAGTGGTTGAGATTGATGCTGACATTTTCTTTGCTAGAACTTGAAACGCTGGCCATGCTACTTGCATTTTTGAGTATCATCGCAGGTATGAGTTTTTTGATTGTACCGATCACGATAATTCTCGAAGGTATTTTTCTGGAGGAAATTGTAGCTGCTGAATTTCCACGTGGGATTGGAGGCGCGCCGCGATAATGGTGCTGTTCACCCAGGAGGTAGCGTTTTGTCCTTAAATGCACAATAATCTGATACGGAACAGAGCCAGCAATTGGGTTTGCGCGCCTTGCAGATATAGCGTCCATGAAGAATGAGCCAATGATGGGCGTGTAGACGAAATTTCTCTGGCACTACTTGCTCCAGTTTTAACCCAACCGTAAGAGGGTTTTTCCCACGGGCAAGGCCTGTCCGATTGCTTACACGAAAAATATGCGTATCAACCGCGATGGTTGGTTCGCCAAAGGCAATATTCAGCACCACATTGGCAGTTTTACGTCCAACGCCGGCAAGACTCTCGAGAGCCTCGAGATTGTCGGGCACTTTACCCCCGTGGTTCTCGATGAGGGCTTTTGACAAGGCAATGACATTCTTTGCCTTATTACGGAATAGACCGATCGTCTTGATATGTTGGATGATAGTTTCTTCGCCTAGGGTAAGCATTTTTTCTGGCGTATCTGCTACTGCAAATAGCGCGCCAGTTGCTTTATTGACGCCAATATCGGTTGCTTGAGCAGACAGCACAACTGCGACTAAAAGTGTATAGGAGCTGGTATAATTAAGCTCGGTTTTTGGCTCAGGGTTAGCCTTTTCAAGAGTTGAAAATAACCCAGTAATATCACTAACTTTCATATACGCCACTTTTCCCACCACTTGAAACTTGGCATATTTGTATTCGCCGGAGCGCTCCCAAGTTTAATCTGGCGTACTTTTATGCCGCGTTATGGTCAAATCCAACATCTTACTGACGGGAATTATCATTTTTGCCGGCGTAAATAACTAATCAATTTTACGATTGGTAGTGTGTTTATAGCAATGACTTCCTGGCTAGCCCTCTTCTTTCTGGGCTTGATGAGATGCTTACCCATCTCGCATTCCTAGTAAATTGTGATGGTGACCTGTCTTACGAAACTATCGATCTGTAAGTCAGACTGCTTGAGTTTGCGCGCCTGCATCTAGGTGAGTGAAGCAACGATGCTCTCGCTCCCTGTTGAATGCGGGTTGAATCGATGAAGGATAAAGATCGATGCGTGCAAGTTGGAGCTGGTCTCGTATAGAAGATTTTCCATTACTCGGGTTACTCTGCCTAGGCAAAAATGAGTTCGTAGGTGCGCTAGCTCTTGCACGCGCGCTCTATCCTTGATCCTCGTCTAAGTGGTCAGATTTGATTGCGCTCGTGTGAAATTATTGGTGTCGCCGAGTGCTCGTTTCGTATTTTTTTCTGTTGCCAATCATTTTTTGCAGGAGCGAATGTTATTATGATTATGTGGAAAAAATTCTCTTGCAGAACGGGATGATTGCGATGAGTGGTGCAGATGGTGCGGCATCAGAGACAGAAAGTGATATTGCTCTCGGTTCTAGCGACTATGAAATGGTGGCTCGAGTGATTGACTGTATTGGCACCCATTCATCCTTCCAGCCAACCTTGGAAGAAATCGCCATTTATGTTGGCTTAAGCCCGTGTTATCTTCACCATCTCTTCTCCCGCTGGGCGGGCACCAATCTTAAATCATTTCTCCATTCGCTCACAATGGATCATGCCCGCCATCTCCTGCGCTCAAGAGCTAGTGTTCTGGATGCGGCTTGTGAGGTAGGACTTCCAGGTCCGGGTTGGCCGCATGATCTGTTTGTATCGTTCGTGAAAATGTTGCCGAATGACGCTAATTCAAAAGAAGTTGGCTTCGAGATGACGTATGGATTTCACGTATCTCCGTTCGGCATGTGCTTGGCGTTGTCAATAGATCGCGGTCTTGTCGGTCTTGCATTCGCAGATGGTGTTACGAATAAGTCGAGCGTCCTTGATGACATGAAGCGGCGGTGGCCAAATGCATGCTTTATTGAAGATCCATGCCGAACCAAAGTTTATGTAGAGAGAATATTTGTTGCGCGGGGTACACCGCGTCAGACCATCAACATCGTTCTAATTGGAACCAATTTTGACGTGTCAGTATGGCAAGCCCTGCTGCGTATTCCCAAAGGTTTTGCCACTAGCTATTCAGATATAGCGCGATATATTGGCAAGCCAAAGGCTGTGCGCGCAGTAGGTTCTGCAGTTGGCCGCAACCCGTTATCGTTCGTAGTGCCGTGCCACAGAGTCTTGCGCAAATCAGGCGAACTTGGTGGCTACCATTGGAGGCTTGCACGAAAACAGGCGATTATTGGCTGGGAGACGGCCAGCCTTGATAGTTGAGACTAACTAAACCTCGGATAGGGTTCGTCAGGTGGTAAGATCGCGTTTAGAAAGTGGCCTGCCCATGGCATCGATCTCGTAGATTATTGGAACACCGGTAACCAATTCTCGCTGGACGATTTCATCACCGGAGAGTTGTTCGATTTCCATCACGATTGACCGAAGTGAATTTCCGTGCGCGACGATAATAGTCACCTTTCCTGCTAGCACATCGGGCAGGATTTGAGTGCGATAATAGGGCAGGGTTCGTGCAGTGGTATCTTTTAAACTCTCTCCGCCTGGTGGGGAGACATCAAATGAGCGGCGCCAGATATGTACCTGCTCATTGCCCCAGCGTATCCGTGCATCGTCTTTGTTGAGCCCTGTCAACTCGCCATAGTCACGTTCGTTGAGCGCCGGGTCTTTGGTAAATGGTAGTTCTACTTGTCCGAGTTCTTTGAGAATAATAGTGAGCGTGTCCTGTGCGCGCTTCAAAGCACTTGTATAGGCCGCATCGAACTTTATTCCTTCGTCCTCAAGAGCACGCCCACCAGCTTTGGCTTCTTTAATCCCCTCATTTGTGAGAGCAACATCATGCCAACCAGTGAATAGATTGAGCTTGTTCCACTCACTTTGACCATGTCTCACCAAAACCAGTTGGTTGCCCATTTTCTACCTTCCTTCATTTTCCGATCTGGCGTATCAGATTGTCCTGCCGCGCATATCTATTCGATTCCGAGGACATCGAGCATGGAGTAAAGCCCAGGTTCACGTCCGTTTGCCCAAAGCGCAGCCTTGATGGCGCCAGTCGCGAAAATTCCTCGATCTGAGGCGGTGTGAGACAAAACTATTCGCTCGCCGTCAGCAGCAAAAATAGTTTGATGCTCACCAACCACCATGCCGCCACGTAGTGTTGCAAAGCCGATGTCACCGCGTCTTCGTACACCGGTTATGCCCTCACGTGAGAGGATGGCGCTTTGTTCGAATTCGATGCCCCGTCCCTCGGCTGCTGCTCTACCGAGCATGAGTGCTGTACCTGAAGGTGCATCAACCTTATGACGATGATGCATTTCTATAATTTCGATATCGAAGTCATTATCAAGCGCGGCTGCAACTTTGCGTACAAGCGCGGTTAACAGGTTAATGCCAAGGCTCATATTTCCTGCTTTAACGATGGTTGCATGGCGCGCGGCGGCAGCTATTTTTTCCTCGTCATTTTTTTCAAGCCCGGTAGTTCCGATCACGTGAACGATACGTGCCTGGGCGGCAAGCGCTGCATGTTGTGTTGTTGCCCCGGGAGAGGTGAAGTCTATCACACCGTCGACTTTACTTAATACCTTGATCGGATCGTCGCCAATCTGAATTCCCGAGGGGGTAAGTCCAGCGAGCTGTGATGCATCGGCACCCAGATGCGGCGATCCCGGCATCTCGGTCGCACCGGCCAGTACAACGCCTTTTATATTATCAATTGCACGAACAAGCTCACAGCCCATGCGCCCTGCAGCGCCGACAACGGCCAGTCTCATATCTCCCACCATTATTGTTCCTCGTTTATTGATTGGAGGTATCTATGCCTAAAGTGGTTTAATCACAGGTGGAAATTGACGCCATCAGATGCTTATTTGCAAGCGTCGATGATGAGATTACAAAATATGAGCGGGTAGCTTTGGGATGTTTCAGTCGATGTCCCTTTACTCAGCATATGTCAGGACAGGAAAGATTATGTGCCCTCAGTCGCCTAACCTGTCCCAGAAATCCTTGACTTTGGAAAAAAATCCATGGCTTTCAGGATTGGTGTTTTCGTTTGAATTCTGTTCAAATTCGTTAAGGAGTTCACGCTGGCGCTTTGTAAGATTGACAGGTGTTTCAACAGTTACCTGAAGATACATATCGCCGAACCGGCCTTGTCTTAGAACTGGCATGCCTTTGCTACGCAGACGGAATTGGCGACCGTTTTGTGCCCCATCTGGGATGGTGACGCGCGTGCGCCCGCCATCGACCGTTGGGACTTCTACTTGACCTCCAAGTGCGGCTTTAGTGACGGATATTGGGATGCGACAGAAAATATCAGCACCGTCGCGCTGAAATACTTCGTGGGGGGCCAACGATAGGAAGATATATAGATCGCCCGGTGGTCCGCTGCGCAAACCTGCCTCGCCTTCGCCCGACAGGCGGATGCGGGTTCCATCCTCAACACCGGCTGGGATATCGACTGCGAGTACGCGTTCTTTTGTAATACGGCCCTGTCCGGAGCAGGTCTTGCATGGATCATTAATTACTTGGCCGCGTCCTTGGCAGGCAGCGCAAGTGCGCTCAATAGTGAAAAAGCCTTGGCTAGCGCGCACCTTTCCCGCACCTCCGCATGATCTGCAGGGACTAGGTTTGCTACCAGGAGTTGCACCGGTTCCGGTGCAACCAGTGCAGGCGATGCCCATGCCGACGGTGATCTCATCGGTCTTGCCACGATAAGCATCCTCTAGTGTTATTTCCATATTGTAGCGTAGATCTGATCCGCGGCCGGCATCGCCGCGCTGTTGCCGGTTACCACCACCCATGCGATCGCCAAAGAATTCATCAAAAATATCGGAGAAAGATGAGTTAACATTTCCGTCAAATCCACCGCCACTCTCAAAAGCGGCGTGGCCAAATCTATCGTAGGCGGAGCGCGTTTGCGGATCTTTTAGACGCTCATAGGCTTCGGCAGCTTCCTTGAACTTAGCTTCGGATTCTTTGTCGCCTTTGTTGCGATCAGGATGGTGTTGCATCGCCAGCTTGCGGAAAGAGGACTTAAGGTCTTTCTCATCGCAGTCACGATTGATTCCCAATACTTCGTAGTAATCACGTTTTTCCATTACTGTTATTTATGTCTGAAACTGGTGCAAGAGGTAGATAATTTTGTACCCATCAGTACCCAGATCCAATCTTTGTAAGCCATGTCTATTTTCAATTATGTTACCTGTCAGGACACCAGTTGTTTTCGGAGCCCATCGATTAAATTGATCACGTTAACTGGCTTTCTTTTGGTCGTCCTCATCGTCCTTATCGTTCTCATCGTCGTTAATTTCCTCAAAGTCAGCATCGACGACGTCTTCATTGCCATCGGCTTGGTTGCCGGGTTCATTTGCGTCGTCATCACCAGGCTGATTCTGGTAGAGTGCCTCACCCAGTTTCATCGATGCTTGCGCAAGTGCTTCAGACTTCTTCTGGATGTCTTCGGCATCCTCACCCTCGAGTGCTGAATTAAGGTCTTCCATAGCTTGTTCGACGACACTGCGGTCTGCTTCAGAAACTTTATCGCCGACTTCTTCCAAGGTCTTCTGAGTTGAATGCACTAGCGCTTCGGCTCCGTTGCGGGCTTCGACGATTGAGCGGCGCTGCTTATCTTCGTCGGCATGGATCTCGGCTTCTTGAACCATCTTATCGATGTCATCATCAGATAGTCCACCGGAGGCCTGAATTCGGATCGATTGTTCTTTCCCGGTTGCCTTGTCCTGAGCGGACACATTTACAATTCCATTGGCATCTATATCGAATGTTACTTCGACTTGTGGAATACCACGTGGAGCGGGGGGAAGGCCGACCAGATCGAACTGACCTAGCATCTTGTTGTCCGAGGCCATTTCGCGCTCCCCTTGGGCAACCCGAATGGTAACCGCTGACTGATTGTCTTCGGCTGTAGAGAAGGTCTGGCTCTTTTTTGTTGGGATAGTAGTATTGCGGTCGATCAGCCGGGTGAACACTCCGCCCAGTGTCTCGATGCCAAGTGAGAGCGGAGTGACATCAAGCAACAAGACATCTTTAACGTCACCCTGGAGGACGCCAGCCTGAATGGCAGCACCCATTGCCACCACTTCATCTGGATTGACACCGCGATGAGGCTCTTTGCCAAAAAAAGTGTTCACCAACTCTTGTACCTTCGGCATTCGTGTCATGCCACCGACCAAGACTACTTCATCAATATCACCCGGTTTGAGGCCAGCATCCTTGATAGCTTGCTGGCAAGGGGACATGGTGCGCTGAACTAGGTCTTCGACCAAGTTTTCAAACTTGGCGCGCGTCAGCTTGATATTGAGATGTTTGGGGCCAGCCTGATCAGCGGTGATGAATGGCAAGTTGATTTCTGTCTGCAGCGTGGAAGAGAGTTCGATTTTTGCTTCTTCCGCTGCTACCTTCAGCCTTTGCAAGGCAAGGCGATCTGAGCGTAAATCGATGCCCTGGTCTTTCTTAAATTCATTTGCCAAATAGTCGACCAGGCGCATGTCAAAATCTTCGCCGCCGAGAAATGTGTCACCATTAGTTGATTTGACTTCAAAAACGCCATCACCAATTTCCAGTATTGAGATATCGAATGTTCCACCACCAAGATCATAGACAGCGATGGTCTGACCATCCTTGCGGTCCATGCCGTAGGCCAGCGCGGCCGCTGTTGGCTCATTGATAATTCGTAGGACATCAAGACCGGCGATCTTACCGGCGTCTTTGGTTGCCTGGCGTTGCGCATCATTGAAATATGCAGGAACGGTGATTACTGCCTCGGTAACAGCTTCACCAAGAAAGGATTCGGCCGTTTCCTTCATTTTCTGAAGCACGAAAGCAGCGATCTGAGAGGGAGAATATTTTGTGCCATGAGCTTCAACCCAGGCATCGCCATTGTCGGCTTTGACAATATTATAGGAGACGAGAGCTTTGTCTTTTTCTACCAACGGATCATTATAACGTCGGCCCATAAGCCGCTTGACCGCGAAGAGTGTGTTTTCCGGATTGGTTACCGCTTGGCGCTTTGCTGGAAGGCCGACAAGACGATTCGAATCGTCAGAAAACGCGACCATTGATGGAGTTGTTCGCGCGCCTTCCGCATTCTCAATGACCTTAGGTTCCTTGCCATCCATGACAGCAACACAGGAATTTGTCGTACCAAGGTCAATTCCTATAACTTTCGACACAATTAGATCCTTTCCCTTTCGGCGGGCCTTTTAGGTCTTTGATGAAGCATCCAGGATGCGCACATTGCGTCGGCCCCCTTCTGGATGTCACAAATTTCGTGTTCGCTCGCTATATAGGGAGCTAAGGGAGTTGCTGCAAGATACAGTTATTGGGTGATTTGCCAAGTATTGAGCTAATTCGGGGGGAAGCTGATGCCCCGAGCCAGATTCCTTGCTGTTATAGTTTAGTTTTATATCAGGCAGGTGACATCACCTGCTCGGTTGTGAGTGTGTTTCAAAGCTGGTGCATCTACGTTAAGGTGTAACTTAGATACAGGCGGTTAAATATAAACATGTTTTGTGCTTAGCGTAACTAGCTTCGCGCCTGACATCCAATGCAGGCTAACGGATTAAGTTGGTAATTTTTGATCTATTGTATGATTTTCCGCGTAGCGTTCTACACTCGCATTGGCATTAAGACATAGAGCGCAGCGGTATCTTTGGAATCTCGAATTATAATCGGTGAGTCAGCATCGGACAGCATAAAATGGGCCTCATCGCTTTCCAGCTGAGAGGTTATATCGAGCAGATATCGTGGGTTAAATCCTATCTGCAGCGGATCTGCTTTATATACAACCACGATTTCCTCAGTTGCGGTGCCGGCATCAGGGCTGTTGACCGATAATGTGAGCGTTTTACCGTCTATCGATAGTTTGATGGCCCGGCTTTTGTCGCTTGACATAGTGGAGACCCGATCGACGGCATTCTTAAAAACTGATTTCTCGACCGTCAATTCCTTATTGTTCTGGTGGGGGATAACCCGTTCATAGTCAGGAAATGTTCCATCGATGAGTTTGGCTGTCAGACGAAGTGAGCCAAGCTCGAATATGACTTTTGATGATGAAAGATCAATGCCAATGTCACCGTCATCTTCGTCGATTAGTCGGGCTAACTCACCAACGCATTTGCGAGGTACGATCACGCCCGGCATGCCGTCGGCCCCATTGGGTAGGGTAAATTCGGCTTGAGCTAGGCGATGTCCGTCCGTTGCGACTGCGCGCAACATTGAGCTCGCATTGATCGCGGAATTTGCTTGATGGAGATAAATTCCGTTCAGGTAATAACGTGTCTCTTCGGTTGAGATGGCAAAGCGGGTTCGCTCTACAAGACGCTTCAGCTCTTTTGCTGGAAGTTTGAACTGATGCGATGGCTCTCCGCCGCTCAGCGCAGGGAAATCATCGCGCGGAAGTGTTTGCAATGAAAACTTGGACCGGCCGGCTTGCAGAGAGAGAGGGCCATTTGAGCCGTCTGTTGCCAGCTCAATCTGGGCGCCATCGGGCAGCTTGCGTACGATGTCATATAGGAGATGGGCCTGTGTTGTGGTGCCACCGGAGCTTTCAATGTCGGCGGACACAGACTCGACAACTTCAATGTCGAGATCAGTGGCTGTTAGGCGCAAGCGGCCACTATCAGCCTCGATTAATACGTTTGATAAAATCTGAATTGTATTGCGCCGCTCAACCACGCTTTGCACGTGACTAAGCGCACGCAACAACAGATTTCGCTCAATAACGACTTTCATGCATGTCCCTCGCAGTGCGATCATAAACCCCAGAATAATCCGAATTTCTCCGGTCAGGGACTACGTACTATAGCAGAGGTGCCCGGCTGTTCCAGTAGGTAGATGAACAGTAAGTCTTCTATTCTCGCAGAAGAATTGAGAGCGTATCGATAGATTGGCGTACTGTATCATCCTTGCCGAGTAGATTTTCGATCTTGCGTACCGCATGGAGTACCGTGGTGTGATCGCGTCCGCCAAACTTTCTGCCGATTTCAGGCAGTGATCTGGTGGTCAAGGTTTTGGCAAGATACATGCCGATCTGGCGTGGAAAAACCACACTTTTGTGGCGGCGTGCAGACAACAGATCTTGGCGAGTTACGTTAAAATGCCCACTTACCGCGCGCAAAATATCCTCGATCATTATTGGGCGAGTGTGTGATTCGCTGATAAGATCCGCAATCGATACTGCGGCCTGCTCAACTGTGATAGGTAATTTGTTAACGCTATGGGCGGCTACAATACGATTGAGCGCGCCTTCGACTTCGCGACCTGAGCTTTGGATGCGCCGGGCAATGAAATCTAGAACCGAGCTTGGAATGTCAACTTTCGACTGCGCACCCGACATTTGCGAGATACGCTTGTCAAGAATACCGCGACGAAGGTCAAGATCCGAGGGTGTAATTTGAGCGACTAATCCGCCGGATAATCTTGAGCGCATTCGATCATCAAGGACTTCAAGTCGTGCTGGGGGTTGGTCGCCGGCAATTACGATCTGATGGGTAGAGTGTTCCAGAGCATTGAATATATGGCAGAACTCCTGCTGTACCACCTTGCCCTGGAGAAATTGCATATCGTCGATCAGGAGAACATCTATATCGGCAAAAAGCTTCTTGAACGTGATTGTGTCTTTGGCCTTTAGAGCTTCGATAAACGAACTCATGAAGCGAATAGCCGATAGAAACAGGACCTTGCGGCCTGGAGTGCGGCGGCGAATTTCCCACGCGATGGCGTTCATCAGGTGGGTTTTTCCGGTGCCAACGGGGCCGTGAATGTAGAGTGGATTGAATTCGATGGGTTCCCCAGGCTGGGATGACGTGACGCGAAGCGCTGCAGCGTGAGCTAGCATATTGGAGGGGCCAACCACATAGGTTGCAAATGAGAATCTGCGATCAAGCGGCGTGCCGTAGCTTGATGTTGCCGTATCACCACCATAGGAGATTTCAGCAATGATACGGCCATCGGGCGTGGTTTCGATTGATTGTGATATGTTGGCTTCAGTATGCGCGCGTTCGATCTCTGTTTCGGCCTTTCGGCGTGCGAGAGCAGCTTCACCCTGGGTACGCACACG
>CAUZRD010000063.1:0-10933 GCA_963582255.1 Alphaproteobacteria bacterium | reverse complement strand
TCTCCACGCCGCGGTTGGGACGGCGAACGATCAGGCCAGCGCGATCGAGCAACTCGAACGCCTGCCGGACAGTGTGGTTCGATGTCTCGAATCGCTCGCATAGTTCGTGTTCGATCAGCCGCTCCCGTGGATTAAGAATCCCGCAAGAAATCTCCATCCAAAGGGCGTGAAAGATGTTCTCTGGCGTCTGTTTTTCGTTAAGACCTTTTAGCTTTTCGACCTGGTGCACGGTTTTGGTGCTGGCTGGCATGGCTCCCTCTCACAGGTTGGAATCAACTTCGATTTTTATTGAATTACCAATATTATAGAGTAAATTTACAAAGTCGACAAGTTTGTTGACATGATTGTCGATAATAGGTAACGATTGAGTTTGTGAGGGTGAGGGCCCTGGGTCCGAGCTTTGAAACTATATTGGGAGGAAATGAACAAATGGAATATCATTTAAAGAGTAAGATTTTAGAAAATATGGCAAATGTATCCAAGATGTCGCGTCGCGACATACTGGGAGGAATGGGTGCGGGGGCAGCGACACTGTCCGCAGCGACCCTCTTTAAGCCATCGATCGTTCGTGCGGCAGGTGCTAAAGTGCGTGTTGGCGTGGGGCTGAACTATGGCCCATTCAACCAACCATGGCGCCGGGGTTGCTGGCAAATTGCAAAGGTTGTGACTGAGGGTGGTGGCGAGTTGGTGACAGTGCGAGGCGAGCCTTCAAAGCAGTCCGAGCAAAGCTCTGCGCTTGCCCTTCTGGATCGTGACATAGACGTTCTAGTGGTCGGAATCTATTCGGTTGAATCGGAAACCGCCTTCATCATTGACGAAGCGCACAAGCGCGGCATCAAGACGGTTGGCTTTGCGGTGAAGGCGAAAGATTCGCCTGCTGTTATTGAAGATACCTGGGGCACTGGCATGAAAATGGGCTACCGCGTGCACAACTCGCTTGGCCGCAGTGGTACCATCGCACAGACCGCCGAGTCGCGCGGTTTTTATACGCCGTTCGACATGGAAGTGGACATGCTGTCTTTGATGACGTCGTTTGAGCCGCGCATGGAAATGCTGGAGTTCATTTCTGGTTCTGTTTCGACTGATGACCAGATCTCGAAAGGTCGCGAGAATATGCTGGCCTTGCTGCAGTCGCGCCCCGAACCAGGCTCGCTGTCGGCAATGATATCCTGGTGGTGGCCGCTGACCATTGGTGCTGGCCAGGCGTTGGTGCAGGCCGGTCGGACGGACGTGAAGCTGTTCAACCACTACTTCTCCGACCAATTGCTGGGTGAAATGTCGTCTGGAAACATCCCGATCACATATTCGACGGACTGCCAATATCACACGATGGGTGCGAAAGTCGGTGAACTCGCTCTTGCATTGGGCCGTGGTGAGAATGTTCCGAACGTAGTCTATCAAGCGCCAATCACTGGCATCGTGCAATCTGAAGCTGCTGCGGCGCTGGATGAGGTGAAAGCCATGGACTCAGCCGCGATCGCTTATCTCAAAAACTTCGGCGGTTGATCTAGCAACAAACTATGACGACGCGCAGGCTGACAGTCGGCGCGTCCGAATGTCGATATTATAGTTGACATTTTTGCGACCTGAGTGATGATAAGTTTAGCTTCCCCCATAAAACGAATCTCGCCAGAGTCTCGAGACCAAACACATATTGGACAGTGATCATGAACAGCGCATCCACAAACACTCCCTCTCGATCCGAAGATGCAGGCAAAGACAACTCGCACCCTGCACTCCGCTTTCTGCGTGTTTGGGGCACCATTCTCGTCATGATTGTCGTGATTATTGGATTTTCCTTCGCCTCACCGTACTTCATGAAAGTTTCGAATATTAACAATGTTGTTTTTTCGATGTTTACCTCGGCTATGCTGTCTATGGGCCTGACCTATGTTGTGGCGGCTGGCAGCTTTGATCTGTCGATAGGGATCATCGTCACGACTGCATCTATTGTTTGCGCGATGTGTATTCCGGTCACGGGGGCGCCGATTGCTATTTTGGTCGCCTTGTTGGTGTCCGCTGGGATCGGCCTAGTGAACGGCTTTCTTGTCACCTATATGCGCATTTCCGGAATTGTTGCGACCATTGGTGCCATGTTCCTGCTGGAGGGATTGAATCAATACCTCACCGGGGGCTATCAGATTGCGGTCAATTACGACGAGACCTTTTTTCGCTGGCTCGGGCAGGGTAGACTGGGAATGATTGCGGTAAAGCCGATATTTCTCGTCCTGTTCTTTGCTATTGGCTTTGTTATCTTTAACAAGCTTCGCACCGGTCACTACATCTCTGCCGTCGGTGACAATCCGCTTGCTGCCTATTACTCTGGCATTCCCGTCTATCGTTGGGTGATCGTCAGCTTCATGATTTGCGGGGTTTTTTGCGGGTTGGCCGGTGTCTTTTTGGCGTCGACCTCGTCTTCAGCCCAGCCGACCGGAGGGGCAGGGTACCTGCTTGAGGCATTTGCGGCGGTGTTCCTGGGGGCGACAATCCTAGGCAAGGGGAAGCCGCATATTCTTGGTACATTGCTGGGGGTCTTCTTTCTTTATCTGGTGTCGAACGGCATGACACAGTTCGGCATCGATAGTTCTGCCCGCAAGCTATTCAACGGCTTCGTTCTGCTGGCTGCTGTGGGGGCGAATTCGTTCCTCAACCGCGAAGAACTTCATCTGAAATTTATCTGAGGGCTCGGCAATGAAAGAGAAACCATTTGTCGAGATACGCGACCTACACAAAGACTTCTCAGGGGTCGAAGTGCTCAAGGGAATTGATATGTCTTTTGACCGTGGCGAGATTCATGCGCTCTTGGGTGAAAACGGAGCTGGGAAATCAACACTGATCAAAATTCTGACCTCCGTATATACCGCTAGCAAAGGCGAGATTCTTATCGACGGTGTCGCGTTCCACGGTCATTCTCCCAAAGAGGCAAATGATGTGGGTCTTGGCGCAGTCTATCAGGACGCCGAGCTTGCCTGGAATATGTCGGTGGCAGAGAACCTGTTGCTGGGTGAGGAAGGCCGCTGGATCAACCGGCGTAAGCTAGAGAAGAAGGCAGCAGAAATCCTGAAAAGGATTGGTCTGACCATCGACCCTGCCGCCAAGGCATCATCACTTTCGGCCGCGCAGATGCAGATGCTGACGCTTGCCACGCTGTTTCATCGTAAATTCAAACTTATCATTCTGGATGAGCCGACAGCTCGGTTGTCCGGGCCGGAGAGCGAACTGCTGTTTGAATTGATCCGTAAGTTCAAGGAAGAGGGCCTGGCTATCGTCTATATCTCGCACCGGTTGGCTGAGGTGAAACGACTTTGTGATCGTGCGACAATCCTGCGCGATGGCAAGGTGGTGCAGACCCTGTTGCGGGATGAGATCGATGAGGCTTTGGTTACTCAGCTGATGGTCAATCGCTCTTCCAGCGATCTTGAAATCAGCAATCCCGGCCATACGCGACCTGAGCTTGCGTTGCAGGTCAAAGGATTGTCGACAGCCAAGCTTGAGCCGATGGATATAGATCTGTATCAAGGTGAGATTCTTGGCATTACTGGGCCTGTTGGTGGTGGTATGGAGCAGATTGAAAAGGCGTTGAACGGCCTCGGCAATTATGAGGGAAAAATCGACATCAGCGGGAAACCGGTGACGATAAATACCCCCTCCGATGCGCTAGAGGCTGGTATTGCCCTGATCCCGGAGGATCGCCGCAAACATGCCCTTTTCCCCAATCTTTCGCTGGCGGAAAATGTATCTCTGCCGATGCTTGATAAGCTGGCGATTGCGGGTTATGTCCCGAACCGGGCAACATTGGCCCATGGGCGCGAGGTGATTGACGCCCTCTCGCTTTATCCGGCTTTGCCAGACACCAGTATGCGCTTTTTTTCAGGCGGCAATCAGCAAAAGGCTGTGATCGGTAAATGGCTGAAACGGCGCCAAAAGATCTATATCTTCTCCGAACCCACGACCGGAGTAGATGTTGGCGCGATTCGGCAGATTTACGAGATCATGCTAGAGATGGCCAAGGACGGTGCGTCGATTATACTAATTTCGACGTCCTTCAAGGAGCTTTTGTCACTGTGTGACCGTATCATCGTTATTCACAACGGCCGTGTTTCCGTTGAGGCACTGCGGTCGGAATTTACCCACGACAGCTTGCTTGCAGCGACCCTGGGAGCAGATCCTAGCAATCGGATTGCTGTATGATTTACGATCTTGTAGTGATTGGCGGTGGGATTGTTGGGATGGCCACTGCACTGTAATACTCATGCTTGTAAACGTACGTAAGCTCCACGCCGGCGTTAGTCCGGAGTGTAAAATGTCTTAGCTGAATTGCGAGATAGCAAAAGGCCCCCTCAGGGGCCCCTAAATTGTTCTTATCAACCTGTGATTGAATCTGCGACAGCCTGCGCGATAGCTTCGTCATCCGGGGGCATGCCCCCGGCGACACCAACAGCACCGATAACTTCGCCGTCTTTAGTGATAGGCACGCCTCCCGCGAAAGTGATAAAGGGCCGGGCATGCGAATGCTCCACGCCGTAGAGTGGCCCACCGGGCTGGACCAGTTCCATGATGTCACCTGTCTTCATGTTCATCGACCGCGATGTATATGCCTTGTTCTGTGAGATCTCGATACTAGCAAGCAGCGCGGCTTCCATGCGGACAAAGCCCAGCAGGTTACGACCTGCGTCGATAATTGCAACGCTCGATGGCGAGCTGATCTCGCCTGCTTTCTTCAGGCCAGCTGCGAGGCCGTCTTGAACCATTTTCGAAGTTATTGTCATTTTTTTCCTCCAAGTATTGTTAAAGTGATCCCGTCACCAAAGTGACGGTGACCGGTGATGAACAGATGTTCAGGAATTATAGACGCCTCCGTCGATCGTGATGGCTTGCGCCGTCATGTAAGAAGACTCGTCCGATGCGAGGTACACAAACATAGGTGCAATTTCGTTGGATTGTGCCTGACGTTTCATCGGCACGACTGATTCAACAGCGGCGGACTGCGCATCCGTTCCTCCCATGAAATTGATAGCAGGGTTGTTGAAAGCCGTGTCGACCCAGCCGGGACAAATAGCATTGACGCGGATATTGTCGCCGGCCAGTTCCATCGCCAGAGCTGTTGTGAATGCGATCACGGCTCCCTTCGATGCCGAATATCCTGTCATACCCGGTCCGCCGCGCTTGCCCGCAAGGGAAGACGTATTAATGATCGATCCGCCACCGTTTTTGCGCAATAGAGGGATCGCGTATTTAGCACCAAAGAAATGGGCGCGAGAATTGACCGCAAATAGGGCATCCCATTTTTCGGCATCGAACTCGGTCACTGTGCCAGAGTGCTGGAGGCCAGCGTTCTGCACCAGAACGTCCAGTCCACCCAACCATTCAGCACCCTTTTCAATCAGTTTGTGGACGCTGTTTTCGTCAGTCACGTCGACTTGAATAAAACTCACGGAATCGCCAAACTCCTCGGCAGTTGTGGCACCTGCGGCATTGCGGTCTCCGATTACAACGCGCGCACCTTCGGCAACGAACTCGCGAACGGCTTCTTTCCCAATATTGCTTACTGCCCCAGTAATGATGATCCGCTTGCCTTTAAGACGATCTGTCACTGTAAGCCTCCTTAGCTTTGGTTTTCATTATATTTCAACCACCGATACCTATTATCAACAATCATGTCAACAAACTTGTCGACTTTGTAAATCTTCTCTACGATAATGATGTTTGAACAAGAATCGAAGTTGATTTCAACTTGTGAGAGGTAGCCATGTCAGTTAAACTTTGGTTTTAATTTTCTTTCAGACAACAGCTGTCTGCCTCGACCCCAATTGTCTTGTTCGATTTAGTTAATGATGATGTGTATGCGCTCGGTTACAGCAACGCATACGTCGGCCAGAGCATCGGTCATGCGTTCGACGACTTCCCATTTTTATCAAGCGTTTGGCCGTCTTTAATGTTGACTTGGACAACGGGCATCGTGGTTCCTTTAGTTTGGGTCCTAGTAATCTGTGTTTGCCGCGACGTGCTCGGCGGAAGACTGAACATCCTGCAGGAAATCAGTAATCAGCGCAGTTGCTTCGTTCGGTTTTTCAATCGTGAAAAGATGCGCAGCATCGTTAATCTCGGCATAGCGCGCGCCGGGAATTCGTTTTTGCAGTTGCTTCATCGCCTCGGGCGTAGCAGAGGGGTCCTCTGATCCTGCGATGAGGAGGGTTGGAACACGGATTTTCTCGGGTACTCCGGTCAGGTCCATGTCGCGGATCGCTGCGGCGCATCCGGCGTAGCCATTCACTGAGGTGCCGGCGATCATCCTGCTCACATCGTCAATTACTTTAGGCGAGGATGAGCTAAATCCCGGTGTAAACCAGCGCTGTATCGTGCCATCGATGATTGGGGCAATGCCTGAGGTCCTGACCGCATCCGCGCGATCGGCCCAAAGCCCTTTGTCCGTCTCGGCAAATGTGGCACAAAGTGTCAGACTGTCGAAGCGGTCGCCTTCGCGAGCGCCCAAAACCTGACCGATTATCCCACCCAATGAAAGTCCTATGAAATGCGCCCGTTCTATATCGAAAGCAGCCAACACCGCTAGTACATCGTCAGCGAGAGTCTCTAACTTATAGTCACCGTCCTGCGCAGAAGAGCCTCCGTGTCCGCGTGTATCTATGCGGACGACCTGAAAACTATGTTCCAGCTCCCTCACCTGAGCGTCCCAGATCGACATGTCCGCAGCTAGGCTATTGGAAAGGACGACAGTTGGCGCACGGTCCGATCCACTACGCTTAACGCATAGCGAAACCCCGTTCACTTGGATGAACTCCACCATTTTTTCCCCTTTACTTTCTGTATTCGCTATGATGCATCACTTTAAAGACGATCAATTCACTACGGCGACAATTTTGTCAACAATTTTGTTGTTAAGTCGTACGTTGTGCTACTAAAATAGTCTTGACTGTTTGAGGTTAAAAGCTTTGCGTCGGTGGGTATGTCGCATTGACAATGCTAACACAGGCGGTAAAGAGGCTTGAAAAATGGTGATTCTTTGCTATTATTGTTGTAAAAAGTGGGTTTTTGAACTAAAGTAATGTGGCAGTGCCGCAAAATGAGTACTGGTAGGCAGATAATGTCAATGAAAGTGGTGTACAGATGGTCAGGCAAATTACAATGACTGAAGTGAAGAAAAACAACGACGTTACTGGGATTGTCGACTTCGTGAAACAAGAAATCATTTTTGGTCGGATGCGTCCGCGGGAGCGCTTGATCGAGGAAGATCTTACGGAGCAGTTTGGTGTGTCGCGCCACGCCGCGCGCGGGGCGATGGTTGAGCTTGAGCGGATGGGTATTGTAACCCGTCGCCCAAACAAGGGGGCGGTGGTGCGGGACTTCTCCGTCGATGAAGTTGAGCAGATTTACGATGTACGTGGTTTGCTTCAAGCGGAAGCTATTAGCAGGATCCAGATGCCCGCATCGGAGACTTTCCTGTCCGAACTGCAATATATTCACGACCAGTATTGCTCGGCGTACGACCGACAAGAGCTTCAGGAAGTGTGCACGATCAACACTACTTTTCACCACCGGGTCTGGATGGAAAGCGGCAACGATCTCTTGGTTTCTCTCATAGATCGCGTTTGGACTGAATCGCTTGGTGTTCGCTGCTATGGTATTGGTGACCCGAGCTTGTTGAGCATTGCACGGGCCGAACACGAGCAGATGGTCGACCTACTGCGCGACGGCGCCATGGACGCGTTTTTGGAGTTGTCCTTCCAGCATATGCAGGCACCACTTGAGGCCTACAAGCGAGCGCATGGTGGATGGACGGCAGCAAGAGCCGTAAATTTTTAAGGCGAAAAGGCTGATGCCCAATGCTGGTTGATTACGATGTCATTGTCCGTGGCAACAATCTGCGGCTAAAGAACGACTTTCTTGGTATGTCGTCGGTCACCCTATTAAGGCTGTATCAAGGCCTGATGCTTGTCGATACCGGCGGCTATATTTCGCGGCTCGGGCTAATCAAGTCGTTGAAAGACAGGGGGTTGAAACCCGCTGATATCAAATTTGTGTTCCTGACTCATCTTCATTTTGACCATTCGCACAATGTTGATCTGTTCACTAATGCAAAGGTTTTTGTTAGTCAGGCAGAATGGAGCTATGCAAAGAGTCCACATGCCGACGACATGTTGATGCCTTGGTTTATACATGAGCAGTTACAGTCCGGTTCACTGGAAATCATCGATGGTGAAGGCGAGCTGTTTCACGGCCTTAGCTACTTTCCAACGCCGGGGCATACTCCCGGGTGTTACTCGCTTCAGTTCGTGTCGAATGATCGTGATCGCGTCATTATCGCAGGGGATGCGATCAAGTATGCCAAAGAGGCGATTATGGCACGCTGCGATAATGCTTTCGACACTATCGAGAATGGCACCAATTCCATTCATCGGATTCTGCAAAATGCAGACCGTATCGTACCTGGGCATTTCTCGGAACTGATCCGACAGGAGAATGGCGCATTCGCGTGGACCGAAGACTCAGAACTTAACCTCATCTTGCGCTAACTCCACTTCTACTCCGGGCTAGGTGCATTAGGATTTTTTGGACAAAATAATTGTGTCGCCAAAAGTGTCAACAATATTGTCTAGACAGCAATTGTGTGCCATACCCTGAGTCGGGCAGAGTAAAAATTCTGTGATGGACGTCTGCTCTGAGGGAGAATTATATGAATACCAAAGCAAACAAACCACCCAAGGTGGCTGATGTTTTAATTATCGGCGCCGGGGCTTCCGGTTCCATTGCTGCAAAGCATCTTTCGGAAAATGGCTTCAGCGTGGTTTGCCTTGAGCAAGGTGGTCACGTCGACACCTCCGAATTTTGGGGCAACAAGCCAGAATGGGAGCTGATGTCGCAAAAGCGCTGGCACCCTAATCCAAACGTTCGTGATTTGGCAACCGACTATCCTATAGACACTTCTGAATCGGATGTGAACCCGCTGATGTATAGCGCAGTGGGTGGCAGCACGATTCTCTATGCGGCCCATTGGCAGCGATTCATGCCTTCCGATTTTCGCGTCAAAACCATGGACGGCGTTGCAGATGACTGGCCTTTCACCTACGAAGATCTAGAGCCATTCTATGACCAAATGGACATCGAAATGGGCGTTTCGGCTTTGAACGGCGATCCGGCTTATCCGGCTGGAAAGGCAGCGCCTCTCCCGCCTCTTCCTATTGGCAAGATTGGCATGCAGGCCGCCGAAGGCATGAACAAACTTGGCTGGCACTGGTGGCCCGCACCGAATGCGATTCCATCGAAGCCTTATCGAGGACGGAACCAATGTGTACGTTGGGGTACCTGCCTGACGGGCTGCCCGGAGGGTGCCAAGGCGTCTTTCGACCATACTCATTGGCCAGATTCGTTGAAAAATGGAACTTTCTTGATCACCGGGGCTCGAGTAAAAGAGGTGACACTGGACGCTGAAGGCTTGGCCAATGGTGCCGTCTATATAGACCGGAATGGACGCGAGCGGCACCAGAAGGCCAGCATCGTGATCGTCTGTGCCAACGGTATAGGCACGCCGCGCCTGTTGTTGCTGTCAGAATCGGGTAGTCACCCGAATGGCCTGGCAAACTCGTCGGGCCTCGTTGGCAAGAACCTGATGATGCATCCTTATGCTGCCGTGACAGGATATTTTGATGAACCGCTTGAAAGCTGGCTCGGACCGTCGGGCCAAACAATCCAATCTATGGAGTTTTACGAGACAGATGCGTCGCGGGGCTTTGTTCGTGGTGCAAAGTGGCAGGTCATGCCGTCAGGCGGACCGCTGGGAATGCGGTCGGCATATGGCGGCAAGCCGCTGGACGAAGCCTGGGGGGCTAACTTGCACCGAAATACCAAAAAGGTGTTTGGCCGTGCCTTTGAGTGGGGAATTATCGCCGAAGACCTGCCGGACGAGGCAAACCGAGTCATTCTTGATCCGACATTGTGCGACAGCGACGGTATTCCGGCACCAAAGTTAATCTACAAGAACTCGGACAACACTAAAAAGATGATCGACTTCCATCTTGAGCGTGCTAAAGAAGCGATGGTTGCGGCGGGGGCCACGGATATCTCTGCGACACCATTGATGCGTGATTGCGGCTGGCACCTGATGGGCACTGCGCGCATGGGCACGGATCCCGAACGCACGGTCGTCAACGAATATGGCCGAACGCATGATGTGCCGAATCTGTTTATCTATGATGGCAGCGTCTTTGTTACGTCGTCTGGCTTCAATCCCACGGGTACGATTTCGGCTATCGCGCTGCGCGCCGTCAAAAATCTTATTGAAAACCGCAGTACGCAGAAGGTGGCAGCATGAGCACGATGACTAAACAACGCCGGGCGACTTTTGCTGGGATTGCCGATGTCCTGATTCCCGCCGAGGAAGGCATGCCTGCCGCAACCCAGGTCGACGTCCACAAAGACATGCTGGATCATGTCCTGTCCTTGCGGCCCGATTTGGCGGATGACATTTGGCGGGGTCTGGATGCCGCCGAAGGCAAGCCTCCTCAAGAGGCTGCGGCCAATCTGAACACGACTGATGCCGCCGCACTTTCGGCGATCGGTCTTGCGGCGTCTGCAGGCTATTACATGACGCCTAAGGTGCGTGAGCTGATCGGATATCCGGGCCAGCAAAGCCGCCCGGATAGCAACCCTGACGCCGAGCCTGAATATGTGACAAACGGGATGTTGCAAAAGGTGATCGAGCGTGGGGCGGTCTATCGTCCGACGCCCCAAAAATTATGAGATGGAGGAGCTTGCAGTGATGGACAACAAATCAACCAATACGAAGGCACGGAGAAATGAAGTCGCCGATGTTCTTATTATCGGCGCCGGTCCGTCGGGGTCAGTGGCGGCCAAGCATCTTGCACAGGCAGGCATCAAGGTTGTCTGTCTTGAGCAGGGTCACATGCCGGATGCCAGT
>CAUZRD010000062.1:0-11290 GCA_963582255.1 Alphaproteobacteria bacterium | reverse complement strand
AACCGTGTCGTCACAAACGTTTTAGCACGTTGGGGATATGCTTATGGCATATATCGAAAGATAAACAGGGACTAAACAACTGTTTAATGGGGGTGTTTGGTGCCAATATTCCTTGTCGTTGTCCCCACATGATGCATTAAACATTCACTCCAGCAGGCACCTGCTGGAGTGAACTCAAAAAGATGAAAAATGGACCAGCCATGTACCTGGCTGGGAAGCTGAAATGGAAATTGCAGTTGTAGGGCTTGGTTGCCGCTTCCCTGGTGACATTCACGATCCGGATTCGTTGTGGGCGTTTTTGAACGATCGCAAATGCGCAATTGGTGAAATTCCAAAGGATCGCTGGAACGGTGATGCCTTCTACAGTCCAATCCCAGACGCAACCGGATTTTCTCGTTCAAAATGGGGCGGATTTATCAACCGGGTATTCGACTTTGATTGCGAATTTTTCGATATTTCGCCAGCTGAAGCACAGCGGCTTGACCCTCAGCAGCGTTTGTTGCTTCAGGTTGCTTACGAAGCTATCCAGGATTCCAGCCAAACACTGTTGTCCATGTCCTCAGCGACTACTGGTGTTTTTGTCGGTATTTCAACTTCTGATTTTGCAGGCGTTATGCGTTACCGCAATCGCAATGATGACTTGTGGGGCGGCAGCGGTTGCGCCCTTTCCATAGCCGCCAACCGGATTTCTCATCGTCTCAATCTGAAGGGACCAAGTTTTCCCGTCGACACCGCGTGCTCATCGGCACTGATCGCTATCGATCAGGCCTGCCGGAACATTTCGACAGGCATGTGCGACCAGGCAATTGCAGGCGGCGTCAATTGTCTATTTGAGCCCAATCAGTTCATCGCATTTTCCAATGCCAACATGCTGTCACACACCGGCCGAATATCTACGTTCGATTCAGCTGCCAATGGATATGTGCGCTCAGAGGGCTGCGGGCTAGTAATTTTACGCCCGCTCGAAGCCGCACTCGAAGATGGTGAGCGCATATATGCAGTGATTTCGAGCACCGCTGCCAATCAAGACGGTTGGACATCAACGCTGATGGCACCATCGATGCGAGCTCAAGAAATCATGCTGGGCAAGTTGGTAGAGCAGGCGAATTTGAGCCCGGGCATGGTAAATTATGTTGAAGCACATGGCACAGGCACCCCGACCGGCGATCCAATAGAAGCACATGCCATCGGACATCAGTTCGGCCGGGTCAAGCGCAAAGGGCCGGTTGCAATCGGCTCAAGTAAGCCAAATCTTGGCCATATGGAGCCAGCTGCTGGCGTTGCCGGCTTCATTAAAACCGTTCTGTCGGTTTACCATGGCTTCGTGCCACCAAATATCCATTTTAAGAACCCAAATCCGTCGATACCGTTCGAAGCGCTGAACATTAAAGTCCCGATTGAGCCAACACCGATCGGCAACGACAACGGGCAGCGTTACGCCGTGGTGAACTCATTTGGTTGGGGCGGAGCCAATGCCTCTGCTCTGGTGCACAACTATATGCCCGAACGCAGTCGTAAATCCGCAGCCAAGCAGCTCAACAAAGATTGCCCTGTATCAGAAAATATTACCATCGTACCATTTTCCGCCCACTCGCATAACTCACTAGTGCGATGGGGAAAGACGCTAGCGGACAGTCTTAGCAATACGCCTATCGATCCGGATAAAGCCTCTGATGTCGCCTATGCTATCTCCAAGAAACGAGACCATTTCTCGGAGCGCGCAGCCGTGCTGTGCAACGGCTCTGGAACACTATCGAGCAATCTACACCATGCTGTTGACGTACTGGAAAGTCAGGAATCTGAGTCTGAAAACGTCTTTAATGCCCATGCCATTAGCCCACGTAAAGTGGTGTTCACATTCTCCGGCCAGGGCGCACAATGGTGGGCAATGGGACGTGGGCTTCTTAAGTCCTCGGACGTTTTCTCAACTAAGATTGATGCATTCGACAAATATTTTTCCAAGCTTTCAGGCTGGAAAGTCCGTGATGTTCTGCTTGCCAACGAAGAAAAGAGCCTCATCAATCAGGGTGAATATGCACAGCCTGCCCTGATAGCCCTGCAAATTGCATTGGCCGAGGTCTGGAAAGCGCATGGCGTAAAGCCGACGGCGGTTCTTGGCCATAGTCTTGGTGAAATATCGGCAGCCCATATCGCAGGTGCAATCTCGCTTGAAGAGCTTGCCCGCGTGATGCATGTACGCAGCCGCATCCAGCATCAAGCTCCCGAGCGTGGCGCCATGGCAGTTGTCGGCATATCTGCCGACCAAATGGAAGACTTCCTCTCGCTCCATCCCGAAGTAGTCATTTCGGCATATAACAATGCCCGCACGACAACAATATCAGGACGAGCCAAGCCGCTAGAACAGATTTTAAAAGATCTGGAAGCTCACGATCCTAATCTTTTTATCCGCCGCTTGCAGACCGATTTTGCCTGGCATAGCGAGCTTCTAGATTATGGCGAGGAATGGTTTCGTAAAAATCTTTCCAAAGTAAAATGGAAGCGGCCAAATATCCCTTTTATTTCAACTGTTACCGGTGTGCCAGAGGAAGTGTTTAACCTTGACTACTGGTGGTCGAACCTACGCCAACCAGTTTCATATCATCAGGCGATCAATTGGTGCATCCGCCAGAATTATGATACTTTCATTGAGATAGGCCCTGATCGTACAGTTACCCCGTTGACCATGACTATCGTTCAAGATTCGGGGAAAAATATCGTTGTAGTGCACTCGCTAGAGCGTACTAAACAAGATGAGGTCGCATTCAAGACTGCTATCGCCCGGCTTTATGTAAACGGAGTCGATGTCGACTGGGATCGTCTTTGTAGCCGCTCAGGTCCAGCCCACCATAAATTACCACTGTTCCCGTGGGGCAACCAGACTATTCGATATATGCCGCGCGAATCGGAAGCGGCACTGTTTGAAGATTTAGTTCATCCAATATTGGGTCGGCGCATCTTTGCACCTCATGTCGGCTGGTTCAGTGATATTGATGTCAAGCGTCTTCCGTGGCTGAAAGACCATAAAATAGTCGGTGACATTGTATTTCCCGCCGCTGGATTTATCGAAATTATGCTGGCGGCCATTTCCGATTATTGCGGTCAGGGTCCAGTTGAATTGTCATCCATCCATTTCCGCGAAGCGCTGTCGGTCAAACCGAATGGCACGGTATCTATCACAACTTATTTTGAACCAGCCTCGGGAAAGATCGAAATCTTTGCTCGCACACGCGATTCGGAAGACGATTGGGCACTCAGAGCAGAGGCATATGGGTTTCAACGGGCAATCGAGATTGACGCGTTCCGCGATGAAGACCTATCGGCACGCGCTGTTACCGCCGAACTTGACCAATCACATTTCTATACACTCGCCGAACACCATGGTTTAAATTACGGGCCCGCATTCCAAGGTGTTTGCAAAATCCAGATAACAGGCGATTCCACATCGGTCAACACAATCGCATTGCCTGAACCAGCGCGCGAATATAGCGAAGAGTATTATCTTCATCCATCAGCGTTTGATTCTCTGCTCCAGGCATCACTCGGCCTAAGCGATTACGATGCCAAGCTATGGTGGCCGCAAGGTGAAAACACCCATATCGAAGAAGCTGACGAGCGCTATACGTTAAAATTGCCGATCTCAATCGATCGCCTGCTATGGACTGGCTACCTGCCACTCGAATTTACCGCTCATGTTTGGGGTCGCAACGATGAAACCGGCGTCTACGTCGCTTTTGGAGATGATAATCGGCCCAGGCTTCGGGTTGAAAACATGGACATTCGAGCAGTCACCCTCAGCCACGCCACTATCAGAGATAGTCAGCCAGTGGCACGTTATCTTGCCGAACAGTTCTTACCAATCGACCACGAGAACCGGCAGGAAGAGGCTACGGCTGATCATTGGTTCCTGATCGCCGGTGATGACAATATGGCAGCAAAACGCCTTGCCAATGCGATGACAGCACGCGGCGTGCAGATCATATTTTCCCAGACATCAACCATCTCTCAGGACATCAACACATGGACGAGTGAGGAGGGCAGGACAGCTCATATTCTTTATTACGATGCGCTGGATAAAATCACCTCAGATGAAGGCGGTATTCCGCAGTCAGCCGCCTCGATAATTGAGAACTTTATCATTACCGCCCGCATGATCGATACCATCGCAATGAGCCGCAACTCAATTGAACTCGTAGTAGCTACCCTTGAAGCAAGAGCTACAACAGTTGAAACCCAGATGCCGCTCCATGGTCTGTGTCATCGCGCTCTGATCGGCGCAACCCGTACGGTCGCAAATGAACTACAAGGGGTGAAAGTGCGGTCCATAGATGTCGATCGCGACACTCTTGCCAGACCAAACGCGTTAATCGACATCCTACTCAGTAACAATGACGAAAGCGAGTGGGTACTCCGCGGCAAAAAATGCTTTGTGCCCAGGGTTCAAGAAATATCACGTGATACCTTGCGCCCACGCACCGAGCTAATCGATGCTCACAACCAACACCGCAACTATTCAGTCTCGGTCAGAAAGCCAGGCTCTTTCGACAATCTACTGCTGCGCGAAGAGACAATGCCCGAATGCGGTAACGATGATGTGCTGATTGAGTCAACATCCGTTGGCCTTAATTTCCGAGACGTCATGGCAACTACCGGTGTTCTACCCGGCGAACCTAATGATGATACCGCATGGTGGTGCAATCTGGGCGGAGAAGCGTCCGGCACCGTCATCGCGACCGGGGTCAACGTTATCAAGGTTAAGACAGGTGAGCGCGTCATTGCTTATGGCAAAGGGTTGATGCGCAGATTTTTTAGCGTAAATCAGAGCCAGGTGGCACTGGTTCCTGACAACATCGACCTAAGAGATGCCGCGGCTGTGCCGGTGGCATATCTGACAGCACTTTATTGCCTCGATACGATCGGTCATTTGTCAAAGGGTGAGAAGGTTCTAATTCACCTCGGAACAGGCGGTGTTGGTCTAGCCGCGATTGAAGTTGCCAAACATATAGGCGCTGAAATTTTTACAACTGCAGGCAACGAAAAAAAACGCCAGTATCTTCGCGATCTTGGCATTGAGCACGTTATGGATTCACGTGACTTAACATTTGGCGATGAAATTCTTGCAGTGACCGGCGGCCGCGGTGTCGATGTTATTTTGAATTCTTTGGCGGGCTCAGCCATCGATGTCGGCCTTAGCTGCCTTGCGCCTTTTGGACGGTTTATCGAAATTGGCAAGCGTGATGTGGAAGAAAATAAGCCAATAGGACTAAAAACTTTATCACAGAACAAGTCCTATTCAGTCGTCGACCTTTCGGTCATGAATAGTCATGCACCAAATATCGCTCAGAAAATTTTGACCCAGGCATTAGACTATCTCCACTCTGGTATTTATGCCAAAATTCCGATCAAACGATTTACCAGCGCTCAGGCTTCTGATGCCATGAGGCTGATGAGTCGGGCTGAGCATATCGGCAAGATTCTGATCGACTTCGATGATGGCGAAATTCCGATTCATCAGAATATCTACACACCGGCGAAGTTCCGTTTGGATCGCAGCTACCTCATCACTGGCGGCACCAGTGGCTTTGGCATTGTTCTGGCCGACTGGCTGAGTCAAAGCGGCGCCGGCGCAGTGCATCTGGCGTCACGTGGGGGCACAGTCAGTGCAGAGAACACACATATTCTTGAACAAATGCGCGCACGCGGTACCCGGGTCGAGTTGGTTACGCTAGATGTCACAAATCGTGACCATGTGTTTAAACTATTTGCCCACGAAAAACAGAGTGGCCAACCGATCGCCGGCATCTATCATGCCGCAGCAGTTCTGGACGATGGCATGCTATCGCAACAGGATAGCGAGAAAATCCAACGGGTCGTGCGCCCCAAGGTCACAGGTGGCTGGAACCTGCATCTCGCCAGCCTTGATGCGGGATGTACAAATGAACATTTCGTGCTGCTCTCATCTATCTCCGAGGTTTTTGGATCGGCAGGCCAGGCCAATTATGCGGCAGCCAATTCATTTCTCAACGGGCTTGCTGATTATCGCCAAACCCGCGGTCTTTCCGCTAATGCTGTTTGCCTTGGCGCCTTGAGCGAAACGGGAATGGTAGCACGATCAGATTCCCTTGGCGGTTATCTCAATAGCCTTGGTATCAAGCCGATGAAAAATGCCGATGTGATTGATGCGTTCTCTCAGGTCGCCCGAATTGCTAATCCAGTGCTAACTTTTGCAACCATCGATTGGCCAGCTCTTGGCCGGGCCATGCCTAACACCACAACCACTCCACGGGTGAATGCGCTAGTGGCAGCATCCTCTGCAAAACACTCATTGCTACGCGGCCAGCTTGCCTCCACACCGCGCGAGAGATGGCATGATATCGTCGCAAAAACCGTTCAAGATGAAATTAATAAAGTGCTTAAAATCGAGGGACGTGAACTACCAATTGATCAACCCTTCGCTGAAATAGGTATTGATTCCCTATCGGTATTTGAGCTGAAAAACCGCATAGAAAGCCTGGCCGACATCTCGCTTTCGGCCTCACAATTCTTACAAACGCCAACAATCCAGGGCGTGGCGGAGATCATCGCCGAGGCTATTGAAGAATCCGAGCGCAATATTTCTAAAGTAAGCAGAGAGACGACAAATTCGAAAGATCAAAACAAGGATATCGACCGCATTGTTGCGCTCACAGATGCACAACGCGCAATGCTTGCCAGCGACATACCTCTTGACCACATGCCTCTTACCGCGATTACTATCATCGTTGATGATGACTGCGATGAAATCACTCTTAAAAGTGCCATCGCAGCGCTTAGCGCGGAACATACCGCATTGAAACTTCGTAGCTATCCCACGCAAACGCGCGACCTTGGTATAGATGGTCAACCTCAACTGGTGCGGCTTAGCGATAGTACACCAGACGTCGTGCTGCCGGATGAGAATGGAGCACTTTGGCAGTTTGGCCTGTCTGGTAACGGGCAGCTTACGATTGCCGCTCATCCTCTTGCCGGTGACGTTCATTCAGCAATGGTTATTGGCAATCAACTGGTCGGCCATCTGGTTGGTAAAAGGATTTCCAAACCAGAAGCCAATGATTGGGCCCAGGTTTCTCAGGAAAGAAGGATTGAATTTGGTTCGCCGGAAGACATTAGTGGGCGTGGATATTGGCGCGAAATGCTGGCTCGCATAGAAACACCGCAATTGCCAAATTCTTCTAAACTGGCCTATGTGGAGCCTGCAATAGCCGATCCTTATCGCCAGGTTGGCGCTTGCAGCTATGGCAAAAAGATCGTGAATCTCTCACCCAACAAACGCGAAGAAACCATGATGATCGCCGCCCTGGGCTTTGCTATTTCATCCGTGAGCGGAAGCGTGGACTTTGTTATCGAGCGCTTTGAAGACGGTCGAAAGGCACGCAAGAGTGCAGTCGGACCGGTTGGTAAAATGGTGCCAGTGGTGATCGACAGCTTGCTAAATACTACGGCCGGGATTATGGCTGCGACAGAGCGTATACTGAACGAAACACGGTGCCATCCGGCCTTCGACACGCAGACCATTCAAAATGCTTTTTCTGATGAGTTGCCGAATGCCTGCGCCACGCTACGCTGCTTTGGTATTGTTTATGTCAATGCAAATACAGTCAGCATAGATACGGCTCAAGCCCTAATCCGTTCTTTCCAGCTTGATATGCCGCATGATATTTGCCTACATGTCACACGCATAGACGGCGAACTCTCGCTTGATCTACTCTTTGATAAGTCTCGCGTTACAGCTGGAGATATAAGAGCAATTGGCGATATGCTGATTAAGACTATATGTAAATTCAGTGGTAAAAAAAGTGCATCCAACTCGTCATTCAATCAAAGCTGGAGGCTTAATAAGTCAATCGAACTGTCACGTGAGACCGCAATCAAGAAACTTGCACTCCAGAAAAACCCTGCAGATCTACCATACAGCGCGGCACACCGCATTGTAGCGGGGATAGATGGATCGCTTCCACTTTCCATGCAGCAAAAGTTTCTACTTGAAGCTCTACAGAACCCGCAGGCTACCGACGACTTCAAGAAGTTCTGGTGGGTTTCTCGTGCATTCCGAGTTCGCCCTACAATCGATCTACAGCGCCTGAAAACGGCTGCCGCGCTGGTGGCCAAGCGCCATGACACATCGCGCACCAGATTTATTGAAGCTGACGGCGGCTTTCGGACATTGATCGAAGCGAGCTTCGAGCCCCATGTCGAACTTCACGACTTTGGCCGGGTAGACGAAGATGAAATCGTGCGCATCATAGAAGATCTCGATCAGGAGACCCCCAATCCGTTCAGCGACCCGTTATGGTCGATTAAGGTGCTACGCTGCGCTAGTGATAGCGATGTCATCTACGTACGCGCTCACCATTCAGTGTTCGATGGCTGGTCGACAGCACTCTTTATCGAAGAAATGTTGCGGGCCCTTATGGGACAGAATCTTCAAGAATCACAGCTCAAACCGGCTGATTATCTAAATAAATACGACTGCTCACACGACCCCCGGATTATGGCAGAGCGCGAGGAATATTTCCGGAACCTTCTGCAGAACCTACCTTCGGTGCCATATCTGAGTGATAGCGCAAAAAACCAGACCCCAAATCTTGATTTTGTTCGTTCGGGCCTAGCGCAGGAGTTGGTCGTCACAGTTACCAATACGCAGAAACAAGAAATCATTGAGCGAGCTCGGACGTCAGGAGCATCGCCAAGTTCGCTATTGATTGGTGCAATGGCGCAGGCAATTGGTGTGGTTTCTGGTAGCGACGATGATGTGCTAATCTGCGTTCCAATGGCCATGCGCCATGATCTAGCACTGCGTAATTATCTTGGTTGGGTGGCCACAATTGCGCCGGTATGCTGCAAAATCTCGCAGCATCGCTCGCTCGCTACGCTAGGAAGGCAGATCTATGATCAATATCAGACCTCAATGCTTCACTTGCCAGCAGATTTTACATTGCGTCGTGGTGCCCTGCACCGCGAGATGGGTATAGGAGGATCTTATCTGACACTATTTGAAGCTGGAATGCTGACTGCCGACGCATCACGCGGAGAATCGTCAATGCGTGAGCTAACGCGACTTGGCGCCGACACGGCAGTAAATTTGGCCGGTTATGAGATACAGCCAATAGGGACAGGCCGTGTACGCGCCGGCTGCGCGTATCACGTCGACATCAGAAGCTTTGAAGGACCGGCTGGTCATTCCTATCGCTGCTGCTATGATAGTACCATCATATCTCCCGAAACAGCTCGCAACCTATTCCACGAAGTCCTGGATCGACTTGGGGTTTCAGGCCCACCACTCAACACTATTCGCGAAAACAGCCCCTTACTGATGGATCCGACCCGAGTAGAATAGGTATTCTAAGATGGCCGTGCGCATGATCTGTCGGCGCTATTCACCCACAGTCTAGTAGGAATATCTTGTCCCTGAAACTCAACTTCATCCGTTCATTGTGGATTGTTTTCCCCAGCGGTTCCAATCGAAGATTTCTATCATAAACTGAACTGGTTGCCTGCTGGCACAGGCCGCTACATAGCCGTGTCCAACATCAAGAAATTGGACTTGCAGTGCGACTGGGCGGATTTTTGCAGTATCAAAATCAGAGCTGGAATATAGAAAAGCAGATAATTCAGATAGCGCCGGTCCCAAGGAGCGCCCTTCAAGTTTGAGCTCAGCCTCAAGCATAGTCCAGGCTTTAAGGAAAACAAAAGACGGAAGGGAACCATCACCGCTAAACTGGGAAGCACGGATACCAAGTGCTGGCACCTTGGCAATCAATACCTCCGCGTCGGCGATGTCCCGCACGCGTTCGACGTCTATTCCGACCAGACCATCAGGGCATATAGCAACAAGCGCAAGCCCAGGAGTTGCAGAGAAACTGAAATTAGGCCCTACGCTAATATGAGGTTTTCCCTCGCTGGAACGGCTGATGGGTTCCCCAAAGATCAACTCCTGTCTCCAGTCTGAGAGGATGACCCTCAAAGCTATACGAGATGCAAGATATTTGTTCCGTTCGTCACCAGAGATAAACCCGTATGAACGACGTTGCTCGTCAGGGCTTAGAATTCGTTCGGCAGCTGTTCGTACCTGGTCGGTCATTTCCAAATCAGGAGGATTAATGATCCACACTTGCGCCATCGGGCGCTCGCCTATTAAGTTGACTGCCATTGCTGCCAGTGTCTACTCATGGAGTGCCTATTGGCAAACACGAATTCCTTAAGCACCAAATTAGTAACCGGCGTTACATCATGGCTAGCCCAGCGACTAAAAATCCCTATCCCTGGTGGAAAGTAAAAATCTGGCATGGGATGAGTCTCATGAACTGGTTGGCCTTGCTTTGGCGGTATAGCTTCGCGATCGACCTTCGCCGCCTTCATCGCTTTATTAGTGTTCTTATTGTCTCCATTTCCAACCAGCTATTCGCGTTCGCACAATGGGCAAGATTTACTACGGCCATCAATAGAACCGTCCCGCCGACACCTATATTCATCATTGGACATTGGCGCACGGGCACAACATTCCTGCACGAGCTGATCGCAGCAGATCGAAGATTTATCACACCCACCGCCCTTCAATGCATGTGCCCAGATCATTTTTTACTATCGCGTCCGATCATGTCAGCACTTGAATTCATGCTTCCCAAAAATCGCCCAATGGATGATTTTGAGATCAGTTGGGATGCACCCCAGGAAGATGAGTTCGCCCTACTCACCATGGGCGCACGATCACCATATGAGTTGTTTGGCTTCCCCCACTCCTACGGAAAAGGCCTAAGCACCCTGAATGTCAACAACCTAAATGCCCAAGAACAAAAAAGCTGGCGGCTTAAATTCGAGCATTTCTTGAAACTAGTGACGTTCGATAGTGCGCGGCGCAACAAATTGGATGATACGGGTGCTCCTCTGGGTATCCTTTTAAAATCACCAACCCATACGGCACGCCTTGGCCTCTTGGCCAAACTCTACCCACATGCACGGTTTATCCACCTCACTCGCGATCGCCACACACTTTTTGCCTCTTCGGTCTCCCTATGGCGAGCGCTACTGACAACCCAAGCTCTCCATACCCCTCCTGAAGGCTTGGGTAGTAACGATTTTTATGAAACCCTCGCATTCGATGCATTCGATGCGCTCTATGAGAATTTCGATCATGATCGCTCTGCCTTAAAGGAGGGCCGCTTGATTGATGTAAAATTTTCAGAACTCACCAGTGAGCCCTTAGAAACGGTAAAAAGAATTTATCGCTTCTTGGATATTAAACTTGATGATCGAG
>CAUZRD010000061.1:0-11402 GCA_963582255.1 Alphaproteobacteria bacterium | reverse complement strand
CAATTTTCAATGAAACGATCGAGATTGAACATATCAAGCCTTTAAGAGTAATGGAGGTAAATACCTCTTGAGGATGTGCAAACTAGCATGTTTATGGTTGAGGTGGAATTGGTGTGTACGGGGGTGGGCCGAAGTGTTTCTACATGCCACAATGGTGTCATAATTACCAAACTGTAATGAGACAGGTGATGGATAATAAAAACACTGAACACCCGCTTGTAGAATCGGCATCTTATGGTCTACCGCAGGGGAACAACGGAGCGAAAATCCCGCGCCGCATGCGAAATGTCCTTGCTCTTGACGATCTTGAGCCACTGGCACGCCGTCATCTTCCTGCTCCGATTTTTGGTTATATTTCAGGTGCTTCAGAGACAAATGCTTCATTGCATGGCAATCGTAAAGTTTTTTCAGAATATGGGTTTCGACCACGCATTCTTGTTGGTGTTTCTGAACGCAGTACAGCAACCTCGCTGTTCGGTGTGTCATACGATGCACCGTTCGGTATTGCCCCCATGGGTGTCAGTTCTTTAGCTGCTTATCGAGGAGATTTAGTGTTAGCGCGGGCGGCACGTGATTGCGGCATCGCGATGATAATGAGCGGTTCGTCTCTGATTCGCCTTGAAGATGTTATGGATGAGGCGCCGGGTTCGTGGTTCCAAGCCTATCTACCTGGCGAGCCCGACCGCATTGAAGGTCTAGTGGCACGAGTTGAGGATGCCGGATTTAAAACTTTGGTCCTAACTGTCGATGTCGCGGTGATGGCCAACCGGGAAAACAACGTGCGGAATGGCTATCAGACGCCAATGCAGGTTAATCCGAAACTTATTTGGGACGGGGTCACCCATCCGAGCTGGGCTATTGGCACGTTTTTGCGTACAATTGTTCAGCACGGCATGCCGCATTTTGAAAATTCCTATGCTACGCGTGGTGAGCCACTACTTGCTAAATCGGTCCTGCGTGACTTTGGACGCCGTTCGCACCTTAATTGGTCGCATCTGGAACAAATCCGTAAACAGTGGAGCGGGCGGTTGGTGGTGAAGGGTATTCTGACTGGCGAGGATGCCGCACGGGCACGCGAAAGCGGTGCTGACAGTGTGATTGTTTCCAACCATGGCGGGCGCCAGCTTGATGGTGCGATTGCGCCACTTCGTGCACTCAGTGAAGTTGTTGATGTTGCTGGTGATATGCCCGTGATGCTCGATGGTGGCATTCGTCGGGGTTCAGATGTTCTAAAGGCCTTGGCGCTCGGGGCCAAGTTTGTATTTGTCGGACGCCCGTTTTTATATGCTGCCGCGCTTGGCGGAGTAGCCGGTGTTGTTCATTCAGCCGATCTCCTGAAATTGGAAATCGATCGTGATATGGCTCTTCTTGGATTAAATAGGCTCGAAGATCTTGGTCCGCAACATGTGGTGAAAATTAGTGGTGCTGGCTAATATACTGCCAGCACCAAGATTTGATTACTCCCACCAGTGCAGGGCGTCCTGATCGGTTCCCTGCTTACCGTTCGGCCCGCCACCGCCGGAGCGCAGGAACATCTTACGCGAATGTCCGGCTTTAAATTTTCCCTCGAGAGCATCTGCTAGCCAATCCATACACATCATGTGATTGTCGAATCGGCTCATGTCGCTGGGGAACATGCGCGCCATGTGGTAGGTATCTTCATATACCCAAAGTTCTTTTGGTGCTTTGATGTTGTCGAAGAATTTATAGACAAGCTCAACAGGAGCTCTTGAATCATACTCTCCGGAGGTCAAAAGTACCGGGCATTTGATGTCTTTTTCGCGGCCCTGCACCGTCATCTTACCAACAATTTCGTCGAGTTCTTTCTCGCTCTGGGCTCCGGTTAGATAGCCGAACAGCTGTTTGTATCGTGGTGAGAACGTGTCGAGGATGTAGTATTTATCTAGATAGGAGGCCCATGGACCGGCAACAGCTTTGATGCGTGGATCGCCGGATGCTGCGACTTCTAGCCCCCAATGGGCACCCATGGAAAGTGCGTAGACAACGATCTTCTCGGCTTCGACTTCCTCGCGTTCCTGCAACCAGCCCGCAATAGTGAGAACCGCACGCTCATAATTGCCATGGGTTAGTTTGGTGCCGCGAATATTGCTTGTGCCCTGACCTGGACCATCGATCACTAGCATATGCATGCCGCGATAATGAGCCTGCATCACGCGCGGGTCTGGATACATTTCTTTAGTCATGTCGCATCCGGGGATAAAGATCACCACCGGAGCCTTAGGCTTTCCAGGAACGAAATGGAAATTGCACTGCAGTTCCACACCTTCAAATGGAATTTCGACCCGTTCGATAGGGTAGGGTGCATATTCTATCACCTTTTCATAATTGGCAATGCAACGGCCATGTAGGTAACGCTTCTCGTCATTGGTCTCTAAAACCGGATGCTGAGCGGCAGCAAAGGTGGATGATGCACGGTAGTATAGTTCCATGGCTGTCGCAGTATGACCAGCGGATTCCTCTTCGGCAGCGACCCGCTCCAGCCGTTGGCCGACGCGGCCGAGATGTTTGGAAATCTGGCCGTGGCTTTTAATGGATGCCGGCATCTCGCGGCCGTCTTCATCCCAATGAAAGACGCGCCCGGTTTCCTTGACGATATAATCATAGATCCATTGCTGACGATCACGATCTAGGCGGGGGGTACGCATGTACAGTTTCTCCTGTTGGTAGAGAGTTTTATTGGTGAGTTAAGTGGATTTATTCAACGTTGAAAGTCGGCCGCGTCAAGCCCCATTAGGCGTAAAGCGTTCAGCCCGCAAATTTTTTCACGGTCGGCCTCGGTGATTTCCTCGGACTGGCAGACATGTTCAACTGGATCATATTCGGCCATGTCGGCAGGGTAGTCGGTGCCGAGCGCTATATGATCGGCTCCATATTTTCGTACTAGAAATTCTAGTTGATCGACCGCAAACACGATGGTGTCGAAGTAGAGGCGCTTTAAATATGTACTTGGCAGCTCATAAATATGCTCGCGGCAATCCGCGCGCGCTCCATAGGCGTGATCCATACGTGCGGCATAGTGTGATGCGAAGGCGCCACCATGGGACATATAGAATTTTATTTTTGGATAGCGCGCCAACACCCCGTCGAAGATTAAATTGTGGATTGCAGTGGTGGTGTCGAGTGGATTTCCGATAACATTGGTCATGTAGTGGCGCTCAAATCTTGGGCTAGCGAAAGAGCGTGGATGGACAAAAACAACGATGCTCAACTCTTCGCATTTTGACCAGATCGGCTCGAATCTCTCTGCGGATAATTCATCCTCGTCGACCCGAGCGGCGATTTGAATACCGCGAAACCCAAGTTCGTTGACGCATCGGTCAATTTCTTTCAAAGCCATATCAGTATTTTGCATGGGTACGGTACCAATGCCTACGAAGCGCTTGGGATGGGGGCTAATGCGAGTGTAAATACCGTCATTAACGACCTGTGCTGCTTCCTGGCCCACAATCGGATCGACCTTATAGTACATCTGCGCTGGCATGCAGGAGACGGCCATCACATCAAGGTGCATTTTGTCCATGTCCTTGATTCGAGCTTCTGCGTTACTCCAACCGGCAGGTCTAACATCAAATTGTTTTTTGTAAATCTCTTTGGTTTTGTCGCTAGAAAACTTAAAACTAGTATTTGAATTTTCAGCCATATGCGGCTGGATGAATTCGGCCGCTTCTGGAATACGCATATGATTATGTAAATCAACTGTCACCGTTTTTGGGCGTGGAATTTCTCCAATCATATGCTTACGTGCAGCGGTAGTATTGTAGGGATTAAATTCAGCGGCATGGGTTGGCATGTTGAAGACCTCTATTACGTTGTTTGTGTGATTCCGAAAATTTATTGGTCGGTGCGTTGCAAAAAAAGTGCGACAGTGCAAAGCGGACGTGATTATGGACATGTTACTAAGATCAATTTATCTCTTTTAGCGCCTTGCTCACTACTTTAAATGCACTTATCCCATTTGGGATACCGGCATAGGCGGCAACATGAAAGAGCACCTCCTTCAGATCATCGGCGCTGGCGCCGGTATTGGCCGTAGCGCGGGTGTGGAGTGCAAGCTCCTCATGACGACCAAGCACCGATAAAATGGCAATCACCAGCATGGAACGCTCACGGTGGGTCAATCCCGGGCGGCTCCAGACTGAGCCCCAGGCGCTCTCGGTGATAAAACGCTGCCAATCTTGGTCGAAATCGGAGACATTGGCCATGGCACTATCAACATATTCCTTACCAAGTACCGCGCGGCGAGTTTTCAGGCCAGCTTTATAAGAATCGTCTGACATGTGATCGTTTCCCATGTTTGGGCGGATGAATCTCCGCCTTTCCTTCTAAATGGTAGCGAAACTTGGAACAGCTATTTAGTTTAACTATCAGGTGCTGGCCGATTACATATATCCAGGGCAGTGGCAAGATAGATATTTGCAGCAGTCAAAAGATCGTCGATCGAGGTATGCTCACCAATCGCATGCATGGCCTTGCTTGCATGGTCGGGATGAAGGCGGCCTGCGGGACCAAAGACTGCGCAAGGCACTCCATATGATGTAAAATGTACCCCATCGGCGCCGGGCCGGCGGATAATTGAGGTGGGACGTTCACCGGTAATCTGGGTTTGTGCCTTGCCTAATGCATCAACGATCGGTAAATCTTCAGCAATCTGCATCGCCGGATCAGTTACGTAGAAATAGAGTTCTGGTACTTGTGTGTCTGTGCGCTCAGAAAACGCGACCAATAGCCTGCGCAGGCTACGCTTAATTTTTTCTGCTGATTGGCCAGGTAGAGTCCTTATATCGAGATAAAGGCTGCATCCATATGGATTGCGGGCAAGGCGCCAAGGATCGCCGCCACGAATGGCAGCAACCGTGACGTTAGGATGTTCACCCATAGCCTTATGGGTGGCTTCATAGTTTTGGATCCAACCGGCAATGTCGTCTTGTAACTTGGACATGAGCTCAATGGCGTTCACATGGTTGGGTTTTCTCGGGAAAGCGGAATGAGCAACTGTGCCTCTAACGGTTATACGTGCCCACAGACAGCCCATATTGGCGGTACAAATACGAAGGCCCGTTGGTTCGGCTAAAATCGCGAAATCTGCGGTAATTCCATGGGTTACTAAATATTTACTGCCCGCACCGTAGCCGGAATATTCGAGGCCTTTAAATTCTTCAATCGGCGCCTTCTCAATTTCTCCGACAACACCGCCATAAGACAGATCTCCCTTAAGCTTGATTCCGGAACGAGCGATAGCCTCCATGGCCACAAGAGCTGAGGCAAGCCCGCTTTTCATGTTCATCGAACCAAGGCCCCAGATCCAGCCGTCACGCTCTACCGCAGTGGCTTTGAACCCATCCCCAACCAGATAATCTTCATCGCCGCGGTAAGATGTGTCCATATGGCCGGTAAATAGAAGATTATAGCCTTCGCCAGTGCCGTCTATAATGCCGACAGCGTTAGGACGGTTTTCATCAACGTCCTGTAATATATTTCCTATCCCGGCACTGGTAAGCCGGTCTGTGATATAGTGCGCCATGTTGGCCTCATCGCCTGTTGGGCTGGCTATATCAACCATTTCCATGAGTGTATTGCGCACCGTTTCGTAGGTTATATATTTTGCAGCATGGCTAAATTCATTGGAGATCATGATGAATTATTGCTCTTGACTCGCTGATAACAGCGATTGGTGTGATTTCGATCAGCATTTCTGGTTTTGCAAACCCTGTTGTGGTGATCAGGGTGCTTGCGGGTAAACTGTCAACGGCGAAAAATTCATGCCGCAATTCGATAAAGCGGTCGACATAGCGGGTGTCGGCTATATGGACCATCATTGTGACTATATCGCTGAGTTGGGCATTTGCACGCCCCAGAATTTCGGCAAGATTAGCGAATGACTGGCGGGTCTGTGCTTCAAAATCAGCCCTCAACATTTTACCTGATGTGTCGAACAATCCGCCGTGTCCCGCAACCCAGATAGTTTCCCAATATTTTCGGTAATGACAGCAGGAGAGAAGCTACGCTCTTTTTGCCAAGTGCCCTGAAGAGTTTTTCGTTTCATTTTCGTCCATCTATTCTTCGACTGCGGTTAGTCTCGTTGCTTCTGCTTGCTTAATTGGTTGATGGTAACAGACGGTGATTAGTCAGCTGGATGTGTCTGGCCACCGCATCCAGCATGATCTTATGAGCATGTATTAGCTCGTTATCCGGCATTGTTCAGATTTTTACAATGTTGCCAGAGCGATAGTGGTCATCAATCTGCTAACCGGGGAGGATATGATCCATGTTTAAACAGTTTGCAGCATTGGAGTCACTTTTTTGCATTGCATCGTTTTCTTCTTTTTAGCCAGTTGTTTATTTAGTGGGCCCCTTTACCTATTTTTTCCCAAATGGGACGTCATCGATACCCTCGCGTTCCTCAAGTCCTGCCATGCCACGAAGAATCTCAAAAAACGATACGGTATCTTTTTCCGAGTAACCCTTTTCAAGAGCGGCCTGCATGACCTGAGACAGAGTGGAGGTAAGTAAAGTAGGGGATCCTAGCTTCTGTCCCATCTCGATCATTAGCCGATTGTCTTTTATTGATGTTTTGACCTGGCCTTCTTTGGAGTAGTCAGCGTTGAGCATTTTTGGTCCCTTATCGCGCATGGTCTTAGACATACAGGCACCGTCTTGAAGCACATTTAAAAGATTGTTGGCTTCCAAACCAGCCTTCTCGCCCATCACCAAACCTTCGGCAAGAGCGAAACGATTGCCGGCTAGAATAAGATTAATAACCAGTTTTGTGCGGGCGCCTGAACCGGCTGGTCCCATGTAGTAGTGGGCGCGGCTAAATCCTTCAAACACATGCTTGCAGGCATTGAAATCTTCCTCAAGCCCGCCAGCAATGACGATCAGATCACCATTGCGTGCCATCGTGCTGGTGCCGCTGACACAGGAATCCATGTAGCGAACCCCACGCGCTTGAAGATCAGTGAAAAGCCGCTCAGAATCTTCAGGGCGCGATGTGGTAGTATCACAAACAAAAAGGCCCTCTTTTGCTCCTTCTGCTATGCCGTTACTACCAAATACAACCTCACGAGCAATTTCACTAGTCGGCAGTGAGGTAATAACGCAGTCTACATCTTTTACGGCTGCTGCGGGCGAATCGACCGGATGGCCGCCTTGTTGTTTCAAATCGTCCATACGTGCGGGGTCTACATCGAACCCCTGCACCATAAATTGCGATTTTCTCAAATTTAGAATGAAAGACTGTCCCATTAGGCCCATGCCTACGATACCAACCTTATCGGCCATATTGAATCTCCTTAGTTTTTATTAGTCGCTGGCCAAAGGGCCCACAATTTATTGTTGTAGCCGGAGTTAGGCCGGCTACGCCAGTGCCTCTAGTCCATCCGTACAACGATCTTACCAACCTGATTGTTTGATTCCATATGCTGTTTGGCAGCGGGCAGGTCTGCAAATGGAAACACCTGATCGATAAATGGTTTCAGGGCACCGCTTTGCATCAGCGGTAATACGTCTCGCTTAAATCCAACGACCGTCTCTTCATGTTGGGTTGGAGAGCGCCTGCCGTTTGAGATGCCGAAGACAACGTGGCAATTGGCATGCAGCTCACGCAGGTCGACTTCGCAAGATCGAATGCCATCGAGATAACCTACAATTGCTAGACGACCAGAATGAGAGAGGCATGCCAAACATTCATTAAAATACGATCCGCCAGCGCAGTTGATCGCCAGCGCCATCCCCCCAGGATAAATCTTGCGCACTTTAGCAGAAAAATTTGGAGTGAGGGTAACAATACCAGTGTTGAGGCCGATCGCTTCCAGTCGTTCGATCTTATTGGGAGAGCCTGTTGTACCGACCGTCTGGGCGCCGATGGCATGGGCGATTTGGATCGAGGCGACACCGACAGCTGAACTTGCTGCAGTCACCAGCATTGAGTCGCCCTTGGCAAGCTTCCCGCCGCTTAAGACCGCATCATAAGCAGCCATAAAGCTGGACGGCGTAGCGGCAGCCTCTTCAAAACTGAATTGGTCTGGAATAGGCATTGCTTGATGAACCTGCATAACCGCAAATTCAGCAAATGCTCCCCCCTGAGTTCCAAAAACCCTGCCCATGATGCGTTCGCCAATCGCGATGCCACTCACATCTTGGCCAATTTCCACGACTTCACCGGCGGCTTCGGTCCCGCCGGGCTTGTCAGTTCCTCCGTGCATAACTCCGCCAACGATAAATTCACCGCGATTAAGACCAGCCGCATGGACCCTCAGTTTGATTTCTCCACGGCCGACTTTTGGTATGTCGATTTCTACTGCTTCAAGTACGGTTACCCCAGACTCGGTGCGTACTTTGAATGCTTTCATGGAATGTTCCTTCATCATACAGCCACTGTTGGTATTTTTGCGTGTGCTATTATGAAACCTAATGCCCAGCATGACACAAGTCTTCTCTTATAAAGCTTGTCATAAGGGTATGATGTGAAGGAAGCTTGCGTGCTATACCGCCGTTTTATCCAAACTTTGTGAAAAGAACTATGCCCGCAAGTGTTTTACTACAAATCACAAACCCTATCCGGCAGAGGACTTAAGATATGTTGGGGGCGGCGCTTGCTCTCCTATCGGCGACATTATTTGGGCTGAATATTGCCACTGCCCGGCGTGGTGTGTTGAGCGGCTCATTATTCCAGGCGATCGTTATCACTGTTTTTGCCGGGGTACCTCTTTTTGCTTTCGGTGCATTGCTGTTTGGATCGTATGGAGCACTGCAAGCACAGTCTCTTGAGTCTGTTGGCTGGTTTTCGGCTGCAGGTATAGTTCATTTCGTACTTGGCCGTTATTCTACATACCGGGCGGCGCGCGCTGTTGGCGCAGCTCAATCAGGGCCAATTGTGCAATTGGGCGTCCTAGTCACACTTTCCCTGGCCCTGATATTTTTGGATGAGTATGTAACACCGCTGAGGATGGGCGGGATTATGCTGATCTTAATCGCGCCTCTTTTGGTCCTTTATGGGCGGATTAAATCTGGTGAGGTAATAACTAGAGCTGGGCAGAGATTGGATTATATCGACGGATATTTTTGGGGACTGGTTTGTGCTTGTGCTTTTGGTCTCAGCCCAATTCTGATACGATTTGGTATTGGAGATGGTGGTGTACGCGAGGCAGTCGCGGCTGGCTTCACCGCTTATTGCGCTGCTGCAATTTTTGTCGCGTGCCTCTTTCTCTTGCCACGAAATCGTACTGACATACGCACTTTGGATTTGAAGACGGCCAAATGGTTTGTCGCGACTGGCGTTTTAGTTTTCATGTCACAAATGCTTCTTTTTATCTCGCTTGCGCTAGCACCAGTGACAGTAGTTTTACCTATCCAGCGTACATCTGGAATATTTCGCGTGTTTTTCAGCTGGCTGCTTAACCGGGACCATGAAGTCCTTGGCATTCCGGTTTTAGTGGGAATGGGTTTGTCCGTCCTTGGCATCGTCATGGTTACTCTTTCGATCGATGTAGTTTTAGATTTTTTGCCGTTGTCGCCGCAGATTTTAGCATACCTTCAGCTTCGTTGGCCCTAAATTCACTGGGCATGGGTTGGGGTTTAATAAATGATAGATAACAATAGATTCAAACATTGGGGAGATAGAGGTGGCTCGTATTGAAATTGACGGTGTGAAAACTGTTTATGAAATTATCGGAGTTGATGGGCCGGTTGTTACGGTGATGCCGGGAGGGAGGCGTGGTTATCTTGAGATGCGTGGCTTTGGTGAAAAGCTTGCCGCTCATGGCTTTCGGGTTTTTATGCATGATAGGCGTAATACTGGAGCTGCAGATATGCGACTTGAAGATAAGGACACCGAGGAGGGTGTGTGGGCGGATGAGATGCACGCGCTGCTTGATCATCTAGGTCTCTTGCCGGCCTATATTTCTGGTGCATCTTCAGGCGCACGCACGGCGATTAATTTTGCGCTGCGCTATCCAAACGACCTTAAGGGCTTGATTGCGATGCGTGTGACAGGCGGTGATTTCGCCGCCAAGCGTTTGCCGCAGAACTACTATCGGGTTTATATCGAAACCGCCGAACGGGGTGGAATGGAGGCGGTGTGTGCCACCGATAGGTTTGTCGAGTACATTTCGATAAATCCACAGATCCGTGATCAGCTGATGGCGATGGATCCGCGTGATTTCATCGCAGTTCAGTCAAATCTACTTGATAAATTCCTAGCCGGTGCCTCATTGCCTGTTATGGGCGTGACCGAAGCCCAGCTTGGAACGATCAAAGTGCCAACACTAATTATTCCAGGTAATGATAATACCCACTCATCACGATCAGGTGAGATCGCCCATCAGATGATCAATGGTAGCCAGATATACCGCCTGCCAATTGAGGATGTTGATGCCGATTTGGTTGGCTGGCCGGATTGGAATAAACTTGAAGATGAGATTGCTGGCGCCTATGCGAAATTTATCAAAAGCGTCGAAGCTTCGGCTTGATTAGTGAGGTCCATTTCATGTCTCCCGCGCGGCTGCCTGATATAGATATTGGCTTGCCGCGCGGGTAGGTAGGTTCAGTTTATTTTTTTATCCAGGCTGTCGGTGCCATTGCATCTATATCACCAACCACTTCAATAACTGTCGGTCGGTTGGAGTTAACCGCGGTCTGAATGGCACTGCCTAGCTCATCAGGTTGTTCAACGCGAATTCCTAGAGCGCCCATATCTTCAGCTAGCTTGGCGAAGCTTACCTTGTTGAAATGCCACATGTCGGTCCACTTTTCAGAAGGTTTGCCGTCATAGGCCGCGGTAAAGATATTGAATTCCTGATTGAGCGCATTGTTGTTGTTGACGATGGTAACAGTCGGAATGTTGCAGCGGACCGCTGTTTCAAGCTCGGTGAAGTGATACCAGAGCCCGCCATCGCCGGTAACGCAGATGACTGGACGGTCGGGTACAGCGCATTTGGCGCCGATTGCTGCAGGAAAACCCCACCCAAGAGAGCCGGCACAGCGAATGAAATCCCAATTGGTATGGTCAACCCAAAGCTGTTGGACCGCCCACATAGCGGTGTGACCTGTATCTGATACAACCAGTGCATTTTCAGGCATAGCGTCGCCCAGTTCTTTCATCCAGCGCTCGGGGCGGATGGGAGATGCGTTTGAATGACGATGTTCGTTTGCACTCTGGCGCCAGACGGATACTTTCTTCTGACATTCATCAACCCAACGGGCATTATTGTTGCTATGTTCAACCGCTGCGGTGAGCATTTCAAGCGCCACTTTTGCATCAGCTGCTAATGACACTGGATTTGGATAGTTGCGGCCTAGATCACTCGGATCGATACCAATTTGGATTACCCGAGTGCCGGGTGCAGGAACCTGCCAGAAATGAGTGACCTGACCACCGGTTTTCG
>CAUZRD010000060.1:0-11625 GCA_963582255.1 Alphaproteobacteria bacterium | reverse complement strand
GCAATGACAGCAGAAGCAAAAATACGGTAACCAAGATCGACCAAACAAATAGCGGCATCTTATGCAGTGTCATGCCCGGCGCACGCATGTTGAAAATCGTTGTGATAAAGTTGATGGCACCAAGAATTGACGATGCCCCAGCCATATGAAGTCCCAGAATAGCAAGATCCATCGCTGGCCCCGGTTGACCCGACGTTGAAAGCGGCGGGTAAATTGTCCAGCCACCTCCGACACCAAGCCCGCCTGCCGGACCGTCCACAAACATCGAGATAACTAAAAGAGCTAACGCTGGCGGCAACAGCCAAAACGAGATGTTGTTCATGCGCGGGAACGCCATATCCGGCGCGCCGATCATCAAAGGAACAAACCAGTTGCCAAAGCCTCCGATCATCGCAGGCATCACCATGAAGAAAATCATGATTAGTCCATGAGCCGTGGTGAAAACGTTATACACATGAGAATCACCGAATATCTGCATCCCCGGCTCCGCCAGCTCAAGACGCATCCCCATCGACAAAAACCCACCAACCAATCCACCTACAATAGCGAAGATCAGATACATCGTTCCGATGTCTTTATGGTTTGTCGAATAGACCCACCGTTTCCAACCAGAAGGTATTCCGTGTTCCGCCGCTGCAGCTCCATAAGCCATATCTTGGATCCCTTTTCTTCGTCGGCGCTAATTGAGTTGCGTTGCGGTCAAAATTGCCGCGATGCGAGGATTTTTCTTGTTGCCGTGGACTGGAGCATATGAAAATTCCTGCTGAGCCTTCTCCAGCCAGTCTTTGAATTTATCCGCGCTCACAACACGCAACTCTATCGGCATAAAGGCGTGTCGAACTCCACACAGTTCTGAACACATCCCGTAAAACGTACCGGTTCGTTCTGCCTTGAACCAGACCTCGTTAAGACGCCCGGGAATTGCATCCATTTTAATCCCTAACGCAGGCATTGCCCAATTATGAATGACATCATCACCGGTAACTATCACCCGGATGACCGTATCGACCGGGACGACAACTGCGTTGTCCACCGCCAGAAGCCTAGGTTGAGTTTCGCTACGCTCATCGTCTTCCAGCATAACGGAGTCGAATGCTAAATCGCCATGATCGGGATACTCATAAGACCAGTACCACTGGTGGCCGATAGCTTTGATAGTCATATCAACTTCCGGGATGGTCCTCTGTTCGTAAAGCAATTTGAAAGACGGGATGGCAATTCCAATCAGGATAAGTATCGGAATAATCGTCCACAACACTTCAACCGTCGTGTTGTGTGTCGTTCGGGATGGATTTGGATTTGACCGTGCGTTAAACCTGACCACGACGATAATCAACAGCAACAGCACAAAGAGCGTGATTGCTGTGACTATCGGCATGAGAATATCATTGTGCATCCAAATGATGTTTGCCATCTTCAGTCCTGCCGCGTCTTGCAGTCCAAGCTGGTAATCTCTTGGAAGGTTTTCAGTCCCTTGCGCAAATCCATCACTAATTGTTGCCATCAGGCTCAGTGCCGCCCACAATAATGAGTGGCCCTGCACACGAAACAATCGCCCCATTCGTGTCACCTTCCAGTGTTAATCTCTGTTTATCAATCAACAGCGGGCATCGCGTCCAATCCACCAATTCGGAAGTCAGTGCGATGCACCAACCCGCTATAGCAATTTCGTATCTCTGAAACCACAATACCTTGACCGCCGCAACCCGTTAGCGCTTAATCTGAGGCAGGGAATTATTAAAACAGCACAATATGCGACCTGAGTCCGGCAATTTTTTCATTCCCCAACGAGCTCATTTACACTATACGATCCAGTGTAATGAAAAATTCTATCGTACATAAATTGAGTTGCCGAATGCGCACGACCATCACAGCACTTGGTCAAGCTACCTTCATATTCGCAACTTGCCTCATAATATTTTTGCAAGCAACCTCTCATGCTCAAGATGGGACCACTCTTCTGCCTGGAGACCCCGCAGCCTCAAATAGTCAAAGTTTGCTAGTCGAACAGGGCGTTCAAAAAGCCCAGTATGGTGATTGGCGAATCTTATGTGAGGCTGCGACTGGCGACGGTGCTGCGCGCTGCGCCCTTGTTCAAAACATTGAATCTGCAGAACGACCGGGTTTTGGTCTAGTTGTCATGATACTTAAGACACCAGATGACAAAACACGCATGCGGATCGCGGCCCCGCTTGGCATCTTCCTCCCCCCCGGCCTTGGTCTCCGCATTGACGGTGAGGAGGTGGGCAACGTACCTTTCTGGTTCTGCCGCCCCTTCGCATGCGAAACCGAGGCCATTATATCAAGTCAGATAATGGAAAAACTTCAGCGTGGTGATGAAGCGCTGTTTGTCCTGTTCGAGCGCCCAGACAAAGGAACCGGCCTTATCGTTTCCTTGAGTGGCTTCCATGCCGGTCATCAGGCGCTAAACGTCTGGCACCCACTGGTTCAGCCCAACTTGGCCACCCCCCCTCCTTCCCCTCAGTGAATTTAAATCACCATGTCAGACGCTCTTGAAAATCTTCCCTCACTTGCCACTCCTCTCCAGAAAGCAGGGCTAACCCGTGAGGACGTTGAAACGATTGTCGCAGGCACTCTCGAAGAATGTGACGATGGCGAGCTTTTTATTGAAAATCGCCAGAGTGAAAGCATGGTATTTGATGACGGCAAGCTAAAATCAGCAGCAACAGACTATGCGCAAGGCTTTGGGCTGCGCGCTGTCGCCGGCGAATCGGTTGGTTATGCCCACTCATCGGAAATTTCAATTCCCGCACTTCAGCGAGCCAATGATGCCGTAAAATCGGTTGCTCTCGGCTATACAGGCATCAGAGCGGAGATGCCTTCTGGAACAAATTTACAGCTATACGGCAATGAAAATCCTCTCGATAAACCCGATTTTTCCTCCAAATTACAGCTACTTCAAGAAATTGACGCCTACGCCCGCGATCGCGACGTGCGCGTGCGCCAAGTGACTGTCTCACTCTCCGGTAACTGGCAATCAATCGAGCTGATAAGACCCAGCATGCCGTCTGCTTTTGATATCCGTCCTCTGGTAAGATTTAGTATTTCCGTCGTAGTCGAGGAGGGAAACCGGCGCGAGCAGGGAATGCGCGGTTGCGGTGGCCGGGAAGGCTATCACGCCTTTATTGCCCCACAGAACTGGCGTGAGATGGCTGACGGCGCAATCAACATGGCCCTGATCAACCTCAAATCTGTCGACGCGCCCGCAGGCGAACAGACCGTGGTTCTTGGACCTGGATGGCCGGGTATACTGCTCCACGAAGCTGTTGGCCATGGACTTGAAGGTGACTATAACCGTAAAGACGCTAGTGCTTTTTCCGGTCTCATGGGCAAACGAGTCGCGTCGCCCGGTGTTACCGTTGTTGATAATGGCACAATCGAAGCGCGCAGAGGCTCTCTAACAATAGATGACGAGGGCACTCCGACATCCTCAACAACCTTGATCGAAGACGGCATTTTAGTCGGTTACATGCAAGATCGCCAGAATGCGCGGTTAATGGGTCAGTTACCAACAGGTAATGGTCGGCGAGAGTCTTACGCCCATCTACCCATGCCACGCATGACTAACACCTATATGCTTTCCGGCGAACATATTCCCGAAGATATCATCAAATCAGTTGACAAAGGGCTATATGCAGTCTCGTTCGGAGGCGGTCAGGTAGACATTACCAGTGGAAAATTTGTTTTCAGCTGTACCGAGGCCTACCAGATTGAAAACGGTCAAATCGGTTTACCCGTCAAGGGTGCAACACTCATTGGCAATGGCCCCGAGGCCCTGACCCGTGTTGCCATGATAGGTAATGACATGGAGCTCGATCCTGGAATTGGTACCTGCGGCAAGAACGGCCAGGGTGTGCCGGTTGGTGTCGGTCAGCCGACCATACGGATTGACCAACTGACAGTTGGCGGCACAGCGTCCTGATCCGAAAGCCCAGTCAAGCACAACCGAGAGAATAAAGACGGACTAACCTTATTGTAATTCCATTCATTGGCAATTTAGGCCAAAGCCCTAGCCCACTTTACGAGATACACGCTGTGCGGCGAAAGCAGCTATGATTGAAATAAGTGCGACCACTATAATCTGCCAGACCATCGGCTCGGCTGTTCCATCTGCCCTTAGCGCCACTGCATAAGTTGCTATCCCCCCCACACCAAATTGGATCGAACCGCACAGGCCTGATGCTGCTCCGGCGATTTCAGGCCGAACGCTGATGGCACTGGCAATCGCAGGGGGCATCAGTATCCCATTTGCAAACGTCACAATCATCATAGAGCCGAACAGCGTGACCGTTGTCAGCTCACCAAAAAAGACAAATGCTGCCATTACCATTGTACCGCCTAGGCATGCACAGCTTCCAAATATAACCAGGGGTAGGGTTCCTAGGCGCATCGACAGCCGTGCAGAAATGAAATTACCGCTCATAAAAGCAAGAGAGATTGCGATAAACGCCAGCCCGTATTCGGTTGGTGTGTTTCCCATCAATTCAATCGCCACATAGGGAGCTGCACCAACAAAAGTAAAAAACGTTGCTGAAGCAAATGACAGAGCGCATGTAAACGCCAGAAACGTCGGAACTTTTAAAAGTTTACCAAAATTACCCAACAATACGCTAAAATTAGGCTGTTGGAGCTCGTACTTGGTCGTCTCTTTAATCAGCACATAAACCATGAGGAATAATCCAGCCCCGACACCGGTCAGCAGCCAGAACCCTGCACGCCATCCAATAGAATCTTCAAGCAATCCACCAACCACCGGCGCCAACATCGGCGCGACCACCATCACCATAGTGACGTAGCCAAGTGCACTCGCAGACCTATCACGCCCGTAGACATCACGGATAATCGCTCGCGCAAGAACCATACCCGCAACACCTCCCACCGCTTCCAGGCTTCTTGCAACGATGAGAATTTCAATTGTTGGCGCAAGCGCGCAAATTGCCGAAGCGACAACATAGATGCCAATTCCGATAAGAAGTGCTGGTCGACGACCATAGGCATCGGACAATGTACCTATCACCAACTGTCCAATAGCCATCGCAATGATGAAAACCGTAACTGTCAGCTGGGCAGTAGCATAATCGGTTGAGAAATATCTTGAGATACCAGGAACAGACGGGACAACTATATTAAGCGAAAGCGGCGCGAGAGTCGAAAGCGCGGCAAGCACGAGAATAGATGGCGGCGCCTCGACCACACCATTTTTTTCATCCATATCGCTAATAAGAGTATTCTTCAAAAACTTTGTCGACTATCCCGCCCCACGCGCCATGATATTTATCCAGCATCTCTTCTGCCGGTGAGCGTCCGTCTTCAACCACTGATTCGACAGCATTGAGAAAGTGCTCTTCATTGTCGCCAAAGCTATCGATCTTACCGCGAAAACGCAGGCCCTCACGGGAAATTTTTAGAAGATCAGCGGCAATATTATGCACCCTGCGCCCACCAATCTCTGCTGCAAGACCCATTGTAGCAACATCTTCGCGCAGACACTCCCGCTCCTCTACTCTCCAATCGGCCACCAAATCCCACGCTGCATCGAGTGACCCCTGGCAATAAACCAGCCCCACCCAAAATGCTGGTAGCGCACAAAGTCCCTGCCACGGCCCTCCATCTGCACCGCGCATTTCAATAAATTGCTTCGCCCGCGCTTCGGGAAACAGCGTTGTGAGATGATTTATCCAGTCGCCCATATTCGGCAATTCGCCTGGAACAGCTGCAAGCTTTCCGGCCAGAAAGTCCTTGAATGAACATCCGGATACATCGATATATTTACCGCCGCGATGAATAAAATACATCGGCACATCAAGCGCGTAGTCAACATAGCGTTCAAAGCCCATGCCGGGCTCAAAAACCCATGGCAATAGCCCCGTTCGGTCACTGTCAGTATCCCGCCAAATCCGTGAACGATAGCTCAAATATCCACTAGGTTTACCGCCAACAAACGGGCTATTGGCAAATAGCGCAGTCGCAATCGGCTGCAGGGCAAGCCCGACTTTGAGCTTTTTCACCATATCCGCTTCACTAGAAAAATCGAGATTCACCTGCACGGTGCAGGAACGATGCATCATATCAAGCCCGAGTGTACCTACCTTGGTCATATAGCGACGCATAATGTCGTAGCGGCCCTTAGGCATATGCTTAATTTCAGCAAGCTCCCAACTTGGGGCAAATCCAAGCCCGAGAAAGCCAATACCGAGTTCCGTTCCTACCTCCTTCATTTGCGCTAGATGCGAATGCACTTCATCGCAAGTCTGATGCAACGTTTGCAAAGGTGCGCCTGAAAGCTCCACCTGTCCGCCTGGCTCAAGAGTGACAGCACCACCAATTTCCGGTGGCGCAGTCAGGCCAACAATATTATCACCCTCCATCGAGGGTGCCCATCCAAAACGCTCATGAAGTCGGTACAGCAAGGCCGAAATTCCCCGTTCCCCATCATAGGAAACCGGGGAATTATCAGCCAGATTGAACGCAAATTTTTCGTGCTCGGTACCAATACGCCAGTCCTGACGCGGCTTCTGTCCAGCTTCCATATACTGAACAAGCTGAGCACGACTCTCAATCTTTTGCAGATTGGCATCTAAAACTGAAATGGCCGCCTACCCATCTGAGAAAACACAACGAACAAGATCTGACCTGTACAGCTGGGCCAATCCTGTGTCACGCAACATCGTTGTTCTATCAACTGAATGCAATACGGAAAATTCCAACTTTTTTCCTCATTTGCCCCGCCGGATCAACTCTCTAATTAACTCATTATGCAGTCCGGTCACCGGCAAGCGCCTACATCAATGACAAACCAGCAATCGCAGCCGTATCCGCGCGCATAATTATCGGGCCAAGAGATAGAACCACACTTGCCTCATGGCGACGCAAAGCTTCGCGTTGTTCTAGCCAACCGCCGAGCAACTACGGCAACCGCATCGGTTATGTAATTTTAGATACTGTCACAAGCCCGCATTGCTCCACTTCTTCGATCGCATTGGCACGCATGGGCTTCAAATTTACCCATGATACACTTGTATGGGCAGTCATCACTGGTCTCAGGCAGCCAAAGCCCATCTCAACCGCTTTTTTCACCATACAATCGAGCCGGGCATGCTTAAGTGGTGCAAAATACAATTCAATATCGCATGGCACCAATTGCACTCGTGTTTGTTCAATCAGACGCATATCAAGATCACGGGGGTTGAAGATTAATTTCCTTACCATTTACCATCGCGCCCGTTGAACACCAGAACACCCTCTCCGCTGCCAAATCGCAGCACGTCGCGAAGATAACGCGCCGCGCCTACTCCAGGTTGATTGCCTGACTGGTTGCAAGAGGCCGGTTGATATAAATACGCTTGATGCGTCCGGACAAATTGTTATCAGCGGGTTTCACAGTGAACCATGAGGGCTCATCGCCACAAATACTGCCATAGTATAGAATTGCACTGATATGAAAAAAACCCTGCCCACAACAGCTGACAGTGCCCACCCATGGATTGAGCGTTTCATACCTGCGTGGTTCCTTCCCTACAGCCGCATCGCCCGTTTAGACCGTCCGATCGGTTGGTGGCTGTTGCTACTGCCATGTTGGTGGGGATCTGCGCTAGCTGGAGCATCTGAAAGGATTTTACCCAATCCGGCCCATCTCGTTCTTTTTATACTCGGTGCGATTGTGATGCGTGCCGCTGGGTGTACGTTCAATGACATCATAGACCGAGATATCGACGCTAATGTCGAGCGCACCAAGCTACGCCCACTCCCGTCGAGGCAAATCACTGTCACCCAAGCCTTGATCTTCATGGTAATACTATCGTTGCTCGGATTGTTGATCCTGGTTCAATTCAATTGGTTTACCATCGTTCTGGCCCTCATCTCCCTGCTCACGGTTGCTATTTACCCGTTTATGAAACGAGTCACTTACTGGCCACAGTTCTTTTTGGGACTCTCATTCAATTGGGGGGCAATGGTTGGCTGGAGCGCGGTGAAAGGAGGACTCGATATAGCGCCGCTTGCACTATATGTCGGTTGCATTTTCTGGACTCTAGGATACGACACAATCTATGGCCATCAAGACAGAAGTGATGATGAGTTGATTGGCGTCAAATCCACATCTCGGCGTTTTGCGCAGACAACCAAACCTTGGTTGTGGGGATTTTACGGCGCATTTTTTTCTTGCTTGGCATTCGCACTCTACAGCGCCAATGTTCATTGGGCAGCCTATCCCATTCTGCTGCTTGCGCTTTTTCACTCTGCCAGGCTCATCGTCCAAGTTGATTTCAACGACCCCTTATCATGCCTGTCTTTCTTCCGCGCCAACCGCGAAACTGGATTAATCGTTTTTTTTGCTCTTATTGCCGCGTCACTAGGATCTTATGCCTGATACCACAGCATGTGATCGTGCAGCATTCATCAGCTCGAATACCTGCCTGCAATCACTGCCGCTGGTTCCTGGAATTTTGCTGTATCTAGCTGAAAATCTCTGCCTTTGTAGCGGATGAGTGACGATCTTCTGGCGCAAAAAGGGATACCTCCGCCCTACTGGGCGTTTGCATGGTTGGGCGGTCAGGCGCTGGCTCGCTTTGTTCTTGACCACCCGGACCTTGTCGCCGGCAGGTGCGTTTTGGATATAGGTTCAGGATCGGGCATTGTGGCAATTGCCGCAGCAAAAGCCGGCGCCGCCCGGATGATCGCCAATGATATAGATCCATTCGCGCACATCGCAATTGAGCTCAATGCACGTGCAAACGGCATTTCTGTCGAGAGTAACAACCAAACTGCGATTAACGTACCAACAACCGGTATTAATACCATTTTTGCTGGAGATGTATGCTATGAGCTCCCATTTTCCACCGACGACGCGTGCTGGCTTAAAACTACCGCGCAAAACGGGATCGATGTTCTGATTGGTGACCCGGATTGCACATATCTGCCCAAGGCAGATTTAAGACCATTGGCAGTATAACACGTTAAGAACACACGCGAGCTCGAAGACAATACTCTACGTCGCACAAGTGTTTATAGGGTTTTATAAGTTGCCAAAAAAAGTAAGCCCTACAAAGCTGGCCCCGCGGGGCTTGCTGCGCTATACGATCGCAGACAATGAAATCAGTGAGATTTATGATCGCGCAAAAATCGAAATCATCAAACACTCTTTCTATCGACGACGCGGTAAGCTCGGCACTAGATGTTGCTAAAAATGCTGGTGCTGATGCGGCTGATGCCATCGCAATCGCCGGTCAATCCGATCAGGTTCAGATACGTCTTGGCAAAACAGAAGAGCTCGAACGAACCGAAACGAGCGGCATTGGCCTTCGAGTCTTTATCGGCAGATCTAGCTCCATAGTTTCGACCAACAATTTGACGACAAGTGCAATCAAATCATTGGCCGAACGCGCTGTTGCAATTGCTACGGCGGCATCCGAAGATCCGCATACCGGATTAGCCGAGCCAGATCTTTTCGCGCCCACAGCTCCAGATCTTGACCTTGCCGACGCCCGCCAGCTAGGTAACTATGAGCTGATAGACCGCGCCCGCGCCGCCGAGGATGCCGCGCGTGAGGTAAAGGGTATCACAAACTCTCTTGGCGCCAACGCCAACGCCTCCCGTTCTAAAATATTCCTTCTAACCAGCAAAGGCTTCAACGCCAGCTACGAGACAACAAGTTTCTCAATATCTTGCAGCGTTGTCGCAGGCTCGGGTACCAACATGCAGCGCGACTATGATTATACTCTCGCTCGCCATTTTGATGATCTCAAACCCGCCGAATCAATCGGCAGAAATGCTGCCGAGCGATCTATACGAATGGTCGGCGCTGAGCGAATGAGAACTGGGCCAGTGACAGTCGTCTATGAACCGCGGACTGCCGCATCGCTTCTTGGTCATTTTACCGCTGCAATCAATGGGCAAAGCATAGCCAGAAAGGCAAGCTTTCTTCAGGATAGAATGGGAGAAAATATATTCTCAAATGCCATTACGATCATTGATGACCCACTGCGATCGCAAGGCTTAAATTCTCGACCATTTGACGGAGAAGGCCTCGCCGGCGAGAGCCGCGCCTTAGTGCAAAATGGCAAGTTGAATAGCTGGCTTTTAGATCTATCAAGCGCCCACCAACTTGGTCTCCACTCAACCGGGCACGCAAGCCGTGGCTTGAGCACGCCCCCATCACCCTCACCCACCAATCTCACATTAGAGCCAGGAAGTGACAGCCCTGAAACACTAATCTCTAATGTAAAGCACGGCCTGTTTATTACAGGCCTGATCGGCATGGGTGTGAATGGCGTAACCGGGGATTATAGCCGGGGAGCTGACGGCATCGCTATCGAAAACGGCAGACTTACAAATCCAGTAAGTGAAGTTACCATCGCCGGCACCCTCCCTGAGATGTTTGCGCGGATGCATCCAGGAAATGATCTAGAAATTTGCACTGGGCGTGACACACCCACACTTCTGATCGAAGGAATGATGCTTGCCGGCAGCTAGAAACAATCTGCAACTAGAACGCGACTTCGCCATAGCCGAGGCGGCGGTGAGAGAAGCTGGTACACTTGCGCATGGGTATTTCTTTGCCCGTGCAAATTCTTGGAAAAAGGCCGATTCAAGCCCGGTGAGCGAGGCTGATCACGCAGTCAACCGGTTGCTTCATCATCGCTTGATGGGCCTTCGTGAAGGCTATGGTTGGATATCGGAAGAAACGCCCGATAATGCGCAGCGCCTCACGCGCGAGCGCGTCTGGATCATCGACCCAATCGATGGCACACGAGCTTTTCTTAACCAAAAAACAACCTGGGTAGTGAGCGCAGCTCTAGCAATTGATGGAGAAATTGCGTTTGGATTTCTATTCAACCCGGTTCGCGGTGAATTCTTTGCCGCAATGAAGGGTGCCGGCGCATCCATGAACGGCCAACCCATAACAGCATCAAACTGCTCTACTCTTGAAGGGTGCTCACTTTTGACGAACCCCGACCGAATAAACGACAAGCATTGGCTTACCCCCTGGCCGCAAATGGAAGTAAGCAGAATCAGCTCGTTTGCCTACCAGGTAGCTCTTATCGCGAGCGCAAGAGCTGATGCAACAATCGCTTTTTCAAGTATATATCAATGGGATCTAGCCGCTGCCGACATTATTTTGCGCGAAGCCGGCGGCAAGATAACCTCAGCAAAGAATGAGCCCCTGGAATATAATACCGAGGCATTAAAGCTCCCCGGCGCGATCGCCGCCGCCAGTAAACTTCACAGCAAGATTGCCGATTTTATGGCAAAGAACAACAGATGCTAACCAAATGTCTAGTCATACTAAATCTAACTCAACCACAGACCAAGGCCGTGAAAGACGATCCCACGCTGACAGATCAACCATTGAACATCGTCTCTAGCAATGGATTGCAGGACTTGTGTGAAATGGATTTGGGGATCCAGGTGCCCTTGATATAGTAGGTTTCCTAAATTAAGCAGCAATCTACGATGTCTGGAAGATGATGCCGCAACGTACAACGGATAACGCGCAGATCCGTTGTTTTAATGCTGTCTGCTTGCGCGATCCGGGGACAGACGAAGAATTAAAGCAACGCTAGAATTTGGCGTCCGGTTCATAGAGGCTGGTTCATGGTGTCTGGT
>CAUZRD010000059.1:0-11730 GCA_963582255.1 Alphaproteobacteria bacterium | reverse complement strand
GGGAGCGCAAGTCCTTCTCAAGACGCCCCAGAGCTTCGGGCACAAGCTGCGCGAATACATGCGCGCCCTGACTACCGCCAAACACCAAAAATCTGAATGGTCCACACCTGTCAGGCGGCTGATAAACTGTCTTGCTGGCAGCAATCACCGTATCACGGACCGGATTACCACTGACTACCGACTTTTTTAAAATTTTCTCTACGGCATTTTTAGGGTACGGCGTCGACAGAGCTACGGCATCGGAAAATCGGGCAATCAGACGATTTGCCCGGCCCATCACCGCGTTTTGCTCATGGATGACGGTAGTTTGCCCTAAGAGCCGCGCTGCAATCAGAGGTGGAACTGTCGGATAACCGCCAAAACCGATCACCACCCGTGGCGCTATAGACTTTAAAAGTCCGATGGACATTGCGATACCACGTACCAATGTTAGACATGCGCCAACCAACCGCAACACCGAGCGCCCAACAGGTGTTGCTGAAACAATAAGGTGGATATGCCGGGCCGGAAAACCGTCACCAAGACTTTGGGCTCGATGATCGGTCATCAGCTCAACCTGGACACCGCGCCGGGCTAGCTCCTCACCAAGCGCACGTGCAGGAAACAGATGTCCACCAGTCCCGCCGGCCGAGATGACAACCTGAATTTCATCAAGCACTGCTCTCAAGCTTCAACTCCAAATTGCCCGCTCGAAAACTGTATACTGGTCCCAGGTCGGCGGCGGGTCAGAGCCAAAATCATACCGATAGAAATCGCGACCGACATCAACGACGAGCCTCCGTAGGAAATTAGCGGCAAGGTCATTCCCTTGGCCGGAGCAAGTCCCAAATTAACCGCCATATGGATCCCTGCTTGAACACCAATCAGAACAGACAGCCCTGCCGTTGCAAGGCGAACAAATGGATCACTCTCATTAGCCGCCCATTTCAAACCACGCAAAACAATGAATGCAAATATCATCACCAATATAAGACAGGCGATGATCCCGAATTCCTCCGCGACAACAGCGAACACAAAATCTGTATGAGCATCTGGCAGTTTGAGGATGACGATGCCTTCTCCCGGCCCCCGACCAAGCCAACCGCCGCTCAATATCGCCTCCAGCGATTTATCTACCTGGTACCTATCTCCTGAGCCTGGATAAAGAAACGTATTAACCCGTTCCGTCACATGCGGCATAGCAACATAAGCACCAATTAATCCAAATATTGAGACAACCCCAAATCCAACGAGCCAAAACCAAGCCATTCCAGCCATGAAAAACATTGCACACCAAACCAGCGTTACCAGAATAGTTTGGCCTAAATCGGGCTGCAACAACAGAAGGGCAGCGAAAAGAGAGAATAACACTATTGCCATCAGATGGCCTGGTTGGTCCGCCCGCTTGGTACCTTGCACAAAAAACCACGCTGATAGTATGACGAATGCAGGTTTGGCAAACTCTGATGGCTGCAACGAAATCGGCCCAATCCATAGCCAACGTGTAGCTCCGTTCCTAGGCTGTTCGAACAGGATAGCAAATATCATCAATGCGATGCTAGCAGCAAAGACCACTAACGCCAGTCTGCGGATATTGCGCGAATCAAGAAGGGAAATACCGATCAGCAAACAAAGAGCCGGCCCAATAAAGATTAATTGACGAACCAGGACAGAAGATAACGGCTTATCAAAACGTAAGGCTACGGATGGACCGGCCGCAAGAGTAAGAATAAATCCGGTGAACATAAGCACCATAACTGCGGCAAACAGGAACTTATCGACGGTCCACCACCATTCAGAAACAGCGCTAACGTCAGTACGATTGAAATCCATCATCGCTCTCCGTGAGCCAGATGGAGTTTGTCTAACCACTGCATCACCGCTGCCCGGAACGCATCCCCCCTCATCTCAAAATTCTTAAAGTGATCAAAAGAAGCCGCTGCTGGTGACAGCAACACCGCAGGCTCCATGCCAGAGCTTTCAAAAGCACCGCGAGCCGCAGCGTCAACCGCTGCATCAAGACCATCATGGATTTCAAACATAACATCGTGAGCTTGGAGCGTGGCAGCAAAAGCTTCAGCCGCCTCGCCAATCAGATAGGCTTTCTCAATACGCCCAAAGACATGAGACAACGAGGCAATGCCCCCACCCTTGGCCTGCCCACCCGCGATCCAGTGAATACTTTGGTATGAGCTCAACGCCCTTTCCGTAGCTTCGGCATTGGTTGCCTTGCTATCATTAACAAATAAAACCGCGCCTGCCCGTGCAATCTGCTCCATACGGTGGGCAAGGCCTAAAAAACTTTTAAATCCACCAGAAAATCGTTCGGTGGTTATACCAAGCCCCATGAGGACTGCAGAGGCTGCAGCAGCATTTTGGAAATTATGTTCACCCCTTAGAGAAGAAATATTGGATAGATCTGCATATTCTAATTGATTGTCACCACGCCCATCAATCAACCGCATCCCATCGACCCACACTCCGCCCGCGACAGATTTATTCTGGGAAATCGGGATAAAATCCGCCTTTGGAGAAACACGAGCTGATAACGCACGCGATGCCACATCATCCTGTCCCAGCACTAAAACATCGCCCGCACTTTGCCTCAAAAAAATTCCAGCTTTGGCATCAATATATCCCTCCATGCCACCATGCCGACCAAGATGGTCTGGAGATACATTCAAGAACACGGCAACATCTGGCTTTAGGTGTGGGGTCAAATCAATCTGATAAGACGACAGCTCAATCACATACACGACAGGGTTAATGGGCAGTGAAAGTTCCAAGACAGCCTGACTACCGATATTCCCCCCAACCTGATTTTCAATCCCCGCATGGCTCAGAAGATGGCCGATCAGCGCAGTGGTGGTCGATTTGCCATTTGTTCCCGTCACTCCGACCAATCGAGCAAAATCACCGTAAATTGCAATTTCATTGATAAAGAGCTCTGTATCGCCAATAACAGGGATTGCGCGTTCTGAGGCACGGTTGACAACATCATGAGGCTCTGGATGGGTGAACGGGATTCCCGGACTCAGGACAACCGCATCAATACAGGACCAATCAATCTCGTCAGGCGATGCAATCCGAGCACCCTTGCCTATGCCAACTTCACGCGCTTCTTTAAGATCGTCAAAAGCCCAGACTTGGGCACCGCCCGCCAGGAGCGCCGCAACAGCTGTTTGACCCGTATGCCCCAGCCCATAAACATAAAGGGTGCATCCCTTCATATGTGTTAGCGGGATCATCTGAGCGCCTCATCTGAGTTTCAATGTCGAAAGACCAGCCATTGCTAGAACCACGGCTATAATCCAAAAGCGGATTACGATAGTCGCCTCCTTCCAGCCTTTTTCTTCAAAATGATGGTGCAAAGGTGCCATACGAAAGACCCTCTTTCCAGTGAGCTTGAAGCTTGCCACCTGAACAATCACCGATACGGCCTCTAAAACGAACAACCCGCCAATAATGGCAAGAACCAGCTCATGCTTGGCGGCAACGGCGATAGCCCCAATCGCGCCGCCCAGCGCAAGCGACCCGGTATCTCCCATAAAGATCATCGCCGGCGGCGCATTGAACCACAAAAATCCTAGTCCAGCTCCAATGATAGCTCCACAAATGACCGCAAGTTCGCCGGTACCTGGGACAAAATGTACCTGCAGATAATCGGCAAAGACCGCATTACCAACCAGGTAGGTGATAAACCCGAAACTAGCTGCAGCGATCATCACTGGAACAATAGCCAGTCCATCAAGCCCATCGGTAAGATTGACCGCATTACCAGCACCAACGATTACGACCGCACCAAAGGGAAGGAAAAACCATCCCAAATTGATCAAAAGTCCTTTTACAAACGGTAGAGCCAGAGAATTAGCTAGAGGTTCTGCCCCAATACTCATAAATCCCCACACAGCAACACCGGCGATGCCAAATTCAATACCCAGACGGATCCGGCCTGAAAACCCACCACTAGTTGAGCGCTTAATCTTTAAATAATCGTCATAAAACCCAATCATGCCAAATGAAAGGGTAACAAATAGTACTAACCAAACGTACAAATTGTTTAGATTTGCCCACACCAGCACAGCAACGCACACCCCAAGCAAGATCATTAACCCACCCATTGTGGGCGTCCCCTGCTTTTCTATGATATGTCGCTCCGGCCCATCCTCACGTATAGGCTGGCCTCCCCCCTGCCTAATTTTTAGATGCGAAATGATCCACGGACCGAGCAAAAACACGATCAACATTGCCGTAATCATCGCACCACCAGTACGAAATGTGATGTAACGAAACAGATTGAGCGTTGGGCCCCCGCTCAGGCTTTCAGACGCCAGCCATTCGAGCATACCGCCTCATCCTCCGGGTTTTTGTGTTAATGAAAAACGTTGTTTAAGGGCCTCAACCACACCACCCATTCCGATCGCAAATGAACCTTTGACCATGATAGCATCCCCAGGTCCAACTTCCTCACAGAGAATTTGGGCAAGGGAGTGAGCATCCTCAAAGTATCCGCCACGACGTGAGGGCCGCAACCTGTCAAATAAAAACTTCATCCACCGACCACAGCAATAGACCCTATCAATGTTCTCCTTCTCAATAATATCAGCAAGTGCGCCATGGGCATCTTGCGCCAACTCGCCTAGTTCAAGCATATCGCCAAGCACCGCAACACGTCGACCGCCAGATCTACAATCAGATGTATTGCCCATGCCAGCATATCCTAAAACACCCAATGCGGCTCGAACGGATACCGGATTTGCGTTATAGCTTTCATCTATCAAAAGAAATGGCCCACGATCGGCATAAAGAGTAATCTGTGTACCGCGCCCTTTTGCCGAGTGCCAATTCGCAAGTGCGCGAGCAGCTACATCAAGCTCAACATTAGCCAACCTAGCAGCCGCCAAAATTGCCAGTGAATTCATGGCAAGATGTCTACCTGGTTCAGGAACATAATATGACGTCCGTTGACCCAGAATATCAGCTTCAATATGGCTTCCTATCGCCGATTCTTCAACATATAGAAGCCGCGCGTCAGCTTTATCATCAGTTCCAAAAGTTATGATATTACCACCTACACTGCGTGCTGCAGCCTCAAGGCGCTCAAATTGCTCATTATCTCTATTTAGCACTGCGAAACCGCCGGTCTCCAAGCCCTCAAATATCTCTGCCTTAGCATCGGCAATCGCCTCAATCGACCCGAGATAGCCGATATGGACTAGTGCAATTGTAGTCACGATTGCGATATGAGGCCGCACCAGAAGGGTCAGCGGCGTAATTTCACCAGCATGGTTCATTCCAATCTCAAAAATACCATAGGCCGCACGTACTGGTAAATTAGCAAGCGTAAATGGAACTCCCCAATGATTATTGAATGACGCCGGTGACGCATGAGTAAGACCGCTATCTCTCAAACAAACCGTAAGGCCGTCTTTGGTGCCGGTCTTTCCCACACTTCCAGTAACGGCTATAATACGAGCGGAAGATCGTACTCGCGCTGCTGCAGCCAAAGCTCGCATAGCCTCCAGCGGATCACCAACCCGCAACAAAGGCATATCACTCACACCAGATTGAAATTTATTGGCAACGACCGCCAGCCGCGCGCCAGCCGCGATCGCATCATCTACAAAGGAATGACCGTCAAAATTATCGCCTTTGATAGCAAAGAAGATTTCGCCTGCACTAATTGTTCGGCTATCCATTGAAATACCGCGGAAATCATCGCTTACGCTAGAATTCTCTAGCGAGCCTCCAGTTGCTGCTAAGATCTCATCAATCGTCCACAAGACGTTCTGTTCACTATTTGCCACCGTCTCCACCATGTCCAAGTAATGATTTAATTTCATCATGATCGGAAAACGGTAATGATTTTTTTCCGACAATCTGGCCCTGCTCATGACCCTTGCCCGCAACCAACAGCACATCCCCGACACCAAGCCGGCCAATCCCTACCGAAATGGCCTCTTGCCTATCGGCAATTTCACATGCCCCCGGCGCACCCAACATAATCGCTGCACGAATAAGTGCTGGATCCTCACCTCGCGGATTATCATCGGTGATAATGACCTCATCGCTATGCGCGATAGCTTGCGCCCCCATCAACTCCCGCTTACCCTTGTCACGGTCCCCGCCCGCACCAAACACAACAATGATGCGTCCGCGCGTGTGGGGTCTTAAAGCGCAAAGGGCAACGCGGAGCGCATCTGGCGTATGGGCATAATCAACAAACACCCGCGCTCGACTATTCAAATTACCGACAAGTTCGAGGCGTCCGCATGCTCCTTTGATATACTCAAGAGCATCAACTGCCGATTCAAGGGCAACATCACACGAGCTTGCTGCAAGCGCTGCCGCGATCAACCCGTTTTCAGCCTGAAACGATCCAACAAGTGGAATTTTGATAGATTTTATCTTCCCTGACACCCGAACAGAAATCTTTAGATGATCATCGTGCGTCTCAAGACTAAGAAGGCAGATATCCTTCCCCGCCCGGCCAACCGTGATGATGCCAAGGCCAGCTTTGCGCGCAACCGATATGACCCTCTTGCTAGCTGGATCATCTACATTCACCACCGCCAACGCTCCTGCTGGGAGAAGATTTTTGAATAATCTGAGTTTGGCATCAAAATAAGCATCAATTGTGTCATGGTAGTCGAGATGATCTCGGCTCAGATTGGTAAAAGCACCCGCCCGTAAGCGCACACCATCGATCCTCCTCTGATCTAGGCCATGGCTAGATGCCTCCATCGCAATCCGATCCACAGCCTCGCTGTCAAACGCGCTTAGCAGCCTGTGTAAACTGACCGGATCGGGCGATGTAAGAGTCGAACTGATAGTCTGGTTAAGACCTGAAATTCCGAGTGTGCCTACACTTCCGGCACGATGACCAAGATGGCGCCAGATCTGCTCGGTAAATGAGGCTACCGAAGACTTTCCGTTCGTTCCCGTCACCGCAACAATATCGCGGGGTTGAGCTGGGTAAAATGCTGCTGCTATCTTGGCAAGAACGAGGCGTGGATCATCAACCTGAATAATAGGAACGTCGGCAGTACCATCAAAGTTTGAGCCCTTCACCGCGATCACACAGACAGCACCGTTGGATATTGCATCCCCAACAAAGGCTGCTCCATCTTTTTGGTGACCGCTTAGCGCTATAAAAATATCGCCAGGCCTTACCTCCCGGCTATCTACACAAACATCTGTGATTGAAGTAGCGCTCACAGCCGGCGGCAATGACACTCCAGCAGCGGCGAGCAATTTCCCAAGCCGCATCACCGAAGCATCACTCTACTAATTAGTGGCAGCCAAGAGAACTTCCGCATCGTCATCTTCCAACCCCTGATCTGGAACCACCCCAAGCATCGGCGCAATCCGGTTGATGATACCGGCCACTGTTGGTGCGACATTGAAGCCCGAAGCAGAAAATCCGTGAGTTTCTGCGATGCCCTTTGGTTCATCAAGAAGGGCTACTACAATGTAGCGAGGATCATCAATTGGAAACGCCGCGATGAAGGTATTACGATTCCTATTACTATCATATCTTCCTGAAACCCATTTTTCCGCAGTCCCGGTTTTACCTCCAACTCGATAACCTGGAACGGCTGATCTTTTTGCGGTCCCCTGTTGTACATTCAAGCGCATCAAGTATCGCATTTTCAAGCTTGTCTCTGCTTTCAGAACCCGTTTTGCGTAGATCTTAGCCTCGGCGCGAGAACGCTTAAAAAACGTAGGAGAATTAAAATAGCCGCCATTGACCATTGCAGCGGCAGCCGATGCGGCGTGCAGCAGCGTTACCGACAAACCGTAACCATAAGAAATAGTCACCGTGCTGATAGGTTTCCACGGATCTGGGATTCTAGGCTTTCCCGTTTCCGGAATCTCGGTCATGACCCTATCAAGCATACCAATACGGCGAAGAAACGACCGCTGGGTCTCCATTCCAGCATCGATCGCAATCTTCGCTGCTCCGATATTGGACGAATGAATAAATATTTCCGGAACTGAAAGTATCTTGTTTTGCGCGTGATGATCTTTTATTTTCTCACCGAAAACCTTGAATGGTTTGCGCGCATCGTATCTGGAATCTAGGGTTGCCACGCCCTCATCGAGCGCCATTGCAATGGTGAAAATCTTAAACGTCGAGCCAAGTTCAAAGAGGCCCTTTGAAATCCGATTTATCCGGTCTTCTCTATGAGATTCTTCCGGATTAGTCGGCTCGTAATCAGGTAAAGACGAAAGCCCAATCACCTCACCAGTATCGGCATCAAGCACAACCGCCGCTGCCGCCTTAGCGCTGAATTTTTCCATCGCCAATTCCAGCTCATCACGCAACGCATGGGCAACCCGAACATCGAGAGCCAACGTCACTGGCGATGGTTTGACCACTACATCCCCCGACATCTGACCTCGAGGAGTTCGAGTTCTGGTATCAAGATATCTTTCAATTCCTGCTTGCCCCACATTATCAATATTCACATGGCCGATAACCTGAGAAAGCGTACGTCCCATCGGATAGACTCTCCCGGTCTCATTTCTAAAATTAATGCCAGGAAGGCCTAGATTATGAATACGCGCTTTATCACCCGGTGTTATCAACCTTTTAAGCCAGCGGAAATCGGACTCGGAGGTTAATTCCTCCAGTAAATCATTGCGGGTCAGACCCGGCATCACGATCAATAGTTGATCGATCGTGTCTCCGATATCAACAATTTGATGAGGCTCCACATAAAGAGATGGGAATTGGAGATCTGAGGCAACGACAATGCCGTTGCGGTCAAGAATGTCAGCTCGTGCACGCGATGGCGCACTCACAACCATGGCTAGAACGTTGTCATCTCCCCGTAGCAAAGCTAGATCAACCAGCCGGGCGCTCACCAAAAAAAACCCGACCAATAAAATCAACGACACAACGCGCACCCGCCGCTTCACCGCATCTTCCTGACCGAGAGATGCACTAGGCCACGCTGCGGTATCCCCGCCATCTATGGGAATGTTTGGATAACTACGCATGAAACTCAAACAAGCCTTCTACAGGCTAGTATTATGACATCATCAAGCGTGATGAATTGTTGCGCCAATGCACGAACTTTTCGAATATCCAAGGGGGCTACCGCTCCCCGGTCTGTATCTTGGACAGCGTTGTAAGAGAGCGATTCACGAGATCGGCCATAGCTTCTTCCGCCGTGAGTTTAGGTATTTGTGGGTACGTTTTAATCTGCGAAGTTTTAACTGGCAAAAGTGTGAGCTTTTCACCAGCAAGATGCTGCAATCTAGCCGGCTGATTAAGCTTACTCCATTCCGCGCGCAGAACCCCGATGGATTCGCGTTCTATGGCAATCTGCTCATCCAAAATTATAATCTCTATAGCTAATTGGCCAGTATTATATTTCACTGCATAAAGCATGATGGCCACCACAATCGTGACCGCGACCAATATTACTCTGAAAAAACGCGCCATAGCGCCCCCAAAACTCTACCCCGCACGGATCACCGTCCGCATAATTTAGTCAAACTAGGCCACGCCTCGCTCCAGATCGCCCAAAAGCGATACACCCAAATAAGGCACACCCAATGCCTTCCTGCCTTCAACATCCATATCAATCGGCCATATCGAAGCATTTGTTCGTTGCGCGACACGTAATTTGGCAGATCGTGCCCTAGGATTGGTTTCTATTTCGTGAGCACGAGGGCGGCGTACGGCTGGTCCTACCAACTTCAAACTAGAATCTGGCGCTTCAGGACCACTTGGTCGATGACGTGAGGTCGACTGAGACAAACCCGCTCGCTCGCTCAAGAATCGTTTGACAATGCGGTCTTCAAGAGAATGAAACGAGACTACGACAAGTCGTCCACCATCATGCAGCAGCCTCTCTGCTGCCACTAGAGCACGGACCAACTCACCTAGTTCATCGTTGACCAATATTCTAATCGCCTGAAATGTCTTAGTAGCGGGATGAATACGTGAGCCTCCTCTCAAAGCCTGCGGCCCGACAGCCCTTGCAACGACCTGAGCTAGGCCTCCAGTGGTTGTGAACGGCTCTTGCACTCGTGTCTTTACGATGGCGCGTGCAATCGCTCGTGCTCTACGCTCCTCGCCATAGAACGCTATCACCCGAGACAGATCAGCCTCGGAAAGCTGATTGACATATTCAGCTGCGCTTGGTCCCGACTGACCCATACGCATATCTAGTGGCCCATCATATTGAAACGAGAAACCACGCTCTGGCTGATCAATTTGCTGACTAGAAACTCCAATATCAAGCACTATTCCGTCAACGCTGGACTGATCGTGCGCAAGCAGAAGTTGTTCCATATCGCCAAAGCAGCCATCGATGAGGGTCAACCTGGGGGAAAAACGGCGCACGAGACTCTCACCCAAATTTATAGCATCCATATCTCTATCAATAGCAAAAACCTTGCATTTTGCAGCTTCCAAGAGAGCACGAGAGTAACCACCACCCCCAAATGTTCCATCTACAATGGAGTGACCTCGACGCGGCGCCAATGCCTCAAGAACATCCGGAAGCATAACCGGTACATGGCGTGTCGGTACGCCAATAGAATTTATGCTACGGTCCACCTTCAAGACACCTCTCCCGCTCTGGCATACTGCCCCCTCGCACCTAGCAGTAATCTATGCTTTCGCACCCTTTCGCAAGCAATGGCAAGATGGACATCGAAGGCTTGCGGATTCCACATCTGAAACTTGTCGCTCAAGCCAACAAATACAATTTCATCAGTAATATTGGCATGCGCTATCAGTCCTCCGCCCACTATTACACGACCGTCTCTGTCGAACTTCAAGATTTCTTTTTGGGCCATCTATACCGTCCATATCACTGTTTGGAGTCAGATAGTCATCTTTCGACAAACCTGCCATAGCGCGAACACAAATGCTCGTCTGTGGAATAACCACAAAACATTAGTAAAATACCAGACGGCCTATAAGCCGGGTTCTGTCCGAAAGCAGTGCTTTCGTGACGGCCATTCATCTTGGCCGTGCGTTACCACACGGCTCATGCAACCTACCCGGGCAGTAGCGTGAAGAACGCTTGGGTTGCCCCGCACCGCCCCTATTTGGTCTTGCTCCCGATGGGGTTTACCATGCCATGCCCGTTACCGACCATGCGGTGCGCTCTTACCGCACCCTTTCACCCTTACCCACATGCATATTACATGAACGGGCGGTTTGCTTTCTGTGGCACTTTCCCTGGGGTCACCCCCGCCGAGCGTTACCCGGCATCGTTTCTCCATGGAGCCCGGACTTTCCTCCATTAATGGTAGCGATTGACGCGAACGTCGCAAACACCCCATCAACAGCGACCATCCAGCCGTCTGGTTCATTGAATATACTATGGTTAAAGCTTAGCGTCGAGATTGATCAATGCCCAACGTTAACAAGCGCAAAAATTCGCTCAATCTGGAGAAGAGTTGCCCGGTCGGCTCTTCCATCCACCCGTTCAGGACGCCAATGACGCTGAAATGCGGTAATGACATTTACGCTCACCGGATCTAACCATCCAGTAACGTCTATGCAATAACCAATTGCCTGTAATTTCTGCTGCATGGCCTCAATTTGTCGTCCACATGCGTCCTCTTCTTGTTCAAATATCATATTGCCAGGTGAAGGCAACCAAACACCTATACCTGCTTCAAACAGGGCCTTCCACGGGAAACGCTCTCCGGGATCAATTTTTCGTTCTGGCGCAACATCGGAATGAGCAAGAATACCGGACCCAATGATGCCATTGCATG
>CAUZRD010000058.1:0-11752 GCA_963582255.1 Alphaproteobacteria bacterium | reverse complement strand
GGAGATCAAAGGCGAATATCTGAGTGATGGGTTTTCACGCGGCCGCTATGCAACCGATGCGTCCATCTATCAAATGTGGCCGGTCGGGGTGGTGGTTGCCAGAACACAGGATGATATAGTTACCACATTAGAAATCGCCAGCGAGGAAGGTGTGCCAGTTCTAGCGCGCGGCGGAGGCACATCTCAGAGTGGTCAGACAGTCAACGAAGCCCTGGTCATCGACTATTCCAAATGGTTAAATGGTATAGTTGAAATTAGCCCCGACACTAAACAGGCGATCGTTGAACCTGGCGTCGTGCTGGATGACCTAAACCGAGAGTTAAAGTCGCACGGTCTATGGTTTCCAGTAGATGTTTCAACAGCCTCGCGAGCAACCATTGGCGGCATGGCGGGCAATAATTCCTGCGGTGCGCGCTCGATCCGCTACGGCATGATGCGCGATAATGTAGAAGCTATCGACGCTACCCTCGCAAACGGCACTCAGATGCATTTTGGGAAACATTACTTATCAAAATCAGATCAATTAATCCCCCCCCTATTCCACGATCTTCTTGAACTTGGAGCGAGCACGGAAGAAGAAATCAAGGCACGTTTTCCAAAAGTCCAACGTCGAGTTGGGGGTTACAATCTGGATGCCCTCATCAGCTCCAATAACCCGGTAAATTTCTCGTCTCTACTGGTCGGATCTGAGGGAACACTAGCGCTCAGCCGCCAGATCACGCTGAAACTTTCAGATTTGCCGATACACAAGGTCCTCGGAGTCTGTCATTTTAGCTCGTTTCGAAGCGCCATGGAAGCTACGCAACACATTGTTGCCTTACAACCAATCGGGGTTGAGCTTGTCGATGCGACAATGATTGCGCTAGGCCGCCGGATCCCGATATTCCGCAATACAATTGAAGAATTTGTCCGTGGAAATCCTGAAGCTCTTTTACTTGTTGAATTTTCTGAATCTTCACATGAGGCATGCCTTCAGCGCCTAGACACACTTAGCCAGCTAATTGGTGATCTTGGATATGACTGGCGCCGAAGTGACGACAAACAGGGCGGCGTGGTCAATATCACCGAAGCGAACCTACAAGCGCGTATTTCTCATATGCGCGCATCTGGCCTCAATATCATGATGTCAATGAAGGATGCTGGCAAACCAGTCTCATTTGTGGAAGATTGCGCGGTTGAGCTTGAAGATCTGGCTGATTATACCGAGCGCCTCACCGAGATATTCTCGCGCCACGGCACCAAGGGTACATGGTATGCACATGCTTCAGTTGGCTGTCTTCATGTCCGGCCTATTCTCAATATGAAAAGTGCTGAGGATATAACCAAAATGCGCATGATTGCCGAGGAAACCTTTGAGATGGTTGCCTCCTATAAAGGCTCTCATTCAGGCGAACATGGCGATGGAATTGTACGTTCAGAATTCCATGAGCGCATGTTTGGTAGGAACATCATACGAGCCTTTAAAGACCTCAAGACGAGTTTCGATCCGGACAATCTGCTCAATCCGGGGAAAATCGTCAACGCACCGCGTATGGATGATCGCTCATTGATGCGTTACCCGCCGGAATATCAGGGTATTGATATGGAGAGTGCGCTTGACTGGTCATCCTGGCCAGGCGCTGCAGGCGGTTTTCTCGGTGCCATCGAAATGTGCAACAATAACGGTGCTTGCCGAAAAACCGAGGGCGGCGTTATGTGCCCATCGTTCCGTCTGACAGGCAACGAGCGTGATACCACGCGTGGGCGGGCTAATAGTCTGCGCCTAGCTATGACTGGCCAGCTTGGGCCGGATGCTCTGACCAGCGACGATATGATGGAGACGCTAAAACTGTGCGTCTCCTGTAAGGCTTGCCGGCAAGAATGCCCAACCGGGGTTGATATGGCGCGGATGAAAATCGAGGTGCTTCACGCACATGCATCCGCAGGAAAGCTTTCTTTCCATGACCGTTTAGTAGGCTATTTACCCCGTTATGCACCATATGCTGCACGGGCGGCATGGATTGCCAATCTTCCGGCAAAGTTACCCGGACTTGCGCATTTAATGCAGCCTTTGACTGGGTTCAGCGCACGCAGAAAGCTACCATGCTGGTCTGGCCGGCCATTTGATATTTCGCAAGACTCCTGCGAAGACGGCACACCAGACGTGGTCTTACTCGCCGATACATTCAACACCTATTTCAATCCGGAAATTCTTCAATCAGCTATAAACGTGCTCACCGCTGCCGGACGCAAAGTCACCATCGCCACGCCCAACGATCACGGGCGGCCGCTGTGTTGTGGGCGCACCTTCCTTGCAACCGGACTAGTTGATCAGGCAACGTTCGAGGCTCAACGCCTTGCAAATGCAATCCTTGGCTACGTCACGCATGGCATTCCGGTCATCGGGTTAGAGCCGAGCTGCCTTTTCACACTACGCGATGAGTTCACCTCTCTGATCGACAAGAAAACCGCCAACGTGATTGGACAGCATGCCATGTTGTTTGAAGAATATCTCACACGTGAAGCCGACGCTGGCCGTCTTGATTTACCGTTGTTAAAGAAGGATGAGAAAATACTCCTCCACGGTCACTGTCATCAAAAGGCATTTGATACGATGGATTCGGTGATGAAAGCTATTCACCTCATCCCCGGTGCGGATGTGGAGCTGATCGAAACCAGTTGCTGCGGTATGGCTGGAGCATTTGGCTACGGCACTGAAAATTATGGTGCATCCATCGCAATGGGAGAGCTTAACCTACTACCTAAAGTTCGAAATGCTTCTTCCAATACGGTTATTGTTGCTGATGGGACTTCTTGTCGGCAGCAAATTGCCGACGGTACTGGCCGCGTGCCAATTCACGTAGCGCAATTGCTGGAGCAATCACTCTCCTGTTGAAACCTATTATAATCTGGCTATGGGATTAAGTTAACAACTCTGTTTAAATTGGCGATACCAGAGCTCGGTAAAAGCATCATAGTACAGCTAGCAATAGGATACCTAACTTGATGAGACATACGCTACGCATATTCCAGCCATCTGAATAGACTATTTGGTGGGCCCGGCAGGACTCGAACCTGCAACCAGACCGTTATGAGCGGCCGGCTCTAACCAGTTGAGCTACGGGCCCAGCAGAAGACATTTGAATGAGGTGATATGCACGAGGTCACCTGCAGCGCGCAAGTGAGATTCTAACACCACTGCCGTGTCTTTGCCACAATAAGACGAGAACATCACACGATTCTACTAGGAGGCTAACATGAAATCGATCATTATCGTTGCTAGCGCGCTTATTTTATTCTCATCAATACCAAGCTACGCCGAAAATGCGAAGCGGGTAATGACTCTCACCGGAATAGGAGAAATATCAGCCGCACCTGATATCGCCAATATTGATCTTGGCGTTATCTCGGAGGGCAATACAGCACGCGATGCCCTACGCGAAAATACGGTGAAAATGAGCGAGGTCATGCGAATTCTTGATACACAAGAAATTACCTCTAAGGATATTCAGACCAGCGGGTTTAACTTGGAGCCACGCCATTTTTACGATCCAAACCAAAAACTTCCACCAAAGATCACTGGCTATCAGATCAACAACACTGTTCATGTGATAATTCGAGATTTAGCAAGGTTTGGTGATATTCTAGATGCAGTAGTTACCGGCGGATCAAATACAATTCAGCGCTTGTCTTTTTCGTTCTCCGAGCCAGAAAAGCTACGTGACAAGGCGCGCAAACTAGCAGGTGGGGATGCGCGGCGCCGAGCACAACTCTACGCTGAAGGACTAGGGATCGAACTTGGCTCCATCATACGCGTTGTTGAGCAAAGAAATATTGGTCGCCCAGTGCAGATGATGGAAAGGGCAGCCTCTTCGTCCTCGGTTCCAATTGCGGCCGGTGAACAGAGTGTTTCGGTTAGCATAGAGGTGACCTTTGAGATTGAATAACGCAGTCAGAAAGGAACAGTTACCATTTTTCTAAACTGATAAGCAGCTCAGCTGCATCCTTAAATTTCTTCTCAAGCGCTTTCTACCCGTGCGAGATCTCTTGTCTTTGATGTATCCAACACTATGGTGATAATTCTGCATGAAATTTTATTAAAAAGGAACGCTGATATGGCAAAAGGATTTTGGGTGGGGATGTATCGAGATGTCTATGATCAGGAAAAACTTACCGAATATGCATTGCTGGCTGGGCCGGCAATCAATGCCAATGGTGGCAAATTCATCGTGCGCGGCATGCCATCTATGATCTATGAGGGAGGGCTGATGCAACGAGTTGTCATCATTGAATTTCCAAGTGTCAGTGCAGCTATCTCCGCCCACGACAGCACGGAATATCAGCATGCGCTTGAGGTACTGGGAGATGCCGCCGATCGTGAAATCAGGATTGTCGAGGCACTGGAGTAATCACCTTTCTTTTTTATCCCAAGTTTAAAAACCGTTAGAAAGCATCTGATAGCGAAAGCTGAGTGCATATTAATCAGCATTCCTTACCGTACCGGAAAACACTCTTCCAGCCATCCGGTGAGGATCTGTCGAACTCGCACATTCTTGTCAGCAAACATGAAGTGATCAGTGTCAGCAGTCAGGTGCAGGTCAGTCGGCTGACCTGCACGCTTAAAAAGCTCAATCGACTGCTCGGTCGGGGTAACTGAATCTACCGAGGCGTGAAGCAATAAAAGTGGACGAGGCGATATATTTCCAACCACATCATCAGCACAAAAATCGAACATCGACTGGGCAGTCTCAGAAGGAAACATCTCCACGGCATTGGAGGCGAGATTGGTGCGTAGGTGCTTTGGTATTGGCACAATATCATAGCGCGGGACCATCAGCGACTTGCCTGTTTCCTCGCGCATACGGCGTCCCTCAACTAGCATACTAGTGAATTTTACCCAGGCTTCTGCCGTAGTATGCTGACCTCGAAATTTGCGCTCACCATTACCCCAACCGCCAGATGAAACCACCGCCGAAATTGGCTCATATACACCTGCAGTATAGACTGAAACGGCGGCTCCAAAACTTGAGCCCAGCGCTCCGACACGGGCCTCTTCAACCTCGGAACGCGAGGCCAGATAGGCGTGGGCAGCTTTAGTATCCTCCACCTGCTCAAGGCAGATGATGCGCCCAAACTCACCTTGTGCATCACCGCAACCACGCATATCAAAGCGCATAGTGACATAACCCAAGTCTGTCAGAAAATTGCACGGCTGAATACAGCTTTGCGATGATTTATTAGAGCCAAATCCGTGCAGCACTACAAATCCCGGACGCTTTTCTCCGGCCCTTAAGTCATCTGGAAAATGGATAACACCAGGGAGTGTTAGCCCATGAGATGTAAATGAAATGGCTTCTTCGCGCGCCATATGGGTGCTCCTGATAAGGGTAAAGGCACACTAAGGAGCCCTCTGAACTTCGACTTTTAACAGAGTATCCTTTAGCTCAAAGACCTAGTTATCGAGGAAACTTCTCAGTTTCCTCGATCGACTTGGATGCTTGAGCTTCCTGAGCGCCTTAGCTTCAATCTGGCGGATACGCTCTCTTGTAACCGAGAATTGCTGTCCGACTTCTTCCAGGGTGTGGTCAGTGTTCATACCAATACCAAAGCGCATTCTAAGCACGCGCTCCTCGCGCGGGGTAAGCGAAGCAAGCACCCGCGTCGTAGTCTCCCGCAAATTAGATTGGATCGCGGCATCAATTGGTAGCACTGCATTTTTATCCTCGATAAAATCTCCAAGATGGCTATCTTCCTCATCACCAATTGGAGTTTCGAGTGAAATTGGCTCCTTGGCGATCTTCATCACCTTGCGCACTTTTTCCAGCGGCATGGCGAGTTTTGTTGCCAGTTCCTCCGGTGTCGGCTCGCGCCCAATTTCGTGCAGCATCTGGCGTGAGGTGCGCACCAATTTGTTGATAGTCTCGATCATATGCACCGGAATGCGGATAGTACGAGCCTGATCTGCGATAGAACGTGTGATCGCCTGGCGGATCCACCAAGTGGCATAGGTGGAGAATTTATAGCCGCGGCGATACTCAAACTTATCTACCGCTTTCATCAAACCAATATTGCCCTCCTGAATTAGATCTAGAAACTGCAAACCTCGATTGGTGTATTTCTTGGCGATCGAGATGACGAGTCGAAGATTGGCTTCGACCATTTCTTTCTTCGCCCGGCGCGCCTCGCGCTCGCCCTTTTGCACCATATGAACGATACGGCGGAACTCGGAAATCTCAAGGCCGGTTTCCGAAGCCAAGACGTGAACATCTTCACGTAGACCTTTGATAGAACTTCGCTCAGAACTAACTAAATTTTTCCAGCCAAAACCAGTCAGTCGGCCGACGCGGCGCAGCCAGTTGGGATCAAGCTCGTTGCCTTGATATTGCTTTAAAAACTCTTCGCGCGGCACGCGGTAGCTTTCAGACAGGCGAACCAGCTGGCCCTCAAGGCTCAAAAGACGCTTATTGATGTCATAAAGCTGGGCAACCAAGGAGTCGATACGATTATTATTGAGCGAAACTGACTTCACCTCTTCCACAAGATCATTCTTAAGCTTCTTGTAGCGGCGCACTTGACTCGGAGAAAGAGTGGCATTCTGGAGCCTAAGATCGACCACTTGGTCCTGCAAACGGCGCAGTTTCTTGTAGTTAGAAGCAATGATATCGAACTGTTCCAAAACTTGCGGTTTTAATTCAGCTTCCATTGCGGCAAGAGATAGGCTGTTTTCGCCATCATCATCATCATCATCGTCATCGTCATCGTCTTCGTCTTCGTCTTCGCTAACATCGGATGTATTTTTACCATCGGACTTTTTCACTGAGCTGGGCGCGGCGCCATTTGCATCATCTGCGGCACCACTTGTGACAGCACCGTTAGCAACTTCCGGGACGCCTTCTTCACCCGGCGGGGTATTTACCTGCGCCTGTTTCGCATCAGGGCCCGCATAGGTTGCTTCTAAGTCGATAATATCGCGCAGTAAAATTCCGCCCTCATTCAACTCATCGCGCCAGATGATAATAGCCTGAAAGGTAAGCGGGCTTTCACACAAACCCGCGATCATCGTCTCACGGCCAGCTTCGATACGCTTGGCTATAGCAATCTCACCTTCACGCGAGAGCAACTCGACTGAGCCCATTTCACGCAGATACATCCGCACTGGGTCATCCGTGCGATCTAGCTGAGTGGACGCCGGTTTTTCAACCTTGACTGGTAAGGCCCGCACTTCCTCCCGGGGCTCCGCCTCATCAGCCTCCTTAGTCTCCTCGGCATCTTCGTTTTCAACAACATTGATGCCCATCTCAGACAGCATCGACATCGTATCTTCAATTTTTTCAGAGGAAACTTCATCGGATGGCAGCACCTCGTTCAACTCATCATAAGTCACATATCCGCGCTGCTTGGCCGTCTTAATCATGCGCTTGACCGCCTGATCAGACATATCAAGCAGAGGGCTGTCTGATGTTTCAGCCTGATTTTCTCTAGAAGAAGTTACAGTTTGTGCCGTCGTCGCCATCAGCATGTCCCATTGGGTGAGTAGAAAGGTACGTGAAACTACCGGACCATTCCGGCAATGTCTGCGGGTTGTCTTAACGATGCGCTAACCGTGCCGAAAACACATACTTTATTACGGCAAACGATGTTTATTGTTTTTTTCCCATTCATTAAAAGACTGGCCTTTAGCTCCAGCCAGACGCTTGGCCCCATAACCTTCAATATTGGCTTCATTTCCCTGAAATAACTCAAATGCGCTTCGGGCTCCTTCAACGCGTGCCTGCGTCGCTTCATTAGTATCTTGAGCCAATTCACATTCAGCCGCACGCAATTCGCGCGCCAGGACGACATATTTTCTCTGCCGAGCCACGGTATGAAGCCAGCCAATTTTAGCATCTTCAACCGAAGCATCAGCTTTTGCAAACCAGTCACCACCATTTGAAACTAGCTGCTCCATCCGCGCGAGAACCGAAGCATACCCCTTTAGACGCACTTGGTCCTTCATAACGCCTTCTTCAAGACTGGGGGCAACCGAAGCGGTGATATCTATGATTTGCTTAGCCAAAGAGTCAAGCTGAGGCGATGAGAAGGTAAGTGAGGCCAACTCTTCGGCATGGTCCTCAATCAGTCGTGGATGATTGATCACGCATAGCAGGATAACGCATTCACGTGGCATGAGTCCGCAGCCATTGTCGCGCGCCAACGCATTACGACGCAGCATGCTGCTTGGCATAGCCGGGTGTAAACGGACCACGCTAGACCGATCCAACCGGTTATCTTGCCACCCACCGCGCTGGGGGAAAAGTTGGTTCGTCTCCGAGCGTCGGCGGTTTTTGGCGCGCCAAAAGGCAGATAATCTCTGCTTGATCTCTGCGCGATAGTGGACACGCACCCGCTCATCGCGAATATTGCTCAATGTCTCATCCAACCTCGCATCGAGCGCTGCCCGACGCTCAGGTGTATCAAAATTTCCCCTCGTCTCACTCTCCCATAAAACATCAATCAACGGCCTGGCTCTATTAATTACGTCTTCAACTGCACCGATGCCTTCGGAGCGCAGCAAATCATCAGGATCTTGCCCCTCAGGCATGAAGGCAAAACGAATCGAACGGCCCGGCTTTAGATCAGGCAGAACCGTACTAACAGCACGAAGAGCCGCACGTTGTCCCGCTTCATCGCCATCAAAGCAAAGGATGGGCTCAGGAGCCAAGCGCCAAAGCAATTCGACCTGACGCTCAGTCAGAGCAGTCCCTAAAGGGGCGACCGCGTGTTCAAATCCTGCCATAGCCAGTGCGATCACGTCCATATATCCTTCAGCGACAATTACCTCGCCGCGGTCATAGGCAGATGCGCGCGCGCCAGCATAATTGTAAAGAACACCGCGCTTTGAAAATAAGGCCGTCTCGGGAGAATTGAGGTATTTTGCCTTAGCATCAGATGCCAGCGCCCTACCTCCAAATGCAATCATCCTACCCTTCGAATCGGGAATAGGAAACATGATTCGATCTCGAAAGCGATCGAACGGAACGGCAATATCATCCCCGGAGATCAACAAACCGGCCTCGATCATCTGTTCGCATGACACACCTTCACCAGCCATATGTTCTTTTAACGCGTATCGGCCAGCAGGAGCATAACCAACGCGGAAGCGGGCGATTGCCGCAGCACTAGTGCCCCTACCGGCAAGATAGTTTGCCGCATTGCGTCCAAGATCTGAATGCAGGCTTTGCTCAAAGAAACGGGCCGCTTTGTCCATCACATCATACAGGCTAGAGCGTTTTTCCTCTCGCTCGCTCGCTCGCGGATCTGGTTTTAGCACTTCGAGACCCGCCTGATTTGCCAACATCTCGACCGCTTCCGGAAACGGCATCCCTTCAGTTTCAGTAAGAAAAGTAAAAATATCGCCGCCTGCACCGCAGCCAAAGCAATGATACCTACCCTTGCGGTCATCGGCATGAAAGGACGGTGTCTTTTCATCGTGGAACGGGCAACACGCCCAATAATCACCACGAGCGCTTTGGGTTTTTCGTCGATCCCAGCGCACTTTGCGCGCAACTATATCGGACACCCGAATTCGGGCACGAATTTCATCGAGAAGTGAAGCCGGGAATCGCATCGCCTGCCTATAATGCCGGTTTACTGCTTAAATATAAATCCTGGGTAGCTGCGCTGGCTACACAGGAGTCATACTTGTGTGACAGGATATTTCAAAACTAGGCACATATCCTGTGACTAGCTTGTGCATAAGCTGTGTATAGTCAATTAGTTCGGTTGAAAAACAAGGCCTATCCAGCATCGCATTCGGAAAATTCATAAGCTGTGAAACAGAAAGATCGACGTGCTGTCAGGAACGTGCGTTCAGCCTACCCTTAACCGCAGCGCTTGCTCGCGAGAAATCCATACGCCCAGGATAGCGCTCCTTGAGCAAACCCATACACCGGCCCATGTCCTTCAGACCGTCAGCATCTATTTCCTCAATGATCTCCACACAAGCCTTTTGCATTTCAACTTCGGAGAGTTGCTTGGGCAGAAACTCTCTAATTATATTAATCTCTTCACTTTCCTGCTCGACCAGATCCATTCTGTCAGCTTCTTCATAAGTTTTCACGGATTCTTCGCGCTGCTTAACCATCTTAGCAAGAATTTCGATAATGTAATCATCTCCAACGCCTTCGTCTTTCCCTGATGTTCGCGCCGCAATATCGCGGTCCTTCACGGCAGCGTTAATCAGGCGCAGAGTCGAAATACGCCGTTTGTCTTTAGATTTCACCGCCTCATTCAGGCCAGTGCCAAATTGTTGTCGCAATGTCATCTCTATTTCCTCGGACGATAGACGATAGAACACGCCGTCGGAATAGGGCAATGACTAATCATATTTATAAGTATTTGATTTTAAATATTATTTCAAATAAATCGCCGATTGACCGAAATGTCACACTGGCATAGCCTCGGGTTTAGGCAAGAATTACACCTCTTTCGGATATGATAAATGAGTGATGCGGGTATGCAGGATGCGACCTCACATAACGTGCCTCCTGGCTGGTTGAAACAAAAACCAACTGCGGCGATCGTATTAGGCGATGGCACGGTATTACCTGGAGTAGGACTCGGTGCGCACGGACACGCGGTCGGGGAGCTTTGTTTCAATACCGCCATGACCGGATATCAGGAAATTCTGACCGACCCGTCCTACAGCGGCCAGATCATTACATTTACTTTTCCTCATATCGGGATTGTTGGTATCAATGATGACGATAGCGAAACAGCAAATCCTGCTGGTGTTTCAGGTGTACTCGGCGCCGTCTTTCGAGCGCGAGTTCATGCTCAATCAAATTATCGCGCTACCCACCAACTCAACGATTGGCTGACCGCAAGAGGAATTATCGCAATCTCAGAGATAGATACCCGGGCCCTCACGCATCTCATTCGCACTAGAGGTATGCCAAAGGCCGCAATTACACACAATGCGACTGGTGAGTTTGATTTTGATCACCTGGCGCAGCTGGTGAACGAATGGCCAGGGATCGAGGGTAAAGACCTTGCAGGCGACATCACTGTCTCACAGCCCTTTTCCAGCAATGTAACACCATGGAAATGGCCTTTGGGATTTAGCCAACGGGAGACAATGAAATTTCGGGTTGTGATTATTGATTACGGATCTAAAAGTAATATTCTGCGGGAACTCGTGGGTCTTGGCTGTGACATTCACATTGTCAGTGCTCATGCTAGCATCGATGAGATTCTTGGCCTCCAGCCTGACGGAGTGGTGCTATCCAATGGTCCTGGGGACCCGGTAGCAACCGGCTCTTATGCCCTTGTTACCATCCGCGCTCTACTTAATGCGAAAATGCCAATATTTGGTATTTGTCTTGGACACCAATTGCTGGCTCTCGCTCTTGGCGCAAAAACAAAGAAAATGAGTTTTGGCCACCATGGTGCCAATCACCCAGTTCTTGATATTGCAACCGGAAAGGTCGAAATAACCTCGATGAACCATGGGTTTACAGTAGATAGCCAATCGTTACCCGCGGGTGTAAAAGAAACTCATCGTTCGCTTTTTGATGGTACAAATTGCGGCGTTTCGGCACCGGAGCATAATGCTTTTTCGATCCAACACCACCCCGAAGCATCCCCTGGACCACATGACAGCGGCCACCTATTCACACAGTTTCTTGGAGCCATGGAAGAACGCCAAATCTAATTTGGTAGATATAAAATCATCACCATGGAGTAGTTCTAACTACAAGTGTTAGTTGATCTTCCAGTTTTACATTCACTAATG
>CAUZRD010000057.1:0-11928 GCA_963582255.1 Alphaproteobacteria bacterium | reverse complement strand
GCAGCAATCACAGCTTGAAATAGGGCGCCATTGGCAATTGCACCCAATGTCAATCCAATGGCAATGATTGCCGCGATAACACCGGGGCCTGGCATTATTAATTCGTTGGCTCGGCCTGATAATGAGAGATAGGTTGCTACCGATATTGCTGCGGCGGTGAAATACCAGCAAAGATATACCAGAGGGTCGACCCCAAAATTGCGTCGAAAATAGGGAATGGCAATAAAGACGGGAATAACCGCAACGGTCGCAATCGCCGACTTAACTAGCCAAAGTGACATATCTGTTCCTACTAAGTCGGCGTGAGCGCCGAACTTGTTCTGCCATTACCTCAGATCGACTGCTAGCGGAACTGCGCGTTGATTTCGGTTAGCTTATCGCTGCCCGGGCATAGATCTTCCATTGCATAGGCGTTTAAGGGCTCAGTGCTTGTCCTCATGGCGGAGTGAAGATCTCCTCCAGCTTCATCGATATAGAGCAAGCCAGTAGTTACCTTACCCTCGCCGCGATCACGGCGCAGAGAGGTTAAGACATTTAGTTGATCTCGTGGGTCGTAGTCATCGGAAATTTTATGAAGGGCTATTCGCGAACCATCATGGAGTGCAACCGAAACCGTCTCTCCTTCGGCGTAATTGACCGTGATGGCATCGGCATCGGGCACAAAATCAATATGATCGACGATTTCGTTGTGCTGGCGTACATAGTCGTAACTCTTGGTCGAGGCAGCGTGATTGTTGAAGGTCACGCATGGTGAAATCACATCGATTAGAGCAAACCCGTTATAGGCCATGGCAGCTTTTATCAGAGGTACGAGCTGTGTCTTGTCACCGGAAAATGATCTGGCGACGAACCCGGCACCGAGTTCGATGGCAATTACGGCTAGATCGATCGCCCCAAATGGATTTTCCGTGCCACGCCGGCTTTTGGATGCCCGGTCATTAGTAGCGGAAAACTGACCTTTGGTAAGCCCATAGGTACCATTGTTTTCGATAATATAGGTCATGTCTAGCTGGCGACGAATGACATGGCAGAATTGTCCAAGGCCAATCGATGCTGAATCGCCGTCACCTGATACGCCAATATAGACCAAATCGCGATTAGCAAGATTAGCTCCGGTTGCAATTGAGGGCATACGCCCGTGCACCGTGTTAAAACCATGCGCGCGGTTGAGAAAGTAGTTGGGGGTCTTCGATGAGCAGCCTATCCCTGATAATTTAGCAACCCTATGAGGCGCGATTGAAAGTTCAAAACACGCTTCAATAATGGCTGCAGTAACTGAATCGTGCCCGCATCCGGCGCACAGAGTTGAAACAACACCCTCATATTCTCGGTGAGTGAATCCCAATGCGTTGCGAGGCAGGTTGGGATGCTTGAATGCCGGTTTAACGATGTGGGTCATTGTGTCCTCAGACGAGCGATAAAGGGGCGGAAATTGCTTTGACTACACTCGGGTTTGATTGCAGGACGAGGGTTATTGCCTCATAGATGCCGACGGCGGTGAGTGGCATGCCATCAAAATTTAGTATTGGAACAAGCTTTTTGCTAGAAATATCAGCCTCGATGATCAGAAGAGTGCGTAATTGAGCATCGCGGTTCTGCTCGATGACAAAGATAAAATCGTGCTCATGTGCAAACGAGATGACTTCATCAGTGAAGGGAAATGACCGAATACGCATATGATTTATGCCTTGGCCATCAGCGGCAAAGTGCTCGAGAGCTTCGCGCACGGCGTGATCAGTACTTCCAATATTGATAACCCCGAGGCGTGATTTTGTGCTTCGGGTATAGATTACCGGTTTTGGCACGATTGTCGCAGCGGTCTCAAATTTACGTGACAGGCGTTTGAGCGTCTCGGCATGGAGAACACCATCTTCGGTGTACCCCCCATATTCATTATGAGAAGTGCCCCGGGTGAAATACGAGCCTTTATCGGCGTGGGTGCCAGGTATGGTGCGATACGGGATGGCATCACCATCGACATCGCGGTACCTTGCAAAATCCTCTAGATTTTCAAGTTCAGACGAGCTTAGCAATTTTCCACGGTCATGGCGGCGGTTTTTGCTCCAGTTGAACTCGTCGACCACCCAGTCATTCATGCCAATGTCGAGATCGGAAAGAACAATAACGGGTGTTTGCAGGCGATCAGAGAGATCGAATGCATCGGCACTGAAGGTAAAACATTCACCAGGATCTGCAGGGAACAAGAGCACGTGCTTAGTATCGCCATGAGAGGCATAGGCGCAGGCCAGAATGTCAGATTGCTGGGTTCTAGTCGGCATACCTGTCGATGGTCCACCGCGCTGAATATCGAATAAGACAAGAGGAATTTCGGCGAAATACGCAAGGCCGAGAAACTCACTCATCAACGAAATACCAGGACCTGAGGTGGCAGTGAAGGCGCGCGCACCGTTCCAGTTCGCACCGATTGCCATGCCGATGGCTGAAAGCTCGTCTTCAGCCTGTATAACAGCGGCACGCAGCGTTCCATCGTCGTTGCGGCGCAGGAGATTTGTATGCTTTTCGAACGCTTCGGCAAGTGAAGTCGAGGGCGTGATCGGATACCAGCTGGCAACGGTTGCACCCGCATAGATGGCACCAAGAGCTGCCGCCTCATTGCCGTTGATAAGGATTTTTCCGGCTGCGGCCTGACTGGCGCGCGCCTGAACCGGCAGGGTAGAAGGAGGATTGGCTCGTAGATACTCACGCCCGATTTCCAGTGCCTGCACATTCGGCCCGATAAGCTGCGGCTTGGAGCGGAACTGCTCGGCCAGAAGGCCGGTAACAACATCAACATCAATATTGAGCAACAGGGTCATCGCACCAAGATAGGCAATATTCTTGAATAGCTGACGCTGGCGTGGATCTTGATAGACTTTGGCAACCAACTTGGCAAAAGGTATGCCGAGGATTTCGATATCGGTGCGGCCAAACTGCCTTGGCCAACTTGAATCATAAAGCAGAGTGCCACCAGGAATCACATCCTTTATATCCCGCTCATAGGTCTGCGGGTTCATCGCAACCATTACGTCGATACCATCTCTGCGTGCCAGATTTCCGGCTTCCGACGCCCTAATTTCATACCACGTAGGCATTCCTTGAATGTTGGATGGAAATATATTTTTTGCCGAGACCGGAATACCCATGCGGAATAGAGCGCGGGCAGCAAATGTATTTGCGCTAGCTGAACCAGAGCCGTTCACGTTGCCAAATTTAATGACAAATTCGTTGTATAGAGGGTCAGTCGACATAGGCTGGGATTCTACTCTCGGTAACATGGGCATCCACGTAGGTGAATTTCTGCATATCCCATGCACCTGTTGGACATCGTTCGGCGCATAGTCCGCAGTGAAGGCAGACGTCTTCATCCTTGGCCATGATGCGTCCGGTATTTAGAACGTCAGACACGTATACGTCCTGTTCAAGATTGCGCGCTGGTACGCGCATACTATTGCGCAGGCCGGTTTCTTCGTCATTTCCTATGAAATTTATGCAATCAACCGGACAAATATCCATGCATGCATCGCACTCGATGCACAGGCCGGGTTGGAATACGGTCTGAATATCGCAATTAAGGCAGCGCATGGCTTCGCTAAAGGCGAGTGCCTCATCAAACCCAAGTTCAACTTCTACCTTGATATCTCCGAGTGCCTTGGTCATGTCGGCATGGGGCACATTCTTTCTCAGTGCGGTGTCGATGTCGTTGTCATATGACCATTCATGTATTCCCATTTTCTGACTTATGAGTGATGATTGGGAATCAGGGCGGTTGTTTAACGGTTCGCCGCGGCAGAATAAATCAATTGATATTGCCGCCTGATGTCCATGGGCCACTGCCCAGATGATATTCTCTGGTCCCCAAGCTGCATCGCCGCCGAAAAACACGCCAGGCAGAGAGGAAGCAAAGGTCTGGCGGTCAACTGCGGGCAATCCCCACTCATCAAATTCGATGCCGATGTCGCGTTCAATCCAGGGGAAAGCATTGTCTTGACCTATTGCTAGCAATACGTCATCGCACTCAAATAATACCGGAGATTCGCCTGTTGGAATCAGGGAGCGTTTGCCATTAGCATCGTATTCAGCGCGCACTTTTTGAAATAGAACACCTTTCAGTTTACCATTTTCAAGCTCAAATCTGAGCGGAGTATGATTGTCGAAAATAGGAACGCCTTCGTCTTCAGCTTCCTCAATCTCCCAGTCCGATGCTTTCATATCAGAGCGAGGGCTGCGCACTGTGACGCGGACGTCTTTGCCTCCAAGGCGCAGTGCTGTGCGGCAGCAATCCATTGCAGTGTTGCCGCCGCCGATCACTACGACCTTCTTGCCAACCTTATCGACATGCTCAAAGGCGACACTGGTCAGCCAATCAATTCCGATATGGATGTTGGCGTTAGCTTCCACGCGGCCTGGAATGTTCAACTCTTTGCCTTTTGGGGCGCCAGTGCCTATGAAAATTGCATCGAATGCTTCGTCTTTAAGAGACTTTAAACTAGTAATCTCAGTGCCAAAACGGGTCTCGACGCCAAATTCTAGCACGCGCTCAACCTCTTCGTCGAGCACCGACTCTGGAAGGCGGAAAGAAGGAATATTGGTGCGCATCAAACCGCCGGCGCATGGGTCTTTGTCAAATAAGATGCATTCATAGCCAAGCGGCATTAGATCTCTGGCAACAGTGAGTGAGGCCGGGCCAGCGCCAATGAGGGCGATGCGTTTACCATTTTTCTCGGTCGGTATTGTGGGCATGTAGGGTGAGACGTCACCCTTGTTATCAGCAGCTGCGCGTTTCAAGCGGCAGATCGCGACGGGTTTTTCCTCAACTCGGACACGCCGGCAGGCAGGCTCGCATGGACGATCGCAGGTGCGTCCAAGAATGCCGGGAAACACGTTTGATTCCCAATTGATCAGAAACGCCTCAGTGTATCGTTTCTGCGCGACCAAACGAATATATTCGGGAACGGGTGTATGCGTGGGACATGCCCATTGGCAGTCCACCACCTTGTGGAAGTATTCAGGATCTTTGATGTCAGTAGGTTGCATTTGCCTGCTATACGCGCTGCATCGGTAAGATCGATGCTATTGGCTGGTAATTTCTGTTCATATCTACAACGAGCACCGATCCCTTTCGAGAACAACGCTAAATGATGTCAAAGGCTTTAGGTAATTAATATCGACAAGAATGCCTAGCATACTTTCCAAACAAATCCAGCGCTGATCACTACAATTCTAGGAGGTTCACAGATCAATGCTCATTTTTGTGTAATTATAGTTTTTGAACATGAAATTACTAAAAATACGCTGCGAGATTTATTAATTCTTAAGCCCAATCGACCTTTCCTGCAAGCGTTGACGCAGATTTAGTTTTCTGGCTGTCTCAGCAATGCGCTTAATGTTTGAGACCGGTTAAGATAACATCCGAGGAAAATGTTAGCTGTATGAGCAACGCGGTACGCCACATAAGTGTGGTATAAATGCTGGCAAGATCGTATTCAAAAATATTTGCCCAATATTTGACGACAAGATTTGGAATCTATCTGAACGCGGCCCTATACATAACCTAGCGGAAGATTGAGCACGATTCATTGTCGGTACTTGACAACAGGATGGTTGGAAAACAATTTTTACGCCTGACAGTACTACTGGCGGATAATATCGGGATTGGGTGTTAACCCGGCCGATGCAATTGGAGTTAGGATGAAACAGATAAATGTTGGCGTAATCGGTGTCGGGTGGTGTGGAGGTATTCGTGCAGAGACCTGTGCGCTTAATCCTTTGGTAAAGGATCTGCATATTGCAGAGATCAGACCGGATAGATTGGCCGAAATGGCTAAGGCCACTGATGCCAAGGTAGCAACAGATGATTATCGTCGCATCATTGACGATGGTTCAGTCAGTGCTGTGATGATTTCGGCTACTCCGGAAGATGTGCATTTCCCAATGGCAAAAGCGGCCCTGCTTGCGGGCAAGCATGTGCTGCTCGAAAAGCCGGTAGCGCAGACGTTGGCCCAGGCTGATGAACTGATTGCGATCGCGATCGAGAAGAATCTTAAATTCACCATCGGCTACTCTCAGAGGTTTCGCTCAAAATATGTTTATACCCGCGAAAAGCTGCTCGATGGTACGATTGGTGAGCCGGTTAGTATCATGATTTCACGCCACATCACGCGCGAGCTATCTAAGCGTATTGTTGGCCGTACCCGGCTTTCTCCTGCGGCGATGGAGGCGACCCACGACCTTGATTATGCGCTGTGGTGCCTGGCACCACGCCAACCTGTGCGCGTTTATTCTCAGCAGGTGGAAAAAGTTCTTATCAAGGAGTTTAATTCGCCCGACTGTCAATTCATCATGGTTACGATGGACGATGGAACGGTGATCAGCGTGGGAGCAGGTTGGGTGCTGCCACCTAGCTATCCGAACTATTCCTCAACCGTGATGGAGATTGTTGGCTCCGAGGGCGCGCTCATTATTGATGATACCCACAGAGATGTTACGCTGATGAGTATGGAGCGCGGCATTGAATTTCCGATGTCGTCGATGCCTGGCGAGCAGGTTGGCCATACCTTTGCCGGACCGATGGTTCAGGAGACCATCAGCTTCCTTGAAGCCATCGCGCTTGATCGCGAAGTCGTGGTTAAGCCGTCAGAAGCGCGGAAGGTGATGGAAGTCTATATAGCCGCCGATCTTTCAGCTGAACGCGGTGAGCCTGTTTCGCTGCCTTTTAATGATGATCCTTCGGTCAGAGATAAGGTGGCTTGAGGGCTAATGGGTCTCGCGAAGGCATAAAAGCTAAATCTCAAAAAAAGAGGTGATAAAGTGACATCTGTGAAGAAGGAAGTTGGTCTTGCTGTTATCGGCTGCGGGACAATCGGGCGTATCCGGGCTGAACTTGCACGGGATTATCCAGGGGTAGGTTGGATTGGTCTGTGCGATATTAAATCAGATGTTGGCGAGGAGCTTTTGAAGGATACTCAGGCTGATTTTTTTACTACGAACTATCAGGAGCTAATCAACCGCCCCGAGGTCAATGCAGTTATTATCGCGACGGAGGAAAACCTCCATGTCGGTCCGACCATGGCAGCAATTGAGAGGGGGCATGCCATTTTTATAGAGAAACCGCTGGCAACGGACGCTGTGGAGTCGGCCAATATACTCAAAGCTATTGAGGCTGCGAATATAGATTGTGTGATCGGTTATACTCAGAGGTTCCGCCGCAGATTTCTGGCGATTAAGGAAAAACTTGATACTGGTCAGATCGGCGATGTCCACTCCGTTGTTACCCGAGCTTTCATGAACCGCATGGTTCCAATAGCGACTGTTTCCAAAACTAACGAGCGTTCCAATCTGACGCCGATGGTGGTTTCCGGCACCCATAGCCTCGATATGTCCATGTGGCTGATGGAGGGGAAAAGCCCGGTCTCTGTCTATGCCTGCTCGGTTGATAAAGTGCTCTCGCGCTGGGGAACAAAGGATTCCACATTTGGTATCTTTACTATGGATGATGGCACGATCTGGAGCATGAATATCTCCTGGGCGCTACCGGAAGTTTGGCCAGGGTCTGTCTATGGGCTGGAGATTGGCATTGTCGGCACGGAGGGGGTAATCGATATTGAAGATACACACCGCGATCTCGTCCTCGCTTCAAATGTGGCGCAGGGTGCTGGCTATGCAACTCGTGATTACACTCCGCCGGTTGCTCGCCATGTTGATTTTCTCACATCCTATCCGCCGGGCGATATGCAGGGCGGGCAGCTTTGGGGACCAATGCGCGAAGAGACAAACTCCTGGTATCAGCATTTATGTACTGGACAGTCGACACCCCATGCAACTGCCGCAGATGGACATCGCAATTTGATGATGACAATGGCAATGGATCTTTCGGCAAGGCGCGGGGAGGTTGTCAATTTCCCACTCGAGCCCGAAGAGCTCATGGCTAATTTATAATAAGCATCATGTGGTGGTGGCAGTTCGTTACCGAACTATAATCTACGCAGATATTTTGGAAAATTGTTTGGTAGCGGAGACGGGGGCAGAGCTAGGTTCTGTTTGCATTTAAGATAGTACTTCTTTGGCTGACCTATGCGATCTGATGTTAAGCACTGCTGCGAGTGGCATCGAATACTGCCAGAAGGTCTTCGTCAAAGAGTTCCCGGGCTGTTTGAACGATGGGGTTCACTGCATCAGAAAAAGAGGCTTGCTCATCGTTGGTAAGCTCAGTGATTTCGATACCTTTTGACATGAGGTGTAGCGAGCAGGTCTCGTCAATTTCCTCGGCAAACTTACGTTGGGCGGCAGTGGCATGGGATAGTGCGTGTTCAATAGCTATGCGCACTTTGGTAGGCCATGCATCATAGGCTTTTGCATTGGCGAGCACCGCAGAGATGCCGAACAGGTGTCCGGTCAGAGTTACATAGGGGTGATGGTCCTCCAGACCGTAATTGACGATGTTGGTAAGTGGGTTTTCCTGTGCATCGATAGTTCCGTTTGCAGCCGCGGTTTTTAAGTCCTTTACGTCGATAAATATAGGGTCAAATCCCATAGAGCTAAAAGCTGCTTGATGGATTTTATTGCGTGCAGTACGTATTTTAAGGCCGTTACAATCGGCTGGAGTGCGAATTGTATGACAGCCGTTTGAGAGATGTCTAATGCCGTTATCCCATGAGGCAAGCAAACGGTAGCCGGTGTTCTTTTTAATGGCAGCTCCAAGCACTGAGCCCAAATCACCGTCCAACATTTCATAGGCGCTTTGTCGGTCGGAAATCTGAAATGGTAGTTCGAACAGCCCAAGTTCAGGCACCCGCTCGGTCAGATAGCTAGAATAAAAGTAGCAAAGGTCGAATTCACCAGTTTCAACTTTGTCTAAAAGGTCGACGGCTTTGCCGCCAAGCAAGCCAATGTCTGGATCAAAACGAAAGTCAATTTCGTCTCCAAGATAGCTTTTTAGATGATCTTCCATAATTCGCACTGCACGGGCCTGGACCGAGGTTTCTGGATGATAGCCAACGAAATGGATTTTAATTGGTGCCATGTGATGTTCCTGAAATGCTCTTGTCACCACCCTATCTCGTGCGAGTAGGCAATGGATATATCTCTTACAATGAATTTTTTTCTCGCTAATATGGCAGAAAAGACCGCATCGGCGATCATGTTGCTGGTTATATTACTGTCTGTTCGAGGTTCGTGCTATATTGATTGGCAGATAGAAAAAATATGAAACCGCATCAGAGCAGGAGATAGACATCGTGGATAATGGTATTTGGTCTACTTGGTATGATTTGCCTGAGGACATGCGTGTAGAGCATCATAAGTGGTTGCATGGCACCTATCTGCCCGGGCTTTTACAGCATCCAGGAATTGCCTGGGCCGCTCACTACCAGCATGTAGGTGGTGGTGAGGCGATGGAGGCATTGGGCGAGAGGCTGCCGCGGGGGCCAGGTGAAGAAATGGGTACAGGTACCCAGTTTGTGGTTTTAGTAGGCGCTGTATCGCCTCATGTTTTTTTTAGATCCGGATCTCCGTTCTATGAATCTGAACAGAACGATGAAACTCGTTATAAACTGTCTGAACGCGAGGGTGTAAGAGCTTGCGTGTTTGTTGAAGAGGAGCGTGTCACGGGCCCTGAATATGGCCAGTGTGATCCTGGGGGAACCCCGGGACCTGCCATCCAGACCGGGAGTTTCAGGGTGGCAACAACTGAAGACGAGATAGATCTTGGGGGCTGGTATGCACAATACCGCCTTCCTCACATGGCGCGGATGCCTGGTGCGATGCGCACGCGAAAACTCTCTTGTATAGCAGGCTGGGCAACGCACTCTGTGCTTTATGAGTTCACGTCAATTGAGGCGCGGATGAAGAATTTCGAAGAACCTCACGAATCCCTAGCGCTGCAGAAGGGTGAGTGGACCTCGCGGGTAGTTGAGTACACGATACACGCACCGGGATCACCTACTGTTGGCCAGCGCCTGTGGCCGCCGGTGGAGTAGGGTTGTGTCGGAACTTTTCGATTAATAAGGCTTATTCGTCGGTCAGATCGTCAAACACTTTGAACAGATGCGAAAAATCTGTGTCGGCCATACCTGCGTCAAGCGCTCGCTTGAGAAGATCTGCGGTCAGGTTACCATAAGGTGTGGGTGCACCCAGTGTTTTCGACATTTGAGCCGCCATGCGTACGTCTTTTTCCAAATTAGAAACACGCGAGCGTGCATCCCACGTGCCAGACAGGATGTGCTTGGGAAAACGAACCTCAGATGAGTAGCTTCTTGCATTTCCGGCATTGAAGACATCGATCACCGTTTGGGCATCTATACCGAAACGCTCGGCAGCACGAACGCCCTCGCAATTAGCAAGAAAAGATGTGTGCAGCACCATGTTGTGAATTAGTTTTAGGGCATGGCCGGCGCCTTGTGGGCCGACATGAATGACCTGTTTGGTAAAAGTGGCTAGAATATCACCGTAGTGCTCGATCACCTCTGAATCACCGCCCGCCATCAAGGTTAGAGTTCCAGCATCAGCACCAGTGGCTCCGCCCGTCATCCCGCAATCAATATAGTCGATCCCGCGCTCTTTGGCCTTGCTCGCAAGCCGGCGGCTTTCTGTCGGATCGGATGTGGTTAGATCAAAGATCACACTTTGTGGCTCGATTTTATCTAACATGGCGTGTGGGCCGGTAAGCGTTTCCTCAATCTCCTTGGTACTCGGGACCACAAAAATTATGCATCGGCTAGACGATGCAATCTGTGCTGGTTCTCCAACCCGAACATCATTACGGTTTGCGAAGGTTATAATGGCCTGCGGGCGCGGGTCCCAAGCCGCGCCAAGATAGCCGGCCTCATCCAGGTGCCGGGCAATGCCACTCCCCATTTGTCCCAGTCCTAATACGGCGACATCTCGCATCCTAGTACTCACGTGACCTTGTCTCCGGGTGAGAGATGATCGACGGTTTTGCCGGTCTCGGTGAATGTGCGTGTGACATGGGTTGCACCATAGATCCAGAAAATAGTGAGGGGGCCATCACCGACATTGTTAAAGCGATGGGGAACTTCGGCTGGAATATAGGAAGTATCCATTGGCTTAAGTAGCGTTTTCTGTCCACCACATTCAACCTCCGCATCTCCTTCGATAATGAGTACCTGCTCACAGCAATTGTGATGGTGCATTGGAGCCGCTCGTCCTGCAGGAAATGTGGTGTATCCGGATGTAAAAAGCGTTCCTTCGGCGTTGGCCTTGCCAACTAGAAGGGCGGTAGAGACGCCATCACCGCGATCAAAATTTGGCCGGTCATCAAATTTAATGATTGTTGCTGTGGACATGCTTGCTCCTTCAACTACGTACTGGCGTGCAGCTTTACCGGATATGTATGTCATATGCCGTTGACAATGATGATTTCAACATCGCCGCCACCATTTTTGCGATTTGCTGCAGCATCTTGATAAGCGTTTGATGAGTGGCAGGCAACCGCATCATCCATGCTTGGAAACTCAGCAACGACATGGCGTGTGTAAATTGTCTCACCTTCAACTATTTTGTAGTCACCACCGCGGGCCAGAAAATGGCCGCCAAATTTTTTGATAACGTCACCGGCGATGTCGGTGTAGAGCTTATACGCAGTGGGCTTATTTATTCTGGCACGGGCAATCCAATATGCGGGCATAAGATTCTCCTAGTATGTTATTCGCGCTCACGCCAGTGGCGGTGCGGTTTTCGAAAGTTGTACAAGAGCTTATGTGTTCATTGCCAGCCGGTATGCAGGTATTTTTTATCATTGTCAGATGCATAATTTTGAGGAAATAGACCATGAGTGAGACAGGTCGGAGAGTAAGTGTTGAAGATCTTGCAACGTTTATAACAAGGGCACTCGAAGCTGCGGGCCTTGGCAGTGAGGATGCGTGCAAGGTTGGGAAGTTGATGGCGCTTGCTGATACCATTGGTGGTGATGCA
>CAUZRD010000056.1:0-12275 GCA_963582255.1 Alphaproteobacteria bacterium | reverse complement strand
CCGCCCGATGGACATAGCTCCACGAGTATAGTTTCTGGGTTTTGGAGTTATCATCATTGCCGTTTAAATATCTGGATTATTATGAATTATAAGATGTGGCAGCGTTTGACTCTATTCACAACACTTCAACTGAATTTGACATGAACAAAACTTCGCTAATCCGAACCGCTGTGCTGGGTTGGTATGATCAAAACCGGCGCGCACTTTCCTGGCGGGTGCCGTTGGGCCGGCAGCCGGACCCATATGCGGTATGGTTAAGCGAAGTCATGCTTCAGCAGACGACGGTTGTTGCAGTTGAAGGCTATTTTAAAGCATTTATACGGAAATGGCCAAGTGTTCAGGCGCTTAGTGCCGCGAGTGATAACGATGTAATGGTAGCCTGGGCGGGCCTTGGATATTATGCCCGTGCGCGTAATCTTTTAAAATGTGCTCGCCAAGTAGTGCGTGATTATAACAGCAAATTTCCTTCAAGCGAAGGCGAGCTCCAGCTGCTTGCCGGGATTGGTCCTTATACCGCCGCAGCGATTGCGGCAATTGCGTTTGATCGTCCATGTGTTCCGGTTGATGTCAATATTGAACGAGTGGTGGCGCGTTTGTTTGCTGTGCGGGATCAATTACCTGCTGCTAAGCAGAGGATAGTCAAATTGGCTGGTTCACTGAATGGATTGGTGCGTCCCGGTGATTTTGCCCAAGGGTTGATGGATCTGGGTGCAATGGTCTGCACTTCCCGCTCACCAGCATGCAGCCAGTGTCCTTTACGCGCTTTCTGCGGGGCTGCAGTACAAAATATTGCCGAAATATTGCCGCTTAAAACACCAAAACAGGCACGTCCGGTGCGGTCTGGCGCTGCGTTTTGGATTGAGCGAAGTGATGGTACTATTTTATTGAGACGTCGTCCAAATGAAGGGCTTCTTGGGGGAATGACCGAAATCCCATTTAGTGAGTGGGAGGAGGGTCAATTTGATAATATGAGAGTGGTTGCATCAGCCCCTGTCCATGGTACTTGGCACAAGCATGGTCACGTGACACACACTTTCACACATTTTCGACTTGAATTAGACGTGTTTAGTCTAGAGCAGGATGGTGAACCGGTGCTGCGCGCATCGGCAGATCCGTGGCGATGCTTTTGGAGATCGCGGACATCGCTAAAAGACGAGGCCTTACCCTCGCTTATGCGCAAGATTATTGCCGTGATGGATGGGAAAAGCTAGATGTGAACACCAATTTCAGCTCGGATCTGTTCACGTAGCACGTCGATTGGAGTGAGACTCGGTCCTTCTGAATAATGCCAGAACGTCCACCCGTTACAGGCCTCAAGTCCTTGCACGTGGGCACCAATCTGGTGGATCGAACCGGTGCGCTGCTCTGAGATCAGTGATCCATCGACCCGCACTTTTGCGGAGTAGCGTTTTTTTGGTCCGTATAACACCGAGCCTGGATTGAGTAACCCACGCTCAACTACCATGCCAAAAGGAATTCTTGTTGCCTGGCGTTTTGATGTGGTTGTTGCGATGGCATCGTTATCTGCAGGTTCGACTAAATCGATTCGTCGACGTGCTTCATCTGCATAAGTTGCATCGCGCTCGATACCAATAAAGGAGCGCTTTAGTTTTTTGGCAACCGCGCCGGTGGTGCCAGTGCCGAAAAATGGATCAAGTACGAGATCACCTGGATTTGAAGCTGCGAGCAGCACACGGTGCAATAGCGCCTCCGGCTTTTGTGTTGGATGAACTTTCGTGCCGGCTTTGTTTTTGAGCCGCTCTGCGCCTGAACAGATAGGCAATAACCAGTCTGAGCGCATCTGCAAATTATCGTTCAAAGCCTTCATGGCATTGTAGTTGAACGTGACGCGAGCATCTTTGTTCTTGGATGCCCAGATCATTGTCTCGTGTGCGTTGGTGAAGCGCTTCCCGTGAAAATTGGGCATTGGGTTTACTTTGCGCCAGATTACGTCGTTCAAGATCCAAAAGCCTAGATCTTGCATCGATGAGCCAACCCGAAAGATATTGTGATAACTGCCGATCACCCAAATTGTGCCGGAGGGTTTGAGTACGCGCTTGCACCCTTCAAGCCATGCGTGAGTGAAGTCATCATATGCTGCAAAACTTGAGAACTGATCCCAGGCTTCGTCAACGCCATCGACCCGACTGTTATCTGGCCGCTTTAACTCACCGCTTATCTGGAGATTATAAGGCGGATCGGCAAAAATAAGGTCGACACTTTCCGGCTCGATACTTTGTAATGTTTCAATGCAATCTGCGATGATGATGGAATTATCTGAAATTCTTTTTACTGATACGCTCACAACTCACTCCTGAACCAACATTTGAACTTGATACTTGCCAGAATGTGGTAAAGGCGGATTGAACGGAGATGGTTAGCAAATAGTTGATTGTGCAAAATGCCATGAAACTTGGGGTGTATGTTGGATAAATTATTTTTATCAGTGTTTAAATACCTTCCGTATCATAGCCGTGTTGCCACTGGTGCGAAGGTGCGGCGGTGATGCGGACAGGGACCAAATTGGTCAAGGAGGTTAATATGGTCCTTAGTTGGATAACCGTTGTGACGTTCAAACCCGTATTGGGGAAAATGTTTGGCGAGATTACGCATCAGGCGGTCTCTAGTGACTTTTGCGATAATTGAAGCAGCTGCGATTGAAAGAGATTTTCGGTCTCCGCCAACAATTGTTTCGCCCGGACAGCTTAAATACGGCATGATATTGCCGTCGATTAGTGCGACCTGAGCTGGTTTTGTGAGCGCCTCGCAGGCGCGAGCCATTGCCCACAAAGTTGCCTGCAAGATATTGTCTTGGTCGATGCGTTCAACCGTTGCTGTCGCAACTCCAATAGAGGCATGCCGGCTTATTTCATCATAAAGTTTTTCGCGCCGTGCTGGGCTCAACTCTTTGGAATCGCGAATGCCTTGCGGAATGTTTTGATGATCCAGAATAACTGCCGCAGCTATTACCGGGCCGGCGATAGGGCCGCGGCCCGCTTCATCTATCCCAGCTATGCACTCAAAACCTTTTTTAACCCATTGCTCTTCAAATGTTAGATCAGGGGTACTTCGTAGTTTTTGTTTGGCCATGCTGCAATAGTTCAGCTCATTTTGCTGATTTGCAACCGCTTTATCTCATGGAGTTACAACAGTTGCAGTTGCCAACCATCCAAATCTTCTGGTTTCATATTAGGAGAATGTCCGTATAGTTGGACTGATGATTTCTGTTATCATACCAACGCTTAATTCCGAGGCGACGCTATCCCCGACCCTGGTCGCCCTTGTGCCGGGAGCTGTTGAGGGTGTGATTGCACAGGTGATTATTGCAGATGGTGGTTCGGGTGACCACACGGAAGATATCTCTGACGCGGGAGGTGCAAAATTTATCACGGCGGTGCGTGGGCGCGGGGAGCAGCTTAAGGCGGGGGCACTAGTGGCGAACCAGGATTGGCTGCTGTTTGTGCATGCGGATACAATATTAGATAGCGGAGTTGAAGAGGAGATTGTGGCATTTTGTCGAGGTGAGGGACGTTTCAAAGATCTGGCACCACAACGGGCTGGTGTCTTCTCATTTGCGCTTAATGATAACCGACTGCGTGCCAAACTGGTCATGTTTATGGTGGATCTGCGCTGTCGATTATTTGGTCTTGCCTATGGAGATCAAGGACTTTTGATTTCGCGACGATTTTATGACGAAATAGGTGGGTTCCATGACATGCCGCTCATGGAAGATGTTGATATTATCCGTAGGATTGGCCGTAGGCGGCTAAGTTTGTTTGTAACGCGTGCGATAACCAGTGCCGAGCGCTACAGGGCCGACGGATATTTCTTGCGGATTTTGCGTAACTTGATCTGCTTGGCGCTTTATATTTTAGGTGTTTCTCCGCATCGTCTTTCTCAATTCTATAGTAGGCCACAGGCAAGCTCTAAGGCTGACAGATGAAAGATGCTCGTTCTGTCATCATCATGGCTAAGGCACCGGTCATGGGCCGGGTAAAAACGCGTCTTGCAGGCGATATTGGAGCTGTGACAGCGACGTGGTTTTACAGACATGAACTTGCAAGGTTGGTGCGCGTTTTGGGACGCGATAAGCGCTGGGAAACCTATCTTGCGGTGACGCCAGATCATGCGATTTCTAACCCGGTATGGCCAATCGATGTTGGACTTATTGCGCAGGGAAAGGGGGATCTTGGCTCGCGCATGTTGCGCTCGATCAGCGCCATGCCACCAGGGCCGGTGGTCGTGGTTGGAAGTGATATTCCTACTCTTGGCCAGCGGCATGTTGCAGAGGCTTTTGCGGTGCTTGGGCGCCATGATGTGGTGTTCTGCCCCTCTTCCGATGGCGGGTATAATTTGATTGGCATTACCCATCACCGGTTGGCGGTGAACCTTTTTACTGATGTTCGCTGGTCTACCAGCTATACGCTCGACGATACCATGGCCAATCTGGCGGGTCTTCGTGAAGTTTTTCTGGATCTGCTTGAAGATATTGACTGCGGCGCGGACTATGCGTTTTGGAAGGCATTGGTGCGAGGGACGCCTTGTCCCATCTGGAGGTAATCCTCAAAACAGTTGCACTTAATATGGTGTGTTCCAGAGGAAGGATAAGATGACATACTCCGGTTGTAAGGTTAGCTAAGGATAGTATGCAGGATAAATCAGGTAGGGTTTTGGAACTGTTTTTATATTAAGCATAAGTGATGTCGATGATCATGATTTAGAGCGGTGAAGATGTTCTTCCAGCCGCGGCATAATTTCCACAAAATTGCATGGCATATAGCGATAGTCGAGTTGGTTGGCGAGAATTCCGTCCCAGGCATCGCGGCACGCTCCAGGTGATCCAGGGAGTACAAAGATATATGTGGCGCTAGCAACACCGGCTGTGGCTCGGGATTGGACTGTTGATGTGCCTATTTTCTCCATACTCATCTGATGAAAAGCGATGGAAAAACCATCGATTCGTTTTTCAAAAAAAGGCTCAATCGCTTCTGGCGTGATATCTCTGCCGGTGAGACCGGTTCCGCCGGTAGTGATTATCACGTCGATCGTGCGATCGTTGATCCAGGCCCTTACTACTCGGTGTATTGCTTCTATATCGTCAGTCACAATGTTGCGGTTAGCAACATTGTGACCGGCATCTTTTATGCTACGGATCAGAAGTGTACCCGAGGTGTCATCCTCTATGGATCTTGAATCCGAAACAGTGAGTATGGCAATAGATAGGGCAATGAAGGGGCGGTTTTTGTCAATTCCAGGCATGTCAGGTGGGTTTTCCCATGTTGTTAGTATCCGTGCTGTCCAGAGCGCGTTTGATTTGTAGAAAGTCTGTCCATGCAAGGCGTTTTTGTGCAGTTTGGCGCAAGAGATAAGCGGGGTGAAGAGTTGGCATGGCCGGGTATTCTTTGTTGCCTAGCAGAAATGACTTCCAGGTACCACGGAGCCTAGTAATGCCCTGATTTGTGGACAGTAGGTGTTTTGCCGATGCGCCACCCAGAAACACCAGAATATCCGGATTGACAAGCTCAATCTGACGTTCGGTAAATGGTCGACAGCTAGCTGTTTCCTCGGGAGTTGGGGTGCGATTGCCGGGCGGGCGCCAATAGACAATATTAGTGATGTAGACATTAGTGCGATCAAGGCCAATCGCCGCCAACATTCGATCAAACAACTGACCAGCGCGCCCGACAAAGGGCTTGCCTTGGATATCTTCATCTCGCCCTGGGCCTTCACCGATGAACATGATGCGAGATGACGGATTTCCGTCACAAAAACAGGTGTTCTTGGCAGTGCTTTTGAGAGAACAACCGGCAAAATTCCTGACGGCTTTTTCCAGTTCAGCGAGGTTACGGGCGCTGCTTGCTAGCTCGCGAGCAGCTAGAGAAGGTTCAACGTATGGCTCTGATGGGATGGGGGCAAGCGAAGTATTTGTGGGGGGAACGTTGGCTTGTGCGTTGGCGGAGGCGCTACGTTTGCCCTCGGTTGTGCCGAAAGCGTCATGTGACGGACTGTGCGGGAACAAGACGGATGGTGCGCGTGGCAATATAGATTTTAGGGGTGGCGAGACAGCCTCGCTAAATCGGTCATGGGCTACGTCATCGATAGCCTCGTCAACGCCTGACAGCTCGTACCATTGCAGAAGCGCGAGGGCTTGATCTCGGTCCATACTCTTTGCCAAAACCTATGTTTTTTGCCAAAACGATGTTCGGTTTGAATTTCACTGTCCTGATAGCATAGGCTGAAAATACCTGCGCGGCGATGCCGCCATTCTACAATGGGGATAAACAATGAGTGAACTGCCCGATCGCGAGTCAATGGATGTTGATGTGGTTATTGTCGGCGCGGGGCCAGCCGGACTTGCTGCGGCTATTCGTCTCAAGCAATTGGCGGTGGAAGCCGATAGGGATATTTCCGTCACAATATTGGAAAAAGGCTCGGAAGTAGGCGCCCATATACTCTCTGGGGCAGTGATTGATCCGGTGGGGTTGAACAAGTTATTGCCGGATTGGCGTGATCTTGATCCGCCATCGATGTCACCGGTGAACGATGATCGTTTTTTGGTGCTGGGACCTGCTGGATCTCTTTCTATTCCCAATATTTTAATGCCTCGGCTGATGTCGAATGAGGGCTGTTACGTTACGAGCCTTGGTAATGTTTGCCGTTGGCTAAGTGGGATTGCTGAAGATCTTGGTGTTGAGATTTACCCAGGATTTGCGGCCAGTGAAATTCTCTATGATGAGGCAGGTGCTGTCGTTGGTGTCGCGACCGGGGACATGGGAATTTCGCGCGATGGATTGCAAAAAGATACGTTCATGCGCGGTATGGAGCTGCGTGGGCGATATACCATATTTGCCGAAGGTGCGCGCGGACAACTGACCAAGAATCTTGTCAAAAAATTTGACCTCGATGCCGGTAGAGATCCGCAAAAATATGGTCTTGGAATTAAAGAGTTGTGGGAGGTTGATTCGTCAATACATAAACCAGGGTTGGTTCAACACACGATGGGTTGGCCGCTTGATCGGAGCACAGGAGGTGGTTCGTTTCTCTATCATTTTGATAAGAATCTGGTTTCAGTCGGGTTTGTTGTTCATCTAAATTATAAAAATCCAACTCTCTCACCGTTTGAAGAATTCCAGCGCTTCAAGACACACCCAGCTATTAGGTCGACATTTGAGGGAGGTAAGCGGATTTCCTATGGTGCTCGCGTGATCACCGAGGGTGGGTTTCAGTCTGTGCCGGAGCTGGTGTTTCCGGGTGGGGTCCTTGCTGGTTGTGCAGCTGGATTTGTTAATGTGCCGCGTATCAAAGGATCTCACAACGCTATTTTGACGGGGGGGATGGCGGCTGAGGCTGCGTTTGACGCATTAGGCGAAGGCCGTTCGCATGATGAACTTACTGGATATCAGGCGGCTTATCACAAAAGCGACGTGGCGGTGGAGCTTTCGAGGGTGCGCAATGTGAAACCGCTGTGGTCGCGCTTTGGTACCTATCTCGGCATAGCTCTTGGGGGTATAGACATGTGGATGCGCCAGCTACGAATTGGGCTGCCGTTCACAATGAAGCATGGGAAACCTGATCATGTGGGTCTTATGCCGGTCTCCAAAGTGAGAGCGATCAAGTATCCAAAACCTGATGGGAAAATCTCATTCGATCGGCTTTCGTCGGTTTTCTTGTCGGGGACTAATCACGAAGAAGATCAGCCGGTACACTTGCAGGTGGCCGATATGAATGTACAGTTGACGGCTGAATTTAGTACTTTTGGTGGACCTTCAGCCTATTACTGTCCGGCCGGTGTTTATGAGTGGGTAGATAATGAAATGGGCACGGGCACGCGGCTGCAGATCAATGCGCAAAACTGCGTGCACTGTAAAACCTGCGACATCAAAGACCCAAGTCAGAATATTACCTGGGTGGCGCCGGAGGGCTCGGGTGGGCCGACTTATCCGAATATGTAGAAGATCCCGAAGTGTGAAGGTTAGCCAGACCCTTGATCCTCGAGGTTGTAGAGGCACGTTGCGTTGTCGTGAAACAGCTTGGCCTTTTCCTCCGGAGAAGCGTCAGAGACTATGCGTTTGAAGCTATTCCACAGAACGGTATAGCCACAACTCAGTTTGTCGACCGGATAGTTTCCTTGAAACATTGCTCGGTCTACTCCGAATTTTTCGATCGCGTGCAGATGATAGGGTGTAGTGATTTTGACGAGTTCTTCAGATGTTGGTGGCAGGACGCGATCTTCCCAGCCAAATCCGTTCACATCCATCTGAATGCCGCCTAGTTTGATATGTACATTGGGGCATGCGGCGAGCTCGGTGAGCCCATTTTGCCATTGGGTGAAGACCTCAGCTCGGCGCTTACTATAGGGGCCGATTCCGAGTGGGCCGCCTAGATGATTCATGATAATGGTGGTGTTAGGGAAAGAGCGGGCAAGGCTTGCCACATCGAGTAATTGGGGATGATAGCACCAGGCTTCGAAGGTGAGGCCGAGCTGTTCTAAATGAGCAAAGCCTTCTCGAAACACACGGTCGAGATAAAGGCCCGGGGGTGGGTTGGTAAAGCCGTTGCGCACCGCATCGCTAGCATCCCAACTTGCGGTGTGGCGAATGCCACGGAACCTGCCGCGTCCGGCTTCAATCTGAGCTTCAAGAACGGGACGGATGGCATCTCCAAGGTCCAAATCAGCCGAGCCGACAATGCCGGCTGCTACGCGTATGCCGTCGCCGGATTGGCATTCTTCGGTCAATTCGGCAACAAAGCGTGTCTCGCCAATGGGACGCATCTCTGGCGGTCCATCCTTTAGAAATTCAGCGCGGCATTCGACGGCAACCGTGGATTTTATGTTGTGGCCACCCGATAGATCATTCAGTAGATCGTTTAACAAATATTGGTGATCGCGCAGATGGTCGCTTTCGCGGTAAATCCAGAGGTGGTGATGAGGGTCGCAGATGGCTAGCCCTGGCTCTAAAGCTTCTTCAACAACCAGGTTAACCCATGTGGGATCTTGGACCAATTTGGTTTTCCTTATTTGAGAGAAGTCTGATATTAGGTGGCAAGTTCTGAGCGAATTAAATCCCAATTGGCCATGCGGCGGTTGCCAAACTGTACTGGCGGTTGCGGCGACATAACTTCAAGCCAGCGACATGATGTGCCCCGGTTCATGTAAAATCCATGCGGCGCGCCAACTCCTGACCAGGCGATAGTACCTGGCTTCAAAACATACTCAGCCCCTTCGGCGGTAAAGGTAACTTCTCCATCCAAAACAAAATACGCCTCCTCGAAATTGTGATCATGGCTGCTGGTCTGGCCACCTTCATCGAATTCTATGATGAAGAGATCAAATTGATGGGCGCCTAGGACTTTGTCGATAAGAAGTTTTTTCGACCATCCCCACATGTGATTGTCGACCCTTTGGCTGGCTGGCAATTGACTCAAGTCAAAATGGCCGACCATGCGCTGCAGAGGTTCGCTCACAAGGGTAGGTTCTCCGTTCAGGTTCCAGTTCAGAGGTTTGGAAAAAAAACTATCTTGCCATTCGTCGTCTTCCTTGGGTCGCGGCGCGCATTTTTCAATGAATCTAGCCGGAGCAGATGAAGTGTTGCGAATGGCATGGGGGACACCAATCGGGATCAGTGCAAAATCATGTTTGTGCAGGTGAAAAAGTTCACCATTCCGGTTAAGCTCAATTTCACCCTCGGTAATAAAAAGGCCTTTTTCAAAGGAATGAACACACGTATCAATGTTGCCGTCAGGTTTCAGATCACACAGACGAAAGCCCATATGAACCGAGCCCTGTGTGCGGCCGATTAGATCTGCGCGAAGAAAGCCTCTGGCGTGATTGGTATAAAAGGATGGTTCGACAAACATGTCAGTTTCAATATCGCAGACAAAATGTGCCATATGCCTATCCCTCTGTGGTGGCTTGTGTAGTGAGTAAGTCTCTCATGCGTGTTACCCTATCGTCGGCTAAACACATGGCTGATGCAACCTGTTGGTCAAGCCTAGTCCACTTCGTGTGCAGAGAGAGGTAAGAGCAAGATGCTAGTTGTGAGTATGAGCAGATAATCTGGCATGAGATTAACAAAGTTTGCTTCTATTTTCTGGTCGAGATTGGCAAGTACAGCAATATTTGATGTTATCGAGATAAGAACTAAAATTGGTTTTGTCCTTTGGCCTATTTGGTATTGCGTTATCCCGTGCAAATCCACTTGCGATGGGTCGCGCAGCGCGCCATGGTGCGGCCATAGCGCAGCGATAAGCCCAAGAAATGCAAGACGAGGTGTGTTTTCATGAGGGTGGAGATGATTTCCCCCAAGGCGGTCTCAATGGTTTGGCGTGCCTGTTTGCAGCGTTGGTGCTTGGCTGGAGTGCTGGCTTGTGGGGTTGCTATTTACATTATGTTTGGACTGGCCGGCGTGGATGCGCGCGTAGTCGGTAAGACCGCCAACGCCGACGATCACGGTGAAGATATATCCTTATTTGGATCTTATTTGGCAGCACGGCAGGCCGGCAATGATCGTGATCGAAGAGATGCTGCAAAGTATCTGCACGATGCGCTCAAGCTGGATCCGGGGAATAGTATGTTGCTTGAGCTAGCCATGGTCTATGTAATTTCGTCAGGCGGATTTGTTCGGGGACTAGAGTTGGCACCGCGAGTGGCAGAAGTTTCCCCCAATAATCTGGGCGCCAATGTACTTCTTGGCCTTAAGGCATTGAAGAGCGGTAACTACCCGGCATCCCGCGCTCGGTTTGCTGCCAATGATGCTGGACCAATAGCACGATTCACATCGGGTCTTTTAGAGATGTGGGTACATCAGGCGGCCGGTAATCCTGAGGCGGCCCGAGGTAATGTCGAGAATCTAGATGAAAGCTCGACATTTGGAAGCTTCCGTGCCTATCACTCGGCCCTTTTGGCTGAAATGCAGGGGCGAAATGATGACGCAGACATAGCTTATGCAGCGGCATATGAATCAGTGCCGCGGCTGCGTGTGGTTGATGCCTATGGCCGATTCTTGGAGAGGCATGGGGCTCAAGAACGGGCGATCGAGATCTATAAGTCTTATCTAGAGGATGTGCCGGATCATCCGATCATTAGTGCAAATATGGAGCGGGTGGTGAGTGGCCAGGTGACTGAACCGTTGGTCCAAAATCCGCTCGATGGTGTTGCTGAGACCCTCTATGTGATTGGCTTAGCTCTGTCTCAAGATGGTGGTAGAAGTCTGGCACTTATTTATCTTAATCTTGCCCTCTATATTCGCCCTGATTTCGATATGGTTCATTTTTTGATTGGTAATATTCATGATAAGCAAAATCGTCATGAAGAAGCTATTGAAGCTTATTCGGAAATATCTCTTTCTTCGCCACTCAGCCGTGAAGCCGAAATACAAGCGGTGCTCAATCTTAATTCGCTTGATCGGGTTGATGAAGCAAAATTCCGCCTCGATGCGCTGATAGCGCAAAATCCTAGTGACCGTTTGGCCCTTATCTCCTGTGGCACGATAATGCGAGCTCACGAGAGATTTGGGGAGGCGCTTGATTGTTATAATCGTGCGATCAAGCTTCCCAAAGAACCTGGTCGGAATGACTGGAAGCTCTACTACTTTAGAGGCATTTCTTATGAACGCACCGGCCTATGGGATAAGGCGGAGGTAGACTTCAAAGCAGCGCTGGAGTTGGAACCTGAACAGCCATTTGTTTTGAACTATCTTGGATATTCTTGGATAGATCTTGGTGTAAATCTTGATATTGCGCTCGATATGGTTAAACGCGCGGTCGGGCTGCGCCCAGATGACGGATACATCGCTGATAGTCTGGGGTGGGCTTATTATAGGCTGGGAAATTTTGAAGAAGCGGTTGAGGAGCTTGAGCGCGCGGTGGTACTTAAACCCGACGATCCCGTGATCAATGATCATTTGGGCAATGCTTATTGGCGTGTCGGGCGAGTGATCGAAGCACGCTTCCAGTGGAATCATGCTCTGACGATGGAACCGGAAGAAGTCAACGCCAAAAAAATTGAGTTAAAGCTTGTCGAGGGTCTCGCTGAAGTTGAACCGAAGAAGATAGTGGCTGAAACAGCTCCTGCTGTCAGTGAAGTGCGACGTGCTTTCGACCAAAAGACCGTTGCAACCTCGGTCGTCGAGAAGTCTGAGGCCATTGTTGAGATCAATCCAAAAAAAACAGATGAGACGCGGACATATATAGTTGAGGATGGCGATAATCTTTGGAATATTTCGAAAAAATTTCTTGGTGATGGTCGGAGATTTGAAATGTTATTTGAGGCCAAT
>CAUZRD010000055.1:0-12289 GCA_963582255.1 Alphaproteobacteria bacterium | reverse complement strand
ATTGAAACTGAAAAATGTGAAGGTAAGAAGTCTTATAAGGAAATATACCCTACCTTAGTCAGAGAAGTCAGATATTCAGTTTCTCTACATGCCTGTCAACCGTATGACTATCGGTCAATTCATTGCGTTCGAGCCATCCAGACGGGAAGATACGGGGAACACAGGTTGCGTCCCAATTATGGCTGCAGGATTAAGTCTCCCCGAGGCGACAGCCATCGCCACAAGGACGATGGCGAGGCGTGCGTGGGATTGAGAGGTTCACCCACCCCAAGGGGTGATCTCCTCCTTCAACGCCTTATAGCCTTCTAGGAAGCCGGGCCGTTTGCCAGAATAGACCTTGTCGAACGTCGCAAGCGCGTCGTCAAGCCAGGCCCTTACTTTCTTGTTGCCTTGGTTGGCGTCGAGATAGGCGTCCCGGATCAGCACGAAATGAATACGTGGATCGTAGGGTTGCTTGGTACCGCCCATCGATTCATCGTCGTTCAGAAGACGCAGCAACATCGCATCCGCCGATCCCAATGTTTGCTCGTGGATTGCCGGGCCGGACATCCGATGCATGACAGAGGTCATGTCGCGACCGTTTCCGGTGGTGTAGCCCATGTCATTCCACACCTTACTCATGTCGATGTCGTGGCCAAGATGCTTGGTGAGCCGCGTGCCGAATGCCCGGAGTGGATCGGAGACATCGGCCATCAAGTCGGTCAAACGGTCGCCGTCCAGATCTGTTGCCAGCACGATGCAGTCACGTTGCTCTATCAGGTCCCAAAGCAGTAGTCCGTAATTGGTATCAGCGATGTGCTGTTCGATACGACCACCCCAGTCCTCCATGCCGTCCTTAAAGTTGGCCGGGAGTAACTTGATGATCTTCTCGATGTTTTCCTTGTGCTCCTCGTAGGGATCAACGGCATATTTACGGCCGACTTCGAACTTGGTGCCCTTCAGAAGCCAGGCGTGCAGGCCGGCGTTGATACCATCTTCCATCGCTTGCGTAGGCTTCATCGCGACTCGGCCGAGCTTCCCCGTTTCGTGGACCATCTTAAGGAACAGGCGATTGGCATATGCCATCTGTACGCCCGGCGAGTTCATTTCTGAATGAACCAGTCCGGTTTCCGAGTCGACGTTAAATTTGGGGCGGTTTTGAGAATACGGCAGACAAGGCATGCAGCGGACCGCGGTAATCGGGCCATAGGGACGCACGTTGCAATAGACGCCTGCCTGAGTGCGGAGCGGTGCATTGCCGGACTTGCCCATAACGACCACGCGGCCTCCCTTGCCGTCGTTCACATAAGCGTCACCGGCGGTCGACCATTTGATCGAAATGCAGGGCATCTTCCCGAACCAGCTAAGACTATCGAGCTTGGTGTCATGGCGATACTGCGACCACATTGGCACAGCGTAGAACGGTAGGCCGAGAACGTCAGTTGCTGCGATGGTACCGAGCAAGGCATAAGCATCGGTCATGGAATGTGCGACGGGATCTATATCCCCAACGAAATTACCGCCTTTCCAGACAACTGCATCCGGGTATCCATCGGGACGCACGTCCGTCGGTTCATAGAGACCCTGCAGGAGTCCGAACAAGTTGCCTCCATCGTTTTCCGTACGCGCAATCTTCATCAAGTCGATCATTTCCGCCTCTTCATTATGAGTGTCGAAGTTCAAGACCCAGGAAGGGCTGTGTCCGACAGAACCGTTCACAGGGGTCTTTCTATGGTGCGTGCGGACGATCTGTAAAGTCCGCACAGAACTATCGGCTCAGCAAGACGTCATATCCTGCAGTTCGTATCCTTCTAAAATGGCTTCCTGATGCACGGGATCGCCATCCTCATCACCCGCGCAGCGGAGTAAGCCGGCCCTAAGACGGCCGTTGCTTTTGCAAAAATATAATGCGTCAATGCATGTCCTCGATGAGTAAGGGGCGTCACCTATAATAACTCCGAATATGTTTCGACGATCTCCATGGTAGCTATGCAATGCCAAGTGCTAAGCTCAGCAGTTGCATCAGACTACTGTGGCTTCCTTTCTGATAAGGGCATTGGCTTATATCTTCGGAAGATGCAAAATGGCCCAGGTAATGCAGAGAAATTTAGGACACGATGCATGGATAAGAATAAACAATTACCGCTTTCGCGGTTTACGGTATTAGACCTCTCAGCACATCGGGCGGGACCGACAACCGTGCGACAGCTCGGTGATTGGGGTGCCAATGTAATCAAAATTGAAGCACCCGACCGCATCAATAAAGATAAAGGCGGTATGATTGGTGCGCGGCATGGGTTCGACTTTCAGAACCTACATCGCAACAAACGCAGCCTGACGATCAACTTGAAAAGTGAGGAAGGCAAAAAGATCTTCTTCCAATTGGTCGAAAAGGCAGATGTTGTTGTCGAGAATTACCGCTCGGCGGTGAAACATCGTCTCGGTATTGATTACGAGCCCTGCGCCAAGGTAAATCCGCGCATCGTCTATGCCAGCATCTCCGGATTTGGACAGGATGGCCCTTATGGCAAACGTCCAGGCGTCGATCAAATTGCCCAAGGTCTTGGAGGCCTGATGAGCGTCACTGGCATGCCAGGCCAAGGCCCCGTTCGAGTTGGCATTCCGATCTGTGACTTGACGGCAGGTTTGTTCCTGGCGCAAGCGGTACTAATTGCTTTACTCGATCGCGAGGTGACAGGAGAAGGACAGTGGGTACATACCTCACTGCTCGAATCCATGATCCAGATGATGGATTTCCAAGCATCTCGGTATCTGGTTGACGGAGACGTGCCTAAACAGGCCGGCAACAACCACCCGACCAGCACTCCAACTGGTGTTTTCGAGACCGCCGATGGACATATTAATATTGCCGCGTCAGGCGAAGTTTTGTTCGAACGCTTCTGCCGTGCGGTAGACCTAGAGCATCTTCTTGAAAATCCGGATTACGCGAAGGCTGACGAACGATCCAACAATCGGGATTCACTGAACAAGACGGTCAACGACCGGATCAGTCAGGAACCGAGCCTGCATTGGGTCAATCTTCTGAATGAAGTTGGCGTGCCGTGCGGGCCGATTTATTCTATCGATCAGGTCTTCGGGGACCCACAGGTTGAGCATTTAAAAATGGCAAAAACACAACATCACCCGAAGCTTGGTAAAATAAAACTTGTGGGCCAAGCGATCAACCTGACAAAAACTCCTGAACCTGAAGAGTTTCGTTTGCCCGTGCCTGAGCTGGGTGAGCATACGGATTTGATCCTAACCGAACTCGGTTATGGAGAAGATGAAATTTCGGACATGAAGTCGCGCGATATCGTCTAAAATCGGCAACGCGGCGCGACACTCTAGACAAGGAAGCGACATGCAACTCAATACTGAAAAAATGATTGGGGAGAAAGAAGGCGGCATCGGATGGATGACGTTCAACAACCCAGCACGGCGAAATGCCATGGCATTGGAAATGTGGTCTGCCGTGGAAACAATCCTTGATGAGTTCGAGGCCGATGACAACATTAAGGTCATTGTGATGCAGGGCGCGGGCGATAAAGCCTTTGTCTCTGGAGCTGATATTTCCGAGTTCAAGGAACGCCGCAACAACGCAGAAGCAGCTGCCGAGTATGCCCGTATCTCCGAAGGGGCCCGGGCCCGACTTACGACAGTGAAGAAACCATTGATAGCAATGATCCAAGGCTACTGCTTAGGCGGCGGCATGGCGGTCGCGATGGCGGCAGATATGCGCTTTGCCAGCAACGATTCACAATTTGGCATCCCGGCAGCACGTCTTAGCATCGCATACAACTTCGATGGATTATACAAGTTGGTACACCTAGTCGGCCCTGCTATGGCCAGCGAAATTCTGTTTACCGCGCGTCGGGTAGAACCTGAAGAGGCACAGCGTATAGGTCTAATTAATAGAGCCGTCCCTATCGACGAACTCGAATCCACAGTGCGCGAAGTGGCTGATGCTATTTGTCGGAATGCACCGCTTTCGATCGCGGCATCGAAGAACACGATCGGCCAAATTCTGACCGACAAGGAAGACCGCGACTATGATGAGATCAAACGCCTGTCGAAGCTGTGTTTTGATAGCAATGACTATAAGGAAGGCCGCGAGGCATTCATGGAAAAACGTTCGCCTGTGTTTACTGGAACCTAGACGGAAATCGAGCACTCCAGTTTCGGCTCAAACACAGAGCAACTGAGCCGTCAACTATCCCACCCTAGGATGGTAACAAACTTCTTTAGAAATAGACCTTTGCAGAGTTCATTATATACAGGACGCTTCTCTCTGGTTGTTGCACCGATTGCACAACCAGCATCAGCAACTGATTTCAGCCGATTCATTTTTGATTCAGAAAAATAATTTCTATTTCAGCATATCCCGTTTGTTCAAAAGTGCTCATTTCAATCCTCTCAAAAAATAAAATTTAATTATTGAGAGAAACTCTAGCCAGCCGAGCAATCGGCGCAGTGATTTAGGCGGCATTTTCCAGCTTTTCCAGCGTCACCATCCATAATTCTTCAGCTTTTCCTATCTCTTCAACAACTTCCTCATACTTTTTTTGCATGGCCCCAGCCTGGGCGGCAGAGGATTTTTGATAGAACTCTTTATCCGCCAGCTGCTGTACAATTTTAGCGCGTATTTCGCCTAGCTTCGCAACGCGCTCTTCATAACCGCGCGCGGTCTTGCGAAGAGACTGCACCTCCTCCCGGCTCAACCGTTTGTGGTCGGCTGTTTTAGCAGCTTCCGGGATTTTAACTTGGCTGCTATCCTGGCTAACAGGCACGCTGTTCTTCGCTGCCTTCTTGCCCTCTTTCTTGCTGTCTTTCTTGGTTGCAGTGCCCTTCAAGTGCATTTTCCGGTAAGCAGCTAGATCATCGTCATATGGTGTCACCGCACCGTCATGCACCAGCCACAATCGGTCGGCTACCATGGAGAGCAAATGCATGTCGTGGCTCACCAGAATGACTGCTCCGGAATAGGCGGTCAGAGCCTCAACCAAAGCCTCGCGGCTTTCAATATCCAAATGGTTTGTCGGCTCATCCAGGATCAGCAAATGCGGCGCAGGTAGAGTTGCCAGCAACAGCGATAACCTCGCCCTCTGCCCGCCAGATAGCCTGCCCACAGGCGTTTCCGCCTGGTCTCTGCCCAGGCCGAACCCGGCCAGGCGAGCCCGCAGCCGCGATGGCGACTCATCCGGGCGCTCCCACACCAAATGTTGTAGAGGGGTTTCGTTGATATCCAGCTCTTCTACCTGATGCTGTGCAAAAAAGCCGACGCGTAGCTTGCGGGCTGTGGTCATCTTGCCACTCATCGCCTTCAGCCGATCCGACAGCAACTTGGCAAGTGTGGTCTTACCCTGGCCATTATGGCCAAGTAGCGCGATGCGGTCATCCTGGTCGATGCGTAAGCTCAACCCCCGCAAGACGCTCTTGCCATCATACCCGACTGAGACGTTATCGGTTGAGATGATAGGGGAGGCTAATTCCTCGGGCTCTGGAAACGTAAATTTGGTGCGTGCCTCATCTTCAGGCGCGCGAATGGTCTCCATTTTTTCCAGCATTTTGACGCGGGATTGAGCCTGCTTCGCCTTGCTGGCCTTAGCTTTGAACCGATCGACGAAACCTTGTAGATGCGCCCGTCGCAGATCCTGCTTCTTCGCCTGCGCCGTTTGAACGGCACGTTGCGCAGCACGCTGGCGGGCAAACTGGTCGTAAGGACCGGAGTAATAAGTAAGGCCCTTATTCTCTAAGTGAAGGATCGAACCGACCGCGCGGTTCAGCAATTGCCGATCATGGCTGATGATGATTACCGTATGCGGGTACCGCATCAGGTAATTTTCAAGCCACAGCGCGCCTTCTAGATCCAAATAGTTGGTAGGCTCATCCAACAGCAGATAGTCAGGCTCCGAGAACAACACGGCCGCCAGAGCCACCCGCATGCGCCAACCGCCCGAGAAGGAAGAGCACGGCATGTGCTGCTCTTCCTGGCTAAAGCCCATACCTTTGAGGATAGTGGCAGCGCGAGACTCAGCTGACCAGGCATCAATATCGGCCAGCCGTGTCTGAATTTCTGAGATGCGTGTCGGATCGGTGGCGGTATCGGCTTCAGCCAACAAAGCATTGCGCTCGACATCAGCTGCTAGAACCGTGTCCAGCAGCGATACCTCATTAGATGGCACCTCCTGCGCCACGCCACCGATGCGCGCGCGGGCTGGCAGAGAAATGGTGCCGCTGTCGGCCTGCAGCTCGCCCCGGATCAGATTAAACAACGTTGTCTTACCCGCGCCATTACGACCAATCAGTCCGACCTTGTGCCCGGTCGGGATGAAAGCGGATGCACTCTCGAATAGAGGACAACCTTCAATGGCGAAGGTTAGGTCTGTTATGTGTAGCATGATCGGGGTTTGGCCCATACCGCGTGTGTCGTCAATTGCCAAGCTGTCCCGGTATGCAACAGCCCGTCGCTTGTTCGGCGCTGACCTGAAAATCAAGCACAGCAAATAAATTAAATTCTTCAAGCAGCTCTTACAACGATGTATTCTAACTTAGCAAGCCTCTGCTTCTCGTCTGTGCTTAAGTCAGCACGCTTCTTCCGCTTGCTTTCAATTAGCTCAGATATCTTATTTTGCTAATCAGACTAGGGCTTTTTCTGGTCTACTCAACACTCTGGATCGTATATGAAAATGGATGATCTGTCTTTTGAACAGCCAATTACCCTTGTTGGTGCAGGGCCCTGTGGCGCAGATTTGTTGCAAGCCTGTCTTTCGATCGCTCCCTTGTCGCTCGCAGCAGATGGTGGCGCTGCAACCCTTCTGCGGAATGGACATCGTCCATTAGCCGTTATTGGAGACATGGATTCTCTGAGGGATGAGGTGTTGAGTCCAGAGCATCAAGCGCAGCTGAGCTCTGATGATATATTGCACCCCATTGCCGAACAGGAAACAACTGACTTTGAAAAATGTGTAACGAGCATCCGAACGCCTTTAATCCTTGGGGCTGGTTTTCTGGGGGGGCGGGTGGACCACCAATTGGCCGCTCAAAACGTTTTAGTACGGTATCCGCATCACAAATGTATTTTGATTGGTGATGAGGACATCATGTTTGTACTGCCGCCTGATTTAGCTTTGAATTTAGAGGTGGGTATGCGGATTTCACTGTTCCCCATGGCAGAGGCACGTGTCAAATCAAAGGGGCTTTTTTGGGCAACCGAAGGGCTGGCATTTACACCAAACGGTCAAATTGGAACTTCAAATCGAGTGACAGGCCCTGTGCGCTTGCTTGCCCAGACGCCAACGATGTTGCTAATTCTGCCGAGATCAACCCTTGTGGTTGCGGTTGCGGCGTTGCAACAGGCTGGCGCGTGGCATACCAGCTGGCAATAGCCTCAAAGCACTATCAACATCAAAGTCTAGCTCTCCATCAAATCACTGCTGTATGCTGGCATAGGTGCACACAAGCTCTCGCTGTTTTGTAAAACTTCTTAACCGTTTTTTTAGTGAGCGAAAGCTATTTATACGGCGAGAGGCAGTTATCTGCCTGAGCTTACAACAGAATCCCAAACAGGCTTCTCCAGAGAGCCAATGTCCAAACTTGTAATGGGTTTTGACGCACCGCTCTTAAAGTTGATTATTAGAGCTTCGCAAACAGAATTTCGATTACTCTCCTTTGCGCCAACATGGTAGAAATGCTCTTTCATTAAAATTGAGCACTCTTCCCATAGGGAAAAAACGTGACCATTTACACGGTACTTGTTCTTTAGCCAGGTTGAGATGATGAACGGTGCTCCACTTGCCGTGACTAGCGCGCGTAGGTCGCGTTCTTCGTCTTCAGACCAAGTGTCGAAGTAATCAACATGACGGCCTAGATAAGGCGGGTCACAGTATACCAAGTCACTAGATTCTACTTCGGATAAGGTCTCTCTAAATTCTTGATGTTTGAACTCAAAATCACTCTTGATAATGACATGTGAGACAGCCGCAATTTGGTTGCATATTTTTGTCACAAGTGCTTGGGCAAAACGGTTTGAGTTACGGCAAAAAGGGACATTATAGCCACCTTTCTTATTAAATCTCATCATCCCGTTGAAGCAAGAACGGCTTAAAAAAAGGAAATCTAGGGGGTTTCCATTTGCGTTAAATCGCTCTCTGATGGTGTAATAGTGAGCTCCATCCGTATCGAGCAGTTTTGCACCTTCTTCATTCAAGAAGCGGCGTGTATTTTCAGCAGTGATGTTGCCTGTTTGAAGTGCTTTGTAGAAATTTATGAGGTGTGGGTTACTATCACACAATAACGCTCGTGATGGCTGGACGTTGAAGGCAACTACACCAGTGCCCATAAACGGCTCAACCCATCTGTCATAGTCTTGCGGGACACTCGTTTCTTTTATCCATCCCGTCAGCTTTGTCTTGATGCCTTGAGATTTTATCGGGGGCACAATAGTTATGGCTATTTCGCCTTCAGTAAACCTGAAAAGAGAGAAAAATCCAATACGGGCTCTCTTAATCCAGTACCACCGACTAAACTAGGATCCACCACTTATGCTTTTACCTGATCTTTGTCTAAGCGCGAAAACTTAGATGCCCGGCGCCTAAAGTAATAGTGAAAAAGCCCGGTTGGAAGCAGATAAATCATTGCGTATTGGCCTAGCGCTCGGTCTAAGGCGCTCATATCGACCGCTTCGACCGGCAGCACCAACTCCAATAAAAGAAAAGCAGTGATCGCCACACTTGCAACCCATAAATAGGGAATCACTTTCAGTGGGCGCAAAAAAGATAGCAAACGATAAGGCAGTATCCATAGCAACGCACCCATTAGGGATAACAGCAATTGATCGAATAGATCGAACAATTGATCGGGCCACAACTCCACCCACAGGAAGTCGAAAAACCAATAAGGTACGTGATAAAGGCTTGAAAAGTGTGGTAAACTCACCACCCAAAATTCCAATAAGTATACGAATGCGCCTACATTTATTATAAAAACCAAGCGATTGGTACTGCCAAAATGAGTCTTCATTACTTTCATCAACCATAAATTACTCAATTACTTTCAGGGGAATTGCCATTCATAATCTGAACAATGCTTACATGGATAAATAAGATACGATAAGCATGCAATAACGTATTAAAACAAGCGCTTACCACATATACGAAGCAGCGTTTAGGAGCCTGCAATGGAACTGACTATTGAGCAAGCACTGCAGCAGGGTATTGCGGCACATAAAGAAGGAAAGCTTCAAGAATCTGAGCGTCTATATCTGGCTATCTTTCAGTCTCAGCATTTGCATCCTGACCCCAGGTCACACCCCTGGATATATGAGCTTTGAAATTAAAGGAAATTCTGAATCTGCTTTAATTGTAGGCGATGCAACAGACAACCATCACGTTGCATTCAGACATCCTAACTTGCTCGGTGGATTAGATCAAAATTCCCCACAAGCTGCGGTAATTAGAAAAACCCTTTTGAAACGACTTTCGTCAGAAAATATGATTCTAGTGGGTTTGTATTTTCCGAATTAAATTTCTGTGGACTTGTTGGATATTTTCATACTATTTGCAAGGATGGTTATATGTATGAATTGTTCAGATTATGAATGGCAATTCCCCTGAAAGTAATTGAGTAATTTATGGTTATAAAAACATTAAAGTGTTCGATAAATATCGGGATAACATCATTTCTTTGCTTACTGTTTGTGGCAAGTTTTGCTCAGGCGGAGGAACTCCAAGTAGGCTCTTGGGGAGGTAACGTGAGATCCGGACCAAGCACCAACTATATTAGCGTTGGAGGCCTGCAAAATGGTGACCCAATAGTTTTACTAGATAAAATAAAATCAGCAGGCGCTGACTTTCCTTGGTTTAAAATTTCATACGGTGCGGGCAAAACAGGCTACCATTGGGGAGGAATAATTTGTGGCTATAACCGCAGAATCAAGGGCACCTTTGGACTATGCGAACGAGATAATCGTTCGACTCCAAGAACTTTTGACTGCGGCCAACAACATTCGATGCGGTCTTTAGGTAGTAAGATAGAGACCAAGATCACGTTTATTGCCGGACAAACAAAAAATCACTTCAAGATTTACTGGCTCGATTACGAAGGAAATAAAAAATTTTATAGAACAATTAATCCAGAGACTAGCTGGACTGTGAATACATTTCCTTCACATCCTTGGCTTGTCATTCAAGTATCACCAAATGGAAATGAAAAATGTCATAGCTTATTAAGAAGTGAAAAAATGCCATCTCAGTGGCTCCTTCGATAGAAGCCGGCATTTATGCAAGTAAAGTTTACGCAGGTTCCTATAGCTATTTTTCCCGGTCTGATCTTGGCGTTCGTGCTGGCTATTGGCGGCCAGTTCCTCTCAGAATTCATTGGCGTATGGTGGATGGGGCTACCGAAAAGCCCGATCAGCCCGATAATGATGGCGATTCTGCTCGGCATTCTGGTCCGCAATACCGTTGCATTGCCCGAATCGTTTAATCCCGGCATTCGCTTTGGACTGGTGCGCGTCCTCAGACTCGGCATCGTTCTTCTTGGGATACGACTGAGTCTTGGCGAAGTCGGCGCCATCGGTTTGCAGAGCTTACCGATCATCGTAGGAACCGTAACGGCCGCTTTACTGATCGTTACGTTTCTGAGCCGCAAGTTCGGCTTGACTGCCAGGCTCGGAACACTGATCGCGGTCGGCACCAGCATTTGTGGCGCCACAGCCATCGTTGCAACGGCGCCCGCTATTGGAGCGAAGGACGACGAGGTTGCTTACTCGGTTGCATGCGTCACTCTGTTCGGCATCATCGCGATGTTGACCTACCCATTTGCGGCGCATTGGATGTTCGATGCCGATCCGTTCAGCGCTGGACTGTTCCTTGGCACCTCCGTGCATGAGACGGCACAGGTAGCCGGTGCGGGCCTTGTTTATCAGCAGCACTACAACGATCCGCAGGCGCTCGATGTCGCAACGGTTTCCAAACTCGTACGTAATCTTGGCATGCTGATTATCATTCCTCTCATGAGCATCATCTATCACCGCAAGTCGGCCGAGGCCGCCGACGCACCCAAATGGTGGACCATGGTTCCGTTGTTCATTTTGGGCTTTGGACTGATGAGCCTGCTGCGCACGGTCGGCGACATGGGTGATCTCGCGTTCGGTTTCTTTGAACCCGAGGAATGGCAGACGATCGTCAGCTACACCAAGGAAACAGCCGAAATCTGCCTCGCTATTGCCATGGCGGCGGTCGGCTTGGGTACGAGCATCAAGAGGCTGAGTCATATCGGCTTCAAGCCCCTGGGCGTCGGTTTGCTTTCAGCTCTACTCGTCGGTGTTGTCAGTGCTTCCTTGATTACGGTGTTGCACTAAACTCACAAATCACATCAGAATCCATCCATAAAAAAGCCGCCAGGTTTTATCAGCGGCTTCTCATGCACTGTCGTGTAACACGACAGTAGTGGTGCATCCCGACCAACGAATTTTGCGATTGTGCCCGCTGTTCTGGTGATTTGTGATACCGGCAATAAGTATGCGTTTCACGTAGGCTAATGATTTTTTCTCTTTGACATACAGTGTATGCAGCTGGAATTGTTCATACTCACTGGCACTCAGTGTTTAAAGTTATTCGTCTTGGATTGGCTTTTTCAATGCGTTCTTATTGCAGTTTGTAGAAGTCAATGGTTGGTTTTTTTTGGATGTCATTCTCCTGAGTCATGACCGCTTTAGATTTTACCAATTTGTTTGTTAATGGAGTTAGCGATCAATTCTGAAACCTCCAATGATCCGTGTTCATTAAAATGAACATCATCATAAAAATATTTTGTACTAGGTTCTATCTGAGCAGCCAAATCGCAAAAAGAAAAGTCATTACGCTGAGTAAAATCACGTAACCAAGAATTATATAAATCTGCAATTTGAATTAAGCTTTCTAAGTCTAATGTGTATTCTTCATTTCGGGGAGTCATCCATAGCCTAGTACGAAGTTCATAAGTGATTTCAGTCGAAAAAGCAGAAGGCTGGCTCACAAATAGACATTGGAAGTATTTACCACTACACCTTTGCGAAATCTTCTGCATCGCAGACACATAGTTTTCACTTACTTCGGAAAAACGCAAAGTCCGAACATCAGCCTTCGTCAGGGAGTTGTTTTGTGAAGAATAATACTCTCCAAATTCTTTGACCGTAGCACCAAGTATTGCGTTGTAATTTGGAGATTTATTTTGGGTTATTATATTTTGGGTTATTATATTTTTAATTTTAATTAATCCAGAATACATTACAGTTAACTTGATATCAGCGTGCTCTGCTGAGTACTCGTTT
>CAUZRD010000054.1:0-12346 GCA_963582255.1 Alphaproteobacteria bacterium | reverse complement strand
GAGGTGTAGGCGTGAGCTTTCAGCCCGGCGTCGCGCATCACCGCGGCAAGAAATGATAGGACCGACCCCTTTCCATTGGTGCCAGCAAGATGAACCACAGGCGCAATTCTACGCTCTGGGTTTCCCAGTCGCTCAAGAAGTAATTCTGTGCGGCCAAGGGATAAATCAATCGCTTTTGGATGAAGCTTCATCAGCCGATCCAAAACAACAGCAGTACGGGTGTCGTCTTGACCTATCACCTGTTTTAGCGCGTTTTTCTTCATGCCGTAAATATTTTTCCTATTACCTTAGTTTACTGCAAAATTTTCAGATTATTCAGCCTGGCGTTGTCCAGATTTTTCTGTTCCACCAACATCTTCCACTTGTTCTTTGGATAAAATGATCGAAACGGCATTGGATTTATCTAGTTCCTCTGTTGCTTCGAGACTCGGCTTCTTCATAAACAATCGGCATAACTTAGAGATCGTATTCTTCAAATCATGGCGATGCACCACCATGTCGATCATACCATGATCGAGAAGGTATTCAGCCCGTTGAAATCCCTCGGGCAACTTCTCGCGGATTGTCTGTTCAATCACGCGCGGCCCAGCAAATCCAATGAGAGCTCCGGGTTCGGCAATGTGCACATCTCCCAACATGGCATACGATGCCGTAACGCCACCTGTAGTTGGGTTGGTAAGCACGACAATATAGGGAAGCCTGGCATCATTCAGCCACTGCACGGCAACGCTGGTGCGTGGCATTTGCATGAGCGAAAGAATGCCTTCTTGCATACGCGCACCGCCTGCCGCTACGAACAATACTAACGGTGCCTTGCACTCAACGGCCAATTCCATCGCAGCAATCACTGCCTCTCCGGCCGCCATACCTAATGAGCCACCCAAAAATGAAAAGTCCTGCACCGCCGCAACGACTTTAAGGCCGTCGATTTTACCGGAGCCAACCAAGACCGCATCATCAAGTCCAGTTTTAGCACGCGCGTCCTTCAATCGGTCCACATACCGCCGTTCATCACGAAATTTTAGAGGATCAATGGCGACATCCGGCGTCTTTAGGCGATCAAACTCACCATCATCAAACAATAGTTCCATGCGCTTCTTAGCAGTAATCTTCATATGATACCCGGACCCTGGCACCACCCATTGATTCGCCTCCAGATCACGATGAAACACCATCTGCCCGGTTTCAGGGCATTGTACCCATAGGTTCTCGGGGACATCGCGTTTACGCAAGATTCCCTGGATTTTTGGCCGAACGACGCTGTTGATCCAATTCATGCCGCTATCCCTCCGACTGGGGCTCCATCATCAATTTGTTGCTCGCCTCACGCCTGCCGCAAGCTTGGTCACGATATCAAGGCTAGCCTCCACAGGATCAAAGCCGCCAGCCGACGCGATCGCGATCGCAGTGACCAAGGCCGAGCCAACTACAACAGCATCAGCGCATCTTGCGATAGCTTCAGCCTGCTCTGGCGTGCGTACGCCGAAGCCGACCGCGACAGGAAGATTGGTTTTCTGCTTAATACGGGCAACCGCGCTACCTACCGATGCCATGTCAGGCGCCCTTGTTCCCGTAATGCCAGTGATTGAAACGTAATAGACAAAACCGGACGTATTGGCGAGAACCACTGGCAAACGTATATCATCAGTAGTAGGCGTTGCCAGCCTGATAAAAGAAAGTCCAGCATCCAGCGTTGGAAGACAAAGTTCTTCATCTTCTTCGGGTGGCAGGTCGACGATTATTAGACCATCAACGCCCGATTGGCTGGCTTTGTCCAAAAAGCACTCATTACCGTAAGAATAAATCGGATTGTAGTAACCCATCAGCACAATCGGCGTGCTATCATCATCGCACCGGAACTCGCGCACTAGATTGAGTGTTGCATCCATCGTCTGTCCGGCAGCGAGCGCGCGCAACGAGGACGCCTGGATGGCAGGTCCATCGGCCATCGGATCTGTGAACGGCATTCCAATCTCAATAATATCAGCGCCTGCGGAAGGCAGCCCCTTCACAATAGCAAGAGAAGTCACCGGGTCTGGATCTCCAGCAGTGACGAACGTTATCAACCCCTTACGACCCTCGTGCTTGAGTCGGGCAAAGCACTGCTCGATGCGCTTTTCTCCCACTTTTAGATCTCCATGCCAAGATGATCCGCGACAGCAAAAATATCTTTATCACCCCGTCCGCACAGATTCATCAGGATCAGATGATCGGAGTTTTTACCTGGCGAAATTTTCATCACGTGGGCCAGTGCATGGGAGGGTTCAAGAGCAGGAATAATCCCTTCCGTGCGGGTGCAAAGCTGAAAGGCTTCTAGCGCTTCGGTGTCGGTGACCGCAACGTAGTTCACCCGCCCAGTTTCCTTAAGCCAAGCGTGCTCTGGGCCAATGCCGGGATAGTCAAGCCCGGCCGATATTGAGTGCCCCTCGAGAATTTGTCCGTCATCGTTTTGCAGAAGATACGTTCTGTTTCCATGCAAAATGCCAGGCCTACCACCATTTAAACTAGCACAGTGCTCATCTGTATCAAGGCCGTGACCTCCCGCCTCTACACCTGTGAGAGCAACAGACTCATCATCTAGAAACGGATGAAACAACCCCATTGCGTTAGAGCCCCCACCAATGCATGCCACAAGTTCGTCTGGCAATCTGCCTTCGGCCTTGAGCATCTGCTCGCGAGCCTCAATGCCAATAACGGACTGAAAATCACGCACCATGGCCGGATATGGGTGGGGTCCTGCCACAGTGCCAATGATGTAGAACGTCGTATCAACATTACTAACCCAATCGCGCAATGCCTCATTCATAGCATCTTTCAAAGTGCCCGTACCGGAGGTTACCGGCACTATTTCAGCGCCCAAAAGCCTCATGCGAAAAACATTTGGCTTTTGACGTTCAATGTCTGTCGCGCCCATATAAACAACACATGGCAGCCCAAACCTCGCAGCAACCGTCGCGACGGCAACTCCATGCTGTCCAGCCCCAGTCTCGGCAATTATCCTGGTTTTTTTCATTCGCCCGGCAAGCAAGATCTGCCCAAGGCAATTATTTATCTTATGACTTCCGGTATGGTTAAGTTCATCCCGTTTGAAGTAGATTTTCGCACCGCCGAGATACTCGCTGAGACGTTCCGCATAATAGAGTGGGCTTGGTCGACCGGCGTAGTGGGTATTGAGTGATTCCAGTTGGCGGATAAATCCCGGGTCGACCTTGGCATCGTTATAGGCGCGCTCCAGATCAAGAATCTGCGGCATCAAGGTTTCAGCCACAAACCTTCCACCAAAAATACCGAAGCGACCAAACTCGTCGGGACCGGAGCGCATGGTATTAGCTTCAATATGGTTTGCCATGCCTATTGCCTTTCAACTTACCTCCACAATTCAACTCGGTACTCCTCCGCGCGCCGCGCGTACAAATTGGTGGATCAGGTTTGAATCCTTTACGCCAGGTCGACTCTCAACACCAGAGGATACATCAACTGCGTACAACCCTGATGCGCTGATCGCCTTTGCGACATTATGTGGGGTTAATCCGCCTGACAGCATTGCTGTAATATTGCCGTTGTAGCTTCGCGCCAACCTCCAGTCGATCATTTTTCCATGCCCACCCGGCCGGTCAGCACCCTTTGGGGGGTGTGCGTCGAACAAAACGCGGGACGCCGATGTTTGGAAAGATCGTGCGGCATCTATATCATCCGCATTGGCAATACCCAGCGCCTTTATTACCGGCAGGCCGGATCTAGCGGAGATTTCAGCAACGCGCCGGGGCGTTTCAGAGCCATGAACCTGTAGCATGGTTGGGCGAACTGTGCTGGAAATCTCGTCGATCACCTTATCGGTGACATCCACCACCAGCATAACAGAGACAGCCGCAGCGGGGAGCATATTAATTAGTTCAGCCGCATCAGCAAGGCTTACATGCCTTGGACTTTTTTCAAAGAACACAAAGCCCAGCATATCAGCGCCGGCATCCAAGGCGGCATCAACTGCAGTGCGCGAGCGCAGTCCACATATTTTAACTTCGACAGACATCATTTCAATCAGCTAAGCTGAGCGCAATATCTCGCGCTGCATGGGCCGGATCTGCAGCCTCAGTAATCGGCCGACCAATGACCAGAATATCTGCACCTGCCGCGAGAGCGGCCTCAGGAGTCAAGGTACGCTTTTGATCGTCCCTTCGACCAAAGGCTGGGCGGATTCCTGGAACCACTGTCAAAAAGTCTTGTCCACATAAAGCCTTGATCTGCGGGACCTCGTGAGCACTACACACAACCCCATCAAGCCCAGCCGCGCGCGCATCCTCAGCCAGCCTCAAGGCCTGCGCAGCGGTACCATCCAATATTCCATGGCGCACTAGATCTAAATCATTCAGACTTGTGAGAACCGTAACGCCTATTAGGCGCACTCTCCCCTCGGCGGCATCCACCGCGGCTTCCATCATCTCACGCCCGCCTCCAACATGTACATTCAGAATCTCTGGACCTAACGATACGAGCGTACTTACCGCCCTGGCAACAGTGTTTGGAATGTCGTGAAGTTTAAGATCCAGAAAGATCGGCAACCCCATATCCGCGATGGCATCAAAACCATCGCGACCAAAGGCATAGAATGCTTCCATACCAATTTTAAGCCCGCCGACTGATTCTCCGACCGAGCGGGCAAGATGCAATGCATGGGAGAGGTCACTGGTATCTAAGGCACAATATACAGGGTTGTTTAGCGTCACTTTTTTAGAAACTCCACTCAGCTGCTGCCAGCACGATTATTTTCCGAGATTTTTTCAACCATCACAGCCACAAAACAGCACATGTTCAAATCCGTTACCATCCCAGCGGATCACTTCCCATCCACCGCCATAAAGATAAGCGCCCTGAGTGATAATTTCAGCAGTGCCATCGCCATTCATATCAAGAATAGCAACTATGTCGTTGACCCACAAAGTGCTCGGATATTTGCTCGCAGAAATCTCAATTTCTTCTTGAATGATGAAGGCCTGCCGCGCAGCGCCCTCTCCACGCAAAACGATTAGAATAGAATGATCCCCAATACGAGCCTTGGTTTTTCCTACCCGCACCAAATTAAGCACATATTCTACCTGCCCATCGCCATCAAGATCAGTGCGCACCGATTGAACAATCTTCGGCTGCGGGTTTGGAATGTCCCGGCCTGCTAGAAATTTGCGCATGAACTCCACGTGATCGGACAAAGGCTCATCCATCAGTTCCAAAGGTTTTGGAAGAACAGCGCGTTCGCTAAATTGGGAGAATAGGGCAACTAAATGGTCTTTTGTTTTGCCCTGATTAAGTGACAAATCCTGACGCCAAAGATCTGAACATTCGCCCTCACCACCTTCATGACGGGGTTTTCCAATTGAAATCACTTTGCCCTGCATACCTGCCAGATCAAACAGCTTGTAGGATTGACCATCTCGCCAAAAGCTGCTCAGCGATTGTTATCTCACCGCCAACGCTCCCCCCAAGAAGACAAGTCAGTCTATCAAACGACGCACCAACAACGGCAGTCATCGGTCCGTGCCGTACGGGCACATTATGACTAGCACCCAAGTGAGACAGCGGAAAAAATTTGCGGATTTTTGGTTCTTCTGCTGGAATTGCGACGGTTGGCATCTGGCTCCAGTGCACAAAAGCACATAAAATAACCCCCCCCCAAAACCATCTCAACATTTTGGTGCTGCCAATCATTTTAGCCGGCAGTTCCTGCCGCGCTTAGTATCTCAAATAACGGTTCCCAACCAACAATTGCAGGTCGTGAAATATGTTTCACTGGGCGTACCCCACCTCATTGTTCTTTCGATTAAGCCTGCTATCTGGCCAAACTCATCCACCAATCAATGATAGCGTAGGTCGCGAGGTGTGTCGCGCACGAGTTGGTAGATGACCGCGAAGCACCAATCATACAGATCAGGAGCGCGGAAACAGCGCCTTGCCGGATGCGGGTGCGGAACTGACTGTGCCATCGCGGTGTCCCGAGCCGGCTTTGAGCCCCTTGGCTGCGCCACGTCGCACCAAGCGAGTGCCCATATTAACTGCCCAGCCAATCGCCATGCCGAAAAACACCGCCGCAAACAAAAGAACGTAAAGCGGCGTTTCAAACTCTAGAGCCGGCTCTCCAAGTGAAAACGGATCGAGCGAGAACTTAACAGGCGCACGATTTGCAACCGACAATAAAATGGCAATTAGCGCCAAGGGCGCGCCCACAAGCCAAGTAATAAGCCGTTTCAACTCCGCCTCACTATAACCATTAATCTAATCTGAACCGTTAAGGCGCGCACGCAGATCTTTGCCAGTTTTAAAGAACGGCACATATTTTTTAGGAACCTGAACCAACTCACCTGTACGTGGATTTCGCCCAACCCGAGCTGACCTGCTTTTTACCGAAAATGCTCCGAATCCACGGAGTTCCACACGGTCGCCGTGTGCAAGGGCTTCGGCAACTTCATCAAACACCGTGTTGACGATGCGTTCGATATCGCGATGAAATAAATGCGGATAATCTTGAGAAATTATCTGAATTAGTTCTGATTTTATCATAGTCCCCACCCACAATCAGCATTACCTACTAAGCTCAGGATGCCAAAGCGATAATAAACCGTCAAGCGGTTCAGTAGAAGCGATCGAGCCGATCGCAAACGATCTACCTAGCGATATTCCAATCATTGAGCCTATCCACGAGGAGATGTTGCTCGAAAAAGGAATATTGGACGTGGCCTCCAGCTCCCATTCAATGACTTTAAAATTTTTATCAAGCCCTTTTTTCTTACTCAACCAAGCGCGCGCTTCGCGCTCTCCACCGAGTTCATCCACAAGATTTTCCTTGATAGCCTGCCTACCAGTGTAAACACGACCATCGGCCAGCATCTTCGCTTTAGCAAGATTAAAGGGTCGGCGATCCGCGACCAGGCTGACAAACCACTCGTGTGAGTCCTTGACCATCCGTTCGGTCACGGCGTGCGCCTGATCAGACATGCGACCGAACAGACTAGGTTCGGCTTTCAGTGGTGCACTCTTAATCTGATTAACTTCAATACCAAGTTTGCCCAGCGCATCGTCCACACGAGCCCAGCGGATGTAAACGCCGATAGATCCCGTAATGGTATTCCCCCTGGCAATCACATGGTCTGCTGCCAAGGCCACCAGATAACCGCCAGAAGCAGCAATGTTATTTAATACCGCAACCACTGGCTTCTCAGCAGCAATTTCGCGTATCTCTTCATAAATCACTTCCGAGCCCGTCGTGGTTCCGCCCGGGCTATCAATCCTAACGATGAGAGCTTTGATTGACTTCGACGCCTTGATCTTGCGCAGCAAATCAATACGTGAACGCTTGCCCGTGATCAGGCCATCAATATCAATCACAGCTATATGATGCTTTCCGCCCAAAGGAAGTCCCTCATCAGAGAACACATGATAAAATGCAACCACCGCCATAACGAGCGCGATAACAGCAAAAAACCGCCACATTGACAACCGGCGTTTGATGCGCCGACGATCAACAATCACATCAGGATTGAGTGAAGACATGGCTTGTGCCTCAATGAATGGTTTGGTTGGTCTTCCTATCCGCGCCAACTCCGGCGCGGGACACAACCATTGATCAAATTAGGTAGCTTTATCAGCATCACCTCCGGCTTCATCTTCGGCAGAGCTTTCTTCAACTACTGACTCCTCCTGGACGGCATCGTCTGGGCTTTCATCCGCTTCTCCAGGGACGTCTGCAGCGGCCTCTTCCGGGGCATCAGCTTCTTCTAGATCTTCTGCCGATGCATCTTTGACAGAGCTCGCGTCAGCTACTGACTCCTCTTGGGCGGCATCGTCTAGATTTTTATCCGCCGCTTCACTATCTTGCTCAGCCTGAGCCTTATTGAGCATCTCGCCCAAAATATCACCAAGCGAAGCACCCGAATTAGCCGAGCCATATTGAGCAATCGCATCTTTCTCTTCAGCGATCTCAAGGGCTTTAATTGAGAGATTAACCTTACGATTTGGGCGATCTATCTGAGTAACACGTGCATCGACGAGATCACCGACAGCAAAGCGATCTGGGCGCTGCTCGGAGCGGTCACGCGATAAATCTGCACGGCGAATAACCGCGCTTACACCTTCTTCTCCAATAGTAACCTCGATTCCGCCATCGCGTACATCCTTGACCGTACAGGTAACAACCTCGCCACGCTTCAGTTGATCAAGAGCCTCATATGGATCCTCATCCAGTTGCTTAACACCAAGACTGATACGCTCTTTTTCAGGATCTATATCTATCACCTTGGCTTTTACCACGGTACCTTTGTGATAATCGCCGATAAGTTCCTCACCAGGCCGGTTCCAATCCAGATCTGACAGATAAATCATCCCATCCACGTCATTCTCTAGACCAATAAAGATACCAAACTCTGTTGTGTTCTTGACTTCGCCTTCTACCACGCTACCAACCGGATGAGTTGCGGCAAAAGCCGTCCATGGGTTGTCAAAACACTGTTTAAGACCAAGAGAGATCCGCCGTTTAGTCGGATCAACCTCAAGCACCATCACCTCTACTTCTTGACTCGTTGATACGATTTTACCTGGGTGAATATTCTTTTTCGTCCAGCTCATTTCAGAAACATGAACGAGACCTTCCACACCCGGCTCCAACTCAACAAAAGCACCGTAGTCGGTGATATTCGTGACGACGCCGCGGAAGAGGCCTTCGAGCGGGAACTTGGCATCCACGCCATCCCACGGATCCGATTCAAGCTGCTTCATACCCAGGCTGATACGCTGGGTTTCGGGATTAATTTTAATAATCTGGACTTTCACAGTCTGACCAATGGTCAGAATATCGGTAGGATGATTGACGCGCCTCCAAGCGATATCGGTAACATGGAGCAGTCCATCAATACCGCCAAGATCGACGAACGCACCATAATCAGTGATATTCTTGACTACGCCCTCTATGACCTGACCCTCCGCGAGGTTCTGGACCAGTTCGTGACGCTGCTCGGCACGTGTTTCTTCAAGAACGGCGCGGCGCGATACAACGATATTACCGCGTCGCTTATCCATTTTAAGAATCTGGAACGACTGGGGCGTGTTAAGCAGTGGGCCAATATCACGGATCGGACGTACATCGACTTGGCTTCCCGGCAAGAATGCGACAGCACCATCTAGATCAACGGTAAAACCACCTTTCACGCGCCCGAATATAACACCCTCTACCTTTTCACCATCGGCGTATGATTTTTCATGCCGAGTCCAGCTTTCTTCACGGCGCGCTTTCTCACGGGAGAGAACAGCTTCGCCCAAAGCATTGTCAATCCTGTCGAGATAGACCTCAACCTCAGCACCAACTTCAAGCTTATCGACGGATCCCGGGGTATAAAATTCCTTCAGCGGGATACGTCCTTCGGTTTTCAATCCCACATCGACAATGGCGAGATCATTCTCGATGCCTATCACGACTCCTGTGATCACCTGGCCTTCTGCAATATTTTTTGACAGCATGTTTTCCTCAAACATTACTGCAAAATCATTGGTACTCGGGTTCATCTCGCTGATGGTCGCTTCAACCATACTTGCTCCTGACTGCTGCTGCCGCGGGCTTCCTAATATCTCTTCGCTAACATGCTTGCGACGAAGGGGTACAACTTCTCAAATGTATCGCAAATCATGCCAAACGCTCCAGAACGACCGTGCCGCCGGCCAGCAGAACAACCACCACCCGTTAGAATGCGCGGTTTCTACAAACAGGGAAGAGACCATGAGGTCTATTCAAGCTGACCTTCAATCAGCACGATTGCGGCCTGGAAAGCGGTTTCTATATCTAAATCGGTGGTGTCGAGCAAGAGCGCGTCTTCAGCGCGGCGCAACGGGGCAACCTCGCGCATGGTATCTCTTCGATCCCGCGCAGCAAGATCATTACGAATTTCACCCTCTTCATACGATGCACCTTGCTCCGCCAGCTCATTGGTGCGACGGCGAGCGCGTACATCCAAACTGGCGGTAATATACATTTTAACGTCCGCATCCGGCGCGACAATTGTACCAATATCGCGTCCATCAATTACCGCGCCACGGCGTGCAAATTCACGCTGATAATCAAGCAGTGCCTCGCGTACCTTGGGAAACTCCGCTACGATTGACGCCGCTGAGCCAACCCTCTTGGATCTAAGTTCGCGTGCATCGATAGCAGACAGATCAAGTTTTCTGACCGTTTTAACAGCCGCCGTCTCATCCGCCGGATCATGATCAGAGGAAAGAAGTGTCCAGGCAACTGCCCGGTATAGACTACCCGAATCCAGATAGTCTAAGCCGAAATGCCGCGCCAGCATTTTTGCCAGTGTTCCCTTACCGCTTGCTGCTGGCCCATCCACTGCAATGATCATAGCGTCGCGCTCAACGGCGAGATATCAGCGCCAAGGCTTATCATCAGGTCAGTAAATTCAATAAAACTAGTGCGTATCGGAGCGGCATCATCCACCGACACAGGCGTATCGCTAGCAAGACCCAACACCAGCCCTGACATGGCCAGACGATGATCAAGCCTGGTACACGCACAATTTCCGCCCAAAACACCCGATGGTACACCAGTCACACGCAACTCATCAGCATACGCTTCTGCGTCAACACCAGCCCCACACAGTATTTCACTCATTGCCTCAAGACGATCGCTTTCCTTTACTCGCAGTTCAGACAAACCACGCATCCATGTGGTACCTTTCGCAAAAGCGGCAGCAACCGCAAGGATAGGATACTCATCGATCATACTTGGAGCTCGACTTGCTGGTACATCTACGCCTCGAAGTTCGCTTGCTCTTACCTTTAGATCAGAGACCAACTCACCACCGGCCTGATGTTGACCAATGAACTCAATCTCCGCTCCCATTTCAAGCAACGTATCGATAAGGCCAGATCTGGTCGGGCTCATCATAACATTGTGGATGATAACTTCGGATTCCGGTATAATGAGGGCAGCAACTATCAAGAACGCCGCAGAGCTCGGATCTCCCGGCACTTCAATGAATTGAGGTTGTAATTCAGGCCGGCCATTGAGAGTGATGCGACGCGCGCTGTCATGGCCGGAGCTAATTACAATATTCGCTCCAAAACTCTGCAGCATGCGCTCGGTATGATCGCGCGTTAGCTCAGGCTCAATCACTGTCGTCACACCTGGCGTATTGAGTCCAGCAAGTAATATGGCTGATTTCACCTGCGCCGAAGGAACCGGCAGCCGATAGGTGATAGGCAAGGGATTTGCCGATCCTGCCAATATCAGTGGCAATTTATCCTTGTCATCCACCACTCGGGCGCCCATTTCACGCAAGGGGTCCAACACGCGCCCCATAGGGCGCTTAGACAACGAGGCATCACCAGTAATACTAACTTCGATGTCGTGGCTGGCGATGAGACCCATCAACAGCCTTGTTCCCGTTCCTGAATTTCCTAGATCTATTTTATGTGCTGGCTGCATCAACCCACCGACGCCAACACCATCGACAACGAAAGTTGTCCCCTGTTTTGTAATCTGCACGCCCATGGCCCGTAGCGCACCAGCAGTGGCCATCACATCGTCAGCCTCCAGAAGTCCTTCAATTGTAGTCTTACCTACCGCCATGGCGCCAAATATCAATGCTCGGTGTGAAATAGATTTGTCACCGGGCACATGCGCTTGCCCCATCAAGGGACCACATTTTCTAGCAATTAGAGGTTCAACCGCGTACACAATCTTTCCAAACAATTTCGTTTATCTGTCTTTCACGACAATTTAGTTTACCAATCGATAATATTTCTCTTTGACGTTACCCGCACGGCATGGCAATGGAATTTGCTTACCGAGCGAGGGAATTTGGCAGTGGCAAAATCAGAACTGGGAACAAAAAGAGTGTGCCCCGATTGTGGGGCAAAATTCTATGACCTCAACCGCGATCCGGTTGATTGTCCAAAATGCGGCTACACACTCACGAGCGAGATAGCAAGATCATCGGCACGCACGGGTAAAATCGGGGCTCTGAAGAGTGACAAAAAAGCTACCCCGGCGGAAGTCAAAACTGAACCGGGCACCATAACCGAAGGAGAGTACGGATTTGATCCGACTGCGAATGGTGAAGCAGCCGATCAAGATGACGATGCGAAACTCCTTGCCAGTGCCGCACTACCAGAAACCGAAGAAGATAGCGAAATCGATTCTGAGGAGGACGGAGATATCTTCCTGGATGAGGAAGACGATGCATCAAATCCGGTAACGGACCTTGTTAGCGGCACACCGTCAGAAAACGATACCGATAGACAATTGGAATAATCACCTCAAGATAGCTGATAAGATAGATGCAGGCTATATGGTGGAGACCACACT
>CAUZRD010000053.1:0-12383 GCA_963582255.1 Alphaproteobacteria bacterium | reverse complement strand
TGTCTTACCCGTTTGGCGGTCACCAATTATCAATTCACGCTGACCACGGCCAATTGGGATCAATGCATCGATCGCCTTCAGACCAGTCTGCATCGGCTCATGCACCGATTTACGAGGAATGATGCCAGGCGCCTTCACATCCACCCGCATTCGCTTGTCTGCTTCGATCGGTCCCTTGCCGTCGAGTGGATTACCAAGCGGATCAACCACGCGCCCAAGCAGCCCTTTGCCGATCGGTACTTCAACGATGGCGCCGGTTCGCTTAACCGTATCACCTTCACGAATAGCGCGGTCATCCCCGAAAATCACAATACCAACATTGTCGACCTCGAGATTAAGCGCCATTCCACGCACCCCGTTCGGAAATTCGACCATTTCGCCCGCCTGGACGTTATCGAGACCAAACACTCGGGCAATACCGTCACCAACGGACAGCACTTGTCCAACTTCCGAGACTTGAGCCTCGGTACCAAATCCCTGAATCTGCTCTTTCAGAATGGCAGAGATTTCTGCGGCTCTAATGTCCATTAGCCGACCTCTTTCATCGCAATACGTAAATTATTGAGTTTAGTTCGTATCGAGGTGTCTATCATGCGTGACCCAACCCTAACGATTAAACCGCCAAGAAGAAGCGGATCAATCTTCCCGGTGATTTTTGCATCCCGTCCCAACTGCTTCTTAAGCACGTCGGCTAGAGTCTTGGTTTGAGCATCGCTCATAGCTTCAGCAGAAACCACCTCAGCAGAAACCTCACCGCGGTGTCTAGCAACAAGTGCCCGATAACCTTTGATCATGTCAACAATGGCAAACAGTCGCCTATTTTGCGTTACTAGTCCAACAAATCGTTGCACCAGCTCGCCAGCACCCGCTTTATTCAACACGGCTTCAATCGCGCGTTGCTGATCTTCGCGGGCAAAGACCGGAGAATGGACCAGGCGGTGAAGGTCATCGCTCTCATCCATCAATTTTGTTAAATCGTCGAGATCACTGGCGACAGCATCAAGCTCATCCCCATCGCGTGCGAGCTCAAACAGCGCACCTGCATAACGACCGGGCACTCCACTCACAGTCTGGTCTGCACCTTCCACCTAGATTCGCCTCATCTTTTTGCTAGGTACGCCACACGACGGGCGCATAAAGCATTGTATATATTCAAGTTTTTTTGGGCACAAAGATTCACTAACAGCGCCAGCCCCGACACGCCGGGCTTCGTCTAACACGGGAGCTTCGAAGGCGCAACAAACACCCCCATTTCTCGTCTACAATACCCACTAAAGTGATCAAAGAAAATTCTGCGGATCTACATCAATGCTAATGCGCACCGAGCTTGGAGTTTTAACTCCCTCGAGCCAGCGACGCACACTTAACTGAACCTGTACATTACGGTTAGCCTTGATCAAAAATCGCATCCGGTGGCGCCCCCTCACCACAGATAACGGCGCTTCCGCAGGTCCCAATACGGTAATACCTTCCTCATGTGGGCGGCCACGCGCCAGCATTTGAGCCGCATTTCTTACCTCCACCGCCCCCGGAGCTGAAACGATGAGAGCAACTAGCCTACCAAAAGGCGGCAAGCCTGCTTCGCGGCGCATTTCCGCCTCCCGCTGCAAAAATGCATCACGGCCACCGCTCACCAACGCTTGTAAGACCGGGTGCTCCGGCATGTGGGTTTGCAGCAGCACCCGCCCCGGACGTGTCTCCCGCCCGGCTCGTCCTGACACTTGATGCAGCAACTGATAGCAGCGCTCCGATGCGCGCAGATCGCCATGCGTAAGACCAAAATCAGCATCAACCACGCCAACAAATGTCAGATTAGGAAAATGATGCCCCTTGGCAACAAGTTGTGTGCCTACCAGAATATCAACCTTGCGCTCTTTGATCGACGCCACGACATCGCGCATTGTCGAAAGACTTTGCAGATGATCACTGGACAATATTGCACGGCGTGCACTTGGAATTCGTTCAGCAATCTCCTCGACAATTCTTTCAACACCTGGCCCACATGGCACGAGATTATCTTCTTTCCCACAATAGGGGCATAGGATTGGAACTGGCGCTGAAAACCCACAATGATGGCACTTAAGCCGGAGCTGAAAGCGATGTTCAACTAGCCATGAATCGCACGCCGGACACTCCAAACGAAACCCGCAGGTGCGGCACAAAGTCAAAGGAGCATAACCGCGTCTATTTAAAAATAACAGAGATTGATCTCCAGCCTCCAGAGTTTCCTCCAGGGCTGCCATGACGTCTTCATTCAGCCACCTACCAGTCTCCGGCGGCTGAGTGCGAAGATCACTCAGTGATATGTGCGGCACTAATGCGCCGCCATGACGGTTGGGCAAGTCAACCTGTCCATATTTCCCCTGCTTGGCATTTACATAGGTCTCAAGCGAGGGTGTTGCTGACACTAAAATCGCTGGCGCCGAAGCCAACATTGCCCGCACAATTGCCATATCCCGCGCATGATATATAACCCCTTCCGATTGCTTATAGGCCGCATCATGCTCTTCATCGACAACAATTAAGCCAAGATTACAAAATGGAAGAAACAGAGCCGAGCGCGCGCCAATCACTGCGCCCACAGCACCGTTAGAAACACCACGCCACACTCTCTCTCGCTCTTGCCTTGAAAGTCCCGAGTGCCATTCCGCCGCCGGCGCCTTAAAGCGTCTTTCAAATCTACCGAGAAACTCGGTGGTCAAGGCAATCTCCGGCATCATAAGCAACACCTGATGCCCCTTTTGCAACGCCGTTGCCATCGCTTCAAAATAGACTTCCGTCTTACCGGATCCGGTCACACCGTCAATCAGATAAGTAGAATGCTGCCCCTTTAGAACCTCGGAACATAAATGTAGTGCAGCATCTGTCTGGCACGGGGAAAGCTGTGGGCCCGGAGCATTAACATCCGGCGGTAGAAAAGGCGCAAGAGCAGGCAGGTCAAAGGGGGTGAGTGTGCCCATCTCCATCAGCGCCTTCACGACAGAGCTCGATACAGAGGCTCTCTGCGAGATATCTGACCGCGTTAAAGTCCGCCCCTCGGCCAGAAGCTCAATTACCCGAGACCGCGCACTTGTCATCCTATCTGGCCGGACATTGCCCAGCCGATATCCGGTCATCTGGCGCGGAGCTCCCAGCGCTTCAGGGACCCGTAACACCATGCGAAGAACGCTGCCAGGCGAAGAAATCGTATAAGCAGCAACCCAATCAACAAATTTTACTAGATCTTCTGGCAACGGCTTGCCATCTACAACATTATAGATAGCTCGCAAACGATCCCGGTCCGGGATTTTATTATCGCCTGAACTGGTCCATACCACGCCCGTGATTTTGCGCTTTCCCAGCGGCACCGTCACGACCGTTCCCGGCGCGAGTTGGTCACGGGCCAGATAGCTGTAGGCGCCATGAAGAGCAAGCGGCAAAAGAACCTGAACAACGCACTCAGGTTTAGCCCCACCAATCCCATCAATCATCACTAGCCTGTTTCCCCGTCCATGTGATCAAACGCGCCGGTCAGCTCACCGGGCATATCTCAGATTTCATATTGCTTGATGTGGCATCGAATTAACCATCTTTTCTTGATTGATGCGGCATTGTCTTTCTCACACCCGCGCGTATATCGCCTTTTCGGCAGATAATTAGCGGCTATGAAGGAATATGTAACTACACCTCGCTACAAGAACTCACGCGTTTTCCTTCTCAGTGGAGTACTGGTCATGAAGTTTTTTGTCGATACCGCCGATCTTGCCGAGATTCGCGAGCTTTCCGAAACCGGTCTGCTGGATGGCGTCACCACCAATCCCTCTCTGATAGCTAAGTCCGGCGGTGATATGAAACAAACAATCCGTGAAATTTGTTCGGTGGTCTCGGGCCCAGTAAGCGCCGAAGTTGCCGCTATCAGCACCGATGAGATGATCAAGGAAGGGCGTGTTTTGGCTGACCTGGCCAACAATGTGACCGTCAAGGTACCACTAACATGGGATGGCCTGAAAGCCTGCCGCGCGCTTTCCAATGATAACATCAAAGTCAATGTCACACTATGTTTTTCAGCCACGCAAGCACTGTTGGCCGCCAAATGCGGCGCCACTTTCATCTCACCCTTTATTGGTCGGCTCGACGATATAGGGATCGACGGCATGGAGCTGATCGAGGACATTCGTGCGATCTACGACAACTACGTAGATTTGCAGACAGAGATTCTAGCAGCGTCCATCCGCTCGCCAAATCACGTCAAGGATGCTGCGCTCGCAGGCGCCGACGTTGCTACTATCCCACCCGCGGTTCTCAAGTCCCTTGCCCAACATCCTCTCACTGACAAAGGGCTGGATGCATTTCTTACTGACTGGAATTCAACCGGACAATCAATTCTGTAGTGCAAAAATAGTAGTATCGATGACCACAAATATAGACAACTTCAGTCTTCCAACCGTCTGTGAAGATACCAACCTAGCTCTTTCACGCTGGTATGAACATATCGCGGCCGAACGCCAGGTCGCGCCCAATACCCTCACGGCCTATACTCGCGATATCGAATCTTTCTTTGATTATCTTCGTGACCATATTGGTGGTTTGGTGTCTTTAGCCAATCTCCAAGAGCTTACACCGGCTGATTTCAGAGGTTATCTAGCGCTGCGTCGACGGGGCGGCGCCGGTGCCAGAACAACGGCCAGAGCACTCTCATCCATAAGGTCACTGTTTCGTTTTCTTGAACGAGCTGGCATTGTGAAGAACGCCGCATTGGGAACAATCCGCTCGCCAAAACTCCCACATGGAATCCCAAAATCTCTTTCCGTTCAACAAGCCAGCGCGCTGACTGAAGTTGTTGAAGAAGACTCCGATCCGGCGCGTAATTGGGTGGGAGCTCGAGACGCGGCAATTTTTTTAATGCTTTATGGTTGCGGCCTTCGCATTTCTGAGGCTCTCGACCTTAACATCAAAGATGCCCCCCTTGAGGATTGGCAAGATGTCCTAAGGGTCACCGGAAAAGGAAGAAAAACCCGCGAGGTGCCAGTCATTCCTCAGGTCCGCATAGGATTAAGGCGGTATCTTGAGCTTTATCCCGGCCACCTCAACAATGATGACCCACTGTTTATCGGCATCCGCGGAGGAAGGCTAAGTCCGCGCATTGTGCAACTGACAACTCAGCGCATGCGTCAGGCATTGATGTTACCTGATACAGTCACCCCGCATGCCCTGCGTCATTCCTTCGCCACTCATCTGTTGCAGGCAGGTGTCGACTTGCGATCCATCCAAGAATTGCTCGGCCACTCAAGCCTGTCCACAACACAAGTTTACACCGAGGTTGACCGCTCTCATTTGATCGGCGTTCATTCCTCAGCTCACCCCCGCGCCAGTCACCTGCGGGTGGTATCCGACAACACTTAGATGGTAACTTTGGAGATTATCCCCCCTCTACCCGGCGATATTTGGAGCCGAAAGCGCTAGTAAACCACCATAATAATTTATTCCCTAAAAATCAGAGAAGCAAACAAGATCCCCAAAATGGATGCCCACCACTGGCGTATCTAGGATAAAACTCTCTCGCTATATCCCCGAGATATCGATTGACATCCACCCTACCGCCCTAGCAAGCACTCGGCTTGTATATAAGTCTCTCGCTTCCCGCTCACACAACAAAAAATCTATCTAAAGCATTGCGCATGCGTTGTGTGAATCAAATATTCAAGCTATTTGCAATCAACCATTGAGGAGATCGACGAGCGTAGTTCCCAGCGATGCTGGAGAATCGGCAATAGATATTCCAGCTGAGCGCATCGCCTCGATCTTGTCTTCAGCGCCGCCTTTGCCGCCAGCAATAATGGCACCCGCATGCCCCATTCGTCGACCGGGAGGAGCAGTCACCCCAGCAATAAAACCAACCATAGGTTTCTTAACTGCATGTGATTTGATGTATTCGGCCGCTTCTTCTTCGGCGGCGCCACCAATCTCACCAATCATGATAATTGATTGAGTCTCAGCATCAGACAGAAAGAGCTCAAGTACATCAATAAATTCGGTGCCTTTGACCGGATCTCCACCAATACCAACGCACGTTGTCTGGCCAAGTCCAGAGGCTGTTGTCTGAGCGACAGCCTCATAGGTGAGCGTGCCCGATCTGGAGACAATTCCAACACTTCCCGTTCGATGAATATGCCCCGGCATGATTCCAATCTTGCATTGGTTAGGCGTAATGACACCCGGGCAATTTGGTCCGATCAGCCGAGAATTTGAGCAATCCAAAGCCCGCTTAACCCGCACCATATCGAGCACCGGGATGCCCTCGGTAATGCACACGATAAGCTCTATCTCAGCGTCAATCGCCTCTAATATTGCATCCGCGGCAAACGGCGGTGGCACATAAATGACGCTAGCACTTGCCCCCGTTGCAGTGACAGCATCGCGCACCGTATCAAACACTGGCAGGTTCAGATGCTGGCCACCACCTTTACCGGGGGTAACGCCACCAACCAACTTAGTACCATAGGCGATGGCCTGCTCGGAGTGAAACGTTCCCTGCGACCCGGTAATGCCCTGGCAGATTACTTTTGTATTGGAATTAACAAGAATCGGCATACCTCAGCTCCCCCTTACCGCTGCAACCACTTTTTTTGCCGCATCAGCAAGATCATCGGCCGGAGTAATCGCCAATCCAGATTCAGCCAGAAGTTTTTTTCCAAGCTCCACATTGGTCCCCTCAAGGCGCACCACCAAGGGAACCATAATATCAAGCTCTTTCGCCGCTGCTATAATACCTTCAGCGATGATATCGCAACGCATTATACCACCGAATATATTGACCAAAATACCTTTCACGTTCCGATCAGATAGAATGATTTTGAAAGCATTCATCACCTGCTCTTTGTTGGCGCCTCCGCCAACATCGAGAAAATTCGCCGGCGCGGAGCCATAAAGCTTGATGATATCCATTGTTGCCATGGCAAGACCGGCGCCATTGACCATACAGCCAATTTCGCCGTCAAGTGTCACATAGTTGAGTCCAAATTTTGAAGCCTCCACTTCGGCCGAATCTTCCTCATCAAAATCACGTAACGCGGCGATCTCCTTTTGCCGAAACAACGCGTTGGAATCGAAATTCATTTTGGCATCAAGACAGACCAGTTGTCCGTCTTCGCTCAAGACCAACGGATTAATTTCAAGCAGTCCAGCATCGCTCGATACTACGGCCCGGTAAAGCGCATCAATCAACCGAATGCATTGTTTGACCTGATCACCCTCAAGCCCAAGCGCGAAGGCTATCCGCCGACCGTGGAATGGCATAATCCCGCTTGCCGGATCAACCGTAATGGTCAAAATTTTCTCCGGCGTCTTGCTTGCAACTTCCTCAATATCCATCCCGCCTTCTGTCGAAGCAATAAATGCCACCTTTGAAGAGCCGCGATCAACCAGGCAGGAAAGATAAAGCTCCCGCGCGATCGCACAGCCATCCTCGACAAACAGGCGCTTAACCAATCGGCCAGCCGGACCCGTCTGATGGGTTATAAGGGTCATACCCAGCATCCGTTCGGCCTCAGCACGCACTTCATCGATGGAATGCACCACCTTAACACCGCCACCCTTCCCACGCCCACCAGCATGAATCTGGGCTTTGACTACCCAGACTGGTCCGCCAAGGCGCTCTGCTACCTGCACCGCCTCATTTACACTAAGCGCGGGCTTGCCGCTTAAAACAGGCACGCCAAAAGAACTCAAGACAGCCTTTGCTTGATATTCATGGATATTCATCGAAGCACCGAGCTTTCTTTAGCTAATAATTACTTAGTCGTAACTGCCAGCATTTTCGGAGAGATTTTCTTACACGCGTCAACCAACGAGCGAACCGACTCAACTGACTTGCTAAACTGGGTTTTTTCCGAGCGATTGAGCTCAATCTCAACAATGCGCTCAATACCCTTCGCACCAATTACCACAGGCACGCCAATATAAAGTCCTCGCACGCCATATTCACCAGTAAGATAGGCCGCCGCGGGCAGCACTCGTTTCTGGTCGCGTAGGTAGGATTCCGCCATCGAAATTGCTGCGCTCGCTGGAGCATAAAAAGCGGAGCCGGTTTTCAACAACGACACCAGTTCCGCACCGCCATCCCGGGTACGCTGAATAATTTCCTCGAGCCTGCTTTTCTGAAGCCAGCCCATTTTGATGAGATCGGGAAGAGGAACTCCAGCAACGGTGGAATAACGTGGCAGAGGCACCATGGTATCCCCATGCCCGCCAAGGACGAATGCTGTAACATCCTTAACCGATACATTCATCTCATCAGCTAGAAAATACCGGAACCGCGATGAATCGAGCACACCCGCCATACCGCAGATCATGTTGGTTTTGTGTCCACTCGCCTTTTGCAAAGCCCAGACCATAGCATCAAGCGGATTAGTGATGCATATGACAAACGCTTTAGGTGCATATTTTTTGATTCCTGCACCAACCTGCCCCATCACTTTTAGATTTATTTCCAGCAGATCATCACGGCTCATGCCGGGCTTTCTAGGAACACCCGCCGTAACAATTACCACATCAGCGCCACGAATGGCCGAATAACGTGATGTCCCGGAGTGTTTGACATTGAACCCTTCAACCGGACTTGCCTGCGCAATATCGAGGGACTTCCCCTGGGGCATCCCATCAACGATATCGAACAAAACAACGTCGCCAAGTTCTTTCAATCCGGCTAGTAGCGCCAATGTGCCGCCAATCTGCCCAGATCCTATCAACGCAATTCTGTTCCGCGCCATGGACTTCAACTCCCCAATTTGCCAGCCGCAGCCCTGGGGCCGCCAGTGCCCGTCAGTATCTAATTTATAATGCAACCGCAAGCAGGAGCTAGAGATAACGCACTGGCTATAGACGCCATCCCGATCACCCCACTCGATCAGAGATCGCGTTTAGATAATCCAGCGAACGCATTTCCTCTAACCTTGAAGCGGCACGCCGAAACGCCGGCGCCTCATCACCCGATGCCACAATTTCCGATGGCTCACCATCTGCAGTGATAAATACAAAGGCGTGCGCTTCATAAAGAGCATCTATCAAAGTGATGAAACGGCGAGATGAATTACGCTCACGGGCATTGAGAAGCGGTACATCGGATATGAATATACGATCGTAAGTCGACGCAATCGCTAAATAATCACGAGGGCCATAAGGCGCCTCACACAGTTCAGTAAAAGTAAATCGTGCCGCCCGTCCGGCGGCGCGAGGAACGCTAATTTCACGCCCCTTTACCTTAATCCCCGTCGCATACTGCTTGAGCCCTGAAGTCGCCTCACTCCACGCTTTGTTCATCGCTTTCTCGGCAGCTTTGTCGTTGGGGGCATGATAGACTAACTCCGCCCTCAATCGGTCAAGGCGATAGTCTCGCGGTGAATCCAGATGGAGCACATTCATCCGTGCCTTGATAAGCTCAATAAAGGGTAGAAACAGGGCACGGTTGAGCCCCCCGTCATAGAGATGATCGGGGAAAGTATTTGATGTTGCAACAACCACAACGCCGAGATCAAACAATTGTTCAAATAACCTGCCCAATATCATCGCATCGGCGATATCACTTACCTGAAACTCATCGAAGCACAGTAAGCATGCCTCAGCTGCGATGTCGCAAGCGACCGGCGCGATTGGATCGTCTCCCTTCAACTCGCCCGCTTTCAGTCGCGTCCGCTGCTCATGAATGCGATCCTGCACTTCGGACATGAATTTGTGAAAATGGGTTCTGCGCTTTTTCTTGACTGGCGCACCCTCAAAAAATAAATCCATCAGCATGGATTTACCGCGCCCGACATCGCCGAAAATATAAAGGCCACAGGGCGCGGGGTCCGGCGCGCCAATCCGCAAAAGTCCGCGCAAGCTCCCCTTAGTACCCCGCGGTGCATAGCCCACTAGCCTGGTGTGTAAAACATCCAGCGCTTCCGCTACCGACAGCTGCGCATCATCAGCCGAAAGTTCTCCCGATACTACCAGCTCACGATAACTAAATATTGGCCCTGCACTCATTGACATAGCATCTTCCACAGCATCCAGCGCTCACCTTGGGCTGGGCAGCGGGCATCTAGCCCATGGTCGGCATAACGAATTTAGCCCCCTCGCGCATTCCTTGCGGCCAACGTGAGGTAATTGTCTTGGTACGTGAGTAGAATTTGATTGCATCCGGCCCATGCTGATTGAGATCGCCAAACCCTGAACGCTTCCAGCCACCAAATGTATGATAGGCGAGAGGCACCGGTATAGGCACATTCACCCCCACCATCCCGACATTAACTCGTGAGACAAAATCGCGCGCAACATCGCCATCACGAGTGAATATTGCAACGCCGTTGCCGTACTCGTGTTCTGAAGGAAGCTTCAGGGCATGCTCATAATCGCGAGCACGCACGACAGACAAGACAGGTCCGAAGATTTCTTCTTTGTATATGCGCATATCTTCACCAACGCGATCGAACAAGCAGCCACCAATGAAGTTTCCGTTTTCATAGCCCTGGAGCTTAAAGTCCCGGCCATCAACCAAGAGCTCAGCACCCTCTTCCACCCCAAGATCTACATATGACCTAACTCGCTCAAGATGGGTGCCCGTCACCAGCGGCCCATAATCGGAGTCAGGATCAGTTGAAAGACCAACCTTCAGGGCCGCAACCCGAGGCACAAGCCGCTTGACCAGCTCATTAGCAGTATCTTCACCAACTGGAACCGCCACAGAAATTGACATGCAACGTTCGCCTGCCGAGCCATATCCAGCACCCATCAGCGCGTCGACTGCCTGATCCAGATCTGCGTCTGGCATCACTACCATATGATTCTTCGCGCCGCCGAAACAAGCAACGCGCTTTCCATGCGCCGCTCCAGTAGAATAGACATATTCGGCAATAGCAGATGAACCGACAAATCCAATTGCTTGAATGTCGGGGTGGGTTAAAAGCGCATCAACCGAAACCTTATCACCATTAACAACACTAAAAATGCCGTCTGGCAGGCCCGCCTCTTTAAATAGCTCGCCCAGCCGCATCGGCACCGATGGATCACGCTCAGATGGCTTAAGGATGAATGCGTTGCCACACGCGATTGCCGGCGCAGCTTTCCACAATGGAATCATTGCCGGAAAATTGAACGGGGTGATGCCAGCGACCACACCCAAAGGTTGGCGCAGCGAATACATATCAATGCCCGGACCCGCCCCTTCGGTATATTCACCTTTACTAAGATGTGGGATGCCACAAACAAACTCGGCAACTTCAAGTCCACGGATAATATCGCCCTTAGAATCTTCCACCGTCTTTCCATGTTCACTCGACAGAAGTGCCGCAAGTTCATCCATATGCTGGTTTAACAGGTCGACAAATTTGAAAAACACCCTTGCGCGCCGTTGGGGATTTTGCGCCGCCCAAGCTGGTTGCGCAGATTTGGCAACATCAACCGCCTTTGCAACTTCAGACACACTGGCAAGGGCCACTCGAGCTTGCACATCACCGGTATTGGGATCAAAGACATCCGCCTCGTTGCCGCTCGTACCGGCAACCTGTACGCCGCCGATAAAATGTCCAATTTTTCTTACCATCACCCTATCCCTTTGAAATACATTAGATACTTTCGTTCATCATCTGCTCATACTGGTGTTCAAAGGACAATACTGGGCAAGAAAAATTAAACCCCGCCGTGTCAACTTGTTGAATACAATGACTCATCACAGCCATATTGAGCCGTTATTGTATGGGCTGCATACAGAAATTTTACCCTTGAAGCATCCATTCTCTGCAATTGTAGCGTTCTTTCTAATGGAAGAAGATCATGCAATGCACTACGGATTTGGAGTAGATTACAAAGGCTTTGATGGTCAGGAGTAGCGGTTCTCGGCTGCCGATAGAAATAGCCAACCTAGATTCAACTCCAGTAAATGCACGCACGTGAGCCACGGCTACCTAAACGAATGGAGGGCCACACTAAAACCCCGCAGGGTGCCCGAGCGCTTACCTCCACCAAGACGGCAAGCCACTCTAGCATACACGGCACCAACCCTCTAAAACCCATTGGTCAGGCGCGTCCCATAAGGCTCAAAAGTCATTATTATCTTAGAATACCGCGCTGGATACAGCCTTGGCCTAACTTGTAGTTGAATATTCAGTAAGCCTACATACTTTCGAAATCACTATTTTGGACCTACTCTTGACCGCTGCCGCACCCCCAAGCCGCATAAGTTCTCGGCAAGATTCAACTAGGAGACCATTTTATTCTCCCCCCCCTTAATCATGTTTTATAATTTAAGACCAAATGCATTGATCCGCTATTGTTCACATGCTTAAGTGGAGGCTGTCTACTTTCTGTAGACTGCCCTGTAGAAAACACCATGGGAGGATGTTATGGGAATGAAAGCTTTAGGTCCGGTT
>CAUZRD010000052.1:0-12500 GCA_963582255.1 Alphaproteobacteria bacterium | reverse complement strand
CGTGCGGAATCCTCTTTCATCAGTTGATATCGTATTTATACCGTCGAACCCCGGCATTGTTCTGCCTACCACCTCTATTTCTTTATAGATAATTCGGTGGCAATGTTTTGTATAAAAATAAATCTCTTGAAAAAAGATTTAAGAACAACAGCAATGCTGTTGTGTTGGATAAAACTGAAGCTCCTCCAATCCAAATAAGAGCGCAACTTAAAGCAAACAAAAACTGAAATATAAAGAGAATGCCCCCAGCTTTTGACACTAAGTCTTCTGGGAAAAATGGGTAGATCACAAATTAGAATAGTAGAAATACTGTACTTAAAACTATCTTAGTCCAACTCATAACGTTCCTTATAGTTCTCTTTAAGGCTCTCGTCTTGCTGCTCTTTAATAAGCAGATAATTCCCTACAGCAAGGATGTCTAACTCTGTTCCCATAAAACATTTAAAAGCATCAGTACATGTACATATTATTGGCTCACCACGAACATTAAATGACGTATTAACAACGAGCGGACAGCCAGTCTTTTCTTTAAACTTAGAGATAACAGCATGATAACGAGGATTCGTATCTGCGTGAACAGTTTGGATACGTGCTGAATAATCAACATGCGTAATTGCTGGAACAGATGAACGAGGTACATTCAGTTTATCTATGCCAAACAATGCTTCTTCCTCTTCTGTCATTGCACGACGCTTATCTTTTTGAACGTCAGCAACAAAAAGCATATACGGGCTGTCAGTATCGTGCTCAAACCACTCTCTTAAATCTTCTCTAAGAACGCTCGGAGCGAAAGGACGGAAGCTTTCACGATACTTAACTTTGAGGTTAAGTTGCTTTTGCATTACTGGAGAGCGCGGATCGGCAATGATACTTCTCCCACCAAGTGCCCGTGGCCCAAACTCCATACGCCCTTGCATCCAACCTACTGCTTTTTTATCTGCAAGTGACGCTGCAACTGCCTCAGTCAACTCTTCTTCAGACAGCTTTCTGTAAACTGCACCACATGCGATCAATTCAGACTCTATTTCCGCATCACTAAACTCTGGGCCCAAATATGCGCCCTTCATTGCATCGCCTGCAGAAGATACCTTCCTTTCACCACCATGATGTAGATGCCACGCAGACAATGCCGCCCCCAGCGCGCCGCCAGCATCACCAGCAGCTGGCTGTATCCAAATACTATCGAAGATTTTTTCTCTTAGAAGAATACCATTCGCAACGCAATTGAGAGCAACACCACCAGCTAAACACAAATTATGTGCACGAGTTTCTTTAGCTATACATTTGGCAATCTGGATAACAATATCTTCCGTAACTTTCTGAACAGAAGCCGCTAAATCCATTTCGCGCTGTGTAAGTTCAGTCTCAGAAGTTCGCGGAGGGCCTCCGAACAATGCATCAAATTTTTTGTTTGTCATCGTTAAGCCAGTTGTGTAATCGAAGTAACTCATATCAAGCTGAAAGCTACCATCTTCAGCGACAGTAATAAGTTTTTCTCTTATCAAGTCTGCGTACTTAGGCTCTCCATATGGAGCTAAGCCCATCACTTTGTACTCTCCAGAATTGACTTTAAAACCCGTGTAATAGGTAAATGCTGAGTAAAGTAGTCCAAGCGAGTGAGGGAAGTGGATCTCCTTAACAACCTTTAAATTCTTTCCGTTACCAACTGCTAACGATGTAGTTGTCCATTCGCCAACACCATCTAGCGTGAGTACTGCTGCACTCTCAAAGGGAGATGGATAGAAGGCACTTGCTGCATGCGAAAGATGATGCTCGGAAAAGAGTAATCGTTCGCGCCAATTTATATCCCCGCCTAAGGTAAATTTCAGCTCTTTTACTAGTGCAGACTTTTGAAAGAGCTTTTCTTTAATCCATACAGGCATTGCCTTAGCAAAGCTGGCAAAACCTTTTGGTGCAAAAGCTAGGTATGTTTCAAGCAATCGCTCAAACTTAACAAATGGTTTTTCGTAGAAAACAACATTTTCAATCTTATCAGCATCTATCTGTGCTTCTTCTAAACAGTACTTAATGGCATGGTAAGGAAACGCTGGATCATGCTTCTTGCGAGTAAACCGTTCCTCTTGGACAGCTGCAATTATCTCGCCATCTTTCAGCAAGCAAGCTGCACTGTCGTGATAAAAAGCTGATATGCCCAATATGTACATGCGTCTTTTCTTTAAAACACTGTGTATATAAATGGCGCAACAACGGAGCCTTGAGCGAGGATTAGCAATCCACCAAAAATCAGCATTACGATGATAATTGGTGCTAGCCAAAGTTTTTTACGCACACGAAGAAAAGCCAATAACTCTTTGAGAAATTCCATTACCTTTTCCAAATTTAGAACTGATGTTTGAAGGAGTCTGATTGTGTTGTTGCTTCACGTTTAATCCAATGACTGTTCTTTTCACTAAAGCGCAAACGGAGCTCATCACGACTAAACAGACGCATGAGAATCGCAATTGGCGTGAACAGCGTGAAGAAGATAAGGCCGAGTACGATTGGGCTCACTATCATCCCAAGCAAAAGTCCAATTCGCATCCACAATTTATTTAAAGGAAACAATACATCTGCTTTGATAATCGTGATGACAAAGAATAAAACTGCCAGAGCCGCAAAGATGTATGCAGCTGTTATACCATCTTCAAATGAGAAGTAGATGCATGCAATTAGAAAAATTGCACTGAAGAAAAAACCAAATTTTCTATTGGAAGGCAGTTCTACTTCAGAAAGGTTCATTTCTTCTTTCTACCTTCAGCCACAGCACTTTTAAGCATCCCAGCAGTAAAGCCAAATTCCTTGCACAGACGCTTTACTTCTTTCAATGCGTTAGCACGTTCGTTCTTCTTAACTTCAACCATTTGCTGTTGAATGGCTTCCATTTCAGCTTTCAACTCGTCATAAGTTTTCATCTCACATCTCCGTTGGTTCAGTGTCAGTCTTATATTATTGATTTACGTAAAGATTGAGAAGCACGTTTTTTCTACGTCTTAGGTAACGTGTTGTATCGAGTGCAAAGTATTTGAACCACGTGCCACTATGCCAGCGTCTCATTCTGTCAACCATACAGTCATAGTGCTACAAACCGTGCGCCTTGACGTGTTTTTAGCATTTAGCTCTATCATCTCGTTGATTTGATGGCGCCTAAGAGTTTGCGTTTTGTTTCTGGATCAGCTTTGCCTTCCAGATTTTTGATGAATATTTCGGATGCATCACGGTGGATCAAAGGGATTTTGTAGTTATCTTTAAACATGGACACCACTTCTTCGGCCTCGCCCCTTGCTAATATTCTGGTAAGGGTGAAATTGAACACGTTACATGAGAGGCTGGTCAAGATCGGAGTCAAGGTCGTCAAACATGGCCGGTACATTACGTTCCAATTAGCCGAGGTCACCGTGTTCAAAATCTTGGCCTTGATCTCTGACCTATGACCAAGATCCGTCCAAGTGTAGGCCGGGGGAAATCAACGGCGATTTGAAAATGACGCGTGAGGTGCGTCTGGATGTCAGAAATTACCAAGAAATGGAAGTTAGAACGCCGCTAGTTCGTCAAAATTGAAGATGTCGAGCGATTGGAGAAAACAACTCTTTAAAAAATGTGGTAATTTGGTAAAATAACATGAGCTGATCGTAAAGATCATATGAAAAATATCAGAAATATCATTAGCCTAGGGGTGGGGAACATCATGGATTGGTTAAATCGTTACTTTGGAATTGAAGAAAAAGGCAGTTCATTTCGCACCGAGATTCTGGCGGGGGTCGCGACGTTTTTGACGATGGCGTATATTATCGTCGTCAATCCCAGCATCCTGTCCAAGGCGGATATGGATTTTGGCTCCGTTTTTGTCGCAACAATTTTGGCCGCTGTCGTGGGCTGTTCCATCATGGGGTGGTGGGCGAAATGGCCGGTCGCGCTTGCGCCCGGCATGGGGCTCAATGCCTTTTTTGCCTTTGGTATTGTGTTGGGACTGAAACAACCCTGGGAAGTGGCCCTTGGCGCGGTGTTCGTCAGCGGCGTCCTGTTCCTGATTTTGAGCCTGACAGGGCTGCGCGAATGGGTCATCAACTCCATCCCCAAATCTCTGAAACTGGGCATTGGCGCCGGTATTGGATTATTTTTAGCCATCATTGGTTTGAAAAACGCCGGCGTTGTCGTCGATAATCCCGCGACTCTAGTAGGTTTAGGCGATGTTACCAGCCTGCCAGTGATCCTGTTCGCTGCGGCGTTCGCCATCATGATTGTACTTGACCGGTTGCGCGTGCCTGGCGGCATTATTATTGGAATTTTGGCCGTCAGCATTATCGGTTGGGTCACAGGCGTCGCGGACTTCCAAGGCGTCGCAAGTCTGCCGCCCAGCCTTGAGCCGACATTGTTTAAACTCGACATCACCGGCGCGTTAACAGCGACCATGATAGGCGTGGTCTTCGCATTTCTTTTCGTCGATTTCTTCGACACCGCCGGCACGCTGACCAGCGTCGCCAATCTGGCGGATAAAATTGACGCTGACGGCAAAATCGACGGCGTGGGCCGTGCGGTGATCAGCGATTCCGTCGCCACCATCGCAGGTGCGCTATTTGGCACCTCCAACACCACGTCCTATATCGAAAGTGCTGCAGGCATCAAGGAAGGTGGCCGCACGGGATTGACCGCAGTCGTTGTATCGCTGCTGTTTCTTCTGTGTCTCGTGTTAGCGCCCTTGGCTCAAAGTATCCCAGCTTTTGCTACGGCGGCGGCGTTGGTGTTCGTCGCAACGTTCTTCATACGCAACATCGTCGAGATTGATTGGGACGACGCGACCGAATTCGCCCCTGCTATGTTAGCGGCGATTTTAATGCCGTTGACGTTTTCCATCGCCAACGGCATCGCAATCGGGTTTATAACCTACGCCATCGTTAAGGTTGCCAGTGGGCGTATTACTGAAGCCAGCCCAGCGGTGTTCCTGGTGGCGGTGCTGGGTGTTCTGCATTACGTGTTCGGTGGTTGAAGAGCGCTAATATGATCGAGAAACACTTCATCACCGCCAATGAGCTGTTGCAGGATTCCTATCATTTGGGGCATCTTGTTCTGGATTCAGGATTCACGCCGAACTATCTCGTTGGGGTATGGCGCGGCGGTGCACCGGTTGGAATCGCCGTGCAGGAATTACTGGAATATCACGGCATCTCGACCGACCACATCGCCATTCGAACTTCATCATATGATGGCATCGACAAACGCCGGGACAATGTGCAGGTCCACGGCCTGCATTACATCATCGAAAACGTAAATGCGGAGGATAATTTGCTGATCATCGATGATGTCTTCGACAGTGGGCACAGCGTCCAGGCGATCTTGGACACGATCCGAAATTTATCTCGGCGCAACACGCCCTCGATGAACGTGGCAACCGTGTATTACAAACCGGGCAAACGCAAAGTCGATACCACACCCGATTTCTATGTGCATGAAACCGAAAAATGGCTGGTGTTCCCCCATGAATTACAGGGCCTCAGCGAACATGAAATTCTGGAGAACAAACCTTTCGCGTTACGGCGCCAAAGATTTCATGACCTGAAATCTGCCTGACGTGGAGGGTGTTTTTATGACTTAACTTTTTACTCCCACTCAATAGTTCCAGGCGGCTTTGACGTTACATCGTAAACGACTCGATTAATCCCAGAAACTTCATTGATTATACGGTTTGCAGCCTTACCTAACACTTCCATGTCGAAGTGATAAAAGTCGGCTGTCATCCCATCAAGAGATGTTACAGCCCGAAGCGCACAGACAAATTCGTAAGTGCGCGCATCGCCCATCACGCCAACACTTTGAACTGGCAGTAACACCGCAAAAGCCTGCCAGATCTCATCATAAAGTCCAGCTTTACTAATTTCCTCCAGATAGATTTTATCGGCTTTACGCAAAATCTTAAGTTTCTCGCGGCTTACCGCACCAGGACAGCGAATGGCCAGCCCCGGGCCTGGGAAAGGATGCCGACCAACAAATGTATCTGGCAGGCCGAGCTCACGTCCAAGATCGCGAACTTCATCTTTGAATAATTCTCGCAACGGCTCAACTAGCGATAGATCCATCCGCTCAGGCAGGCCACCAACATTATGATGGCTTTTAATCGTGACTGATGATCCGCCGGCAAAACTCATACTTTCTATGACGTCGGGATAAAGGGTGCCTTGAGCTAAGAATTTTGCGCCATCGGCTTTTTTCGCCTCACGTTCAAATAATTCAATAAAGAGCCGTCCAATAATCTTACGCTTCTGCTCGGGATCATTAACCCCATCCAGAGCAATTAAGAACTCATCTTCGGCATTTACATGGATCAGCGGAACATTGAAGTGGCCGCGAAACATGGCAACTACCTGTTTGGCCTCTTCGTGCCGCAACAGGCCATTATCTACAAAGATACAGGTGAGTTGATCGCCTATCGCCTCGTGTAGCAAGACAGCGGCGACTGAAGAATCAACACCGCCCGACAAGCCACAAATCACCCGGCCGTCACCAACCTGCTCTCGGATGCGCAATATTGCCTCATCGCGAAACGTTGCCATTGTCCAGTCGCCCGAACAATTGCATATATTTCGCACAAAACGCGTTATCAGACGAGCACCATCAGGTGTGTGAACAACTTCAGGGTGGAATTGCACTCCATAGAACCCAGCTTCATCGTTCGCTATAGCGGCAAAGGGTGCACCGGGTGACGTTGCAACAACCTTAAAGCCTGCCGGCAACTGAGACACATGGTCTCCATGGCTCATCCAAACGTGATGCCGGCTGCCAATTTCCCAGACATTTTCAAAAAAACCAACGTCGTCAACGATTTTAATTTCGGCCCGACCAAATTCACGCCCGGTTGAGGCGGTTACCTGACCACCAAGCTCATGCACCATTACCTGTTGACCATAACAGATACCCAGAACCGGTACGCCCGCGTCAAACAATGAAAGCGGAGCCCGCGGAGCATCCTTAGCAACGACACTATCTGGCCCACCAGACAGAATGATGCCCCTCGGCTTGAAGTCTAGCAAAACATCCATGACTTTTGTAAATGGAGTAATTTCGCAATAAACCCCAGCTTCGCGAACGCGCCTAGCGATCAACTGAGTTACCTGGCTGCCGAAATCGACAATCAATATGCGGTCATGTTCTGACATGTTGGTCTCGGTGCATAGTGGGAGTAAGCCAAGTTAGCAAACTATTCCGTATCTGCCATCGCATTAAAACGTTTGCCAAGAGTCATCGTTCAATCGAACGCCGGCAATCATAGCCTCATCCGTTATCACCCTGCTGTAGAATGGCGATAAAAAAACCATCAGTGCGGTGACTAGCCGGCGTCAGCAATAGTGTTTGCTCACTACCGTCAGCAGAATTTGGCGGATCGCTGGAAAAACACTCCCTCCAGGCTACCTTCCACGGCAACAGTTTAAAGGTCGGATGATCTGCTATAAACTCATCAACTTGACCTGTATTCTCGCGCGCAACAACTGAGCATGTCACATAAACAAGATGCCCGCCCGGGCGGACATATCTAGCCGCTTGGGTCAGAATAGCTGCTTGTTCACCAAGGCGAGACTCCAGCGCTTTCTGGCCCAACCGCCACTTAGCTTCCGGACGCCGCCGCCAGGTTCCAGAGCCTGAACATGGCGCATCAACCAACACCACATCGGCTTTACCAAAAAGATTTTTTAAGTCACTCTCATCACTTGTTACTTGCACATTTCGCACACCGGCACGGCGCAAACGCTCGAAGATTGGACGCAAGCGGTCAGCATTGGCATCATGGGCATAAATCTGCCCTTTATTTTGCATCTGCGCAGCCATCGCCAACGTCTTACCACCAGCACCGGCACAATAGTCTATGAGCTGGATTCCCGGCCGAGCACCACTCATACATGCAGCTATCTGCGACCCTTCATCTTGGATTTCAAAACGGCCACGGCCATGCAGGGTTTGGCGCTCGATATTGGGCGGACGAGACCATCCCTCCGGCAAGTCAACACGTAGGCCCACCTCAGAAAAATCTGTGGGCACGACATCAAATTTAGCTAATCCCACTAATAGAGACTGCCGATTTGTTTTGAGCGTATTAACACGCAGATCAAGGGGCGCGCGACCGGAAAGCCCGGCCCCTTCTTGCACACATCTCTCTCCAAAAGAATCTAATAATTCGCCTGCCAGCCATTCTGGGTAATCACCCCTTACCCACTGCGGCGCATTATTTAGACAGTTCGCCGACGAGAGCCCTTGTCGCTCCAATGGACTGAGTGGGAATGGCGAGAACTGAGCACCATCGGCCAGAGTATCGACGTCATCGACTGGCCACTGCCAGACAAGATGCAAGGCGCCAATCACCAAGGCTCGGGCTGTATCTTCACCCATGAACCAAGAGATCGACTGACGGCGGCGTAGAGCCGCATTAACAAGATTAGAGATCGCGGCTCGATCTGATGAACCTGCAAACCGGTGAGCTCGGCCCCAGTCGCGCATAGCTTCAAACGCGGGACGGTGGTAGTGACCGATGTCATCCAGAATTTCGATTGCCGCCGAAGCGCGGGCACCAGGTCTCACAGGCCGGTCGGATAGTTAGGTGATTCCCGAGTAATAAAAACATCATGGGCATGACTTTCGCGAAGACCTGCCGATGAAATTCGATGGAATACCGCCTTTTTCTGTAATTCCGCGATTGTACGCGCACCTGTATATCCCATCGCTGCCCTAAGGCCGCCAACCAATTGGTGGAGTACCGTGCCAACCGGCCCACGATAGGGAACCTGGCCTTCTATTCCCTCAGGGACCAATTTGAGCGAGTCGGTAACTTCTTGCTGGAAATAACGGTCTGCAGATCCACGCGCCATTGCACCCACAGAGCCCATCCCACGATAGGATTTATAGCTGCGCCCCTGATAGAGATAAACCTCTCCGGGACTTTCATCCGTGCCGGCAAACAGAGATCCGATCATAGCGCATTGGGCACCTCCCGCCAGGGCCTTAACTAAATCTCCTGAGAATTTAATCCCACCATCTGCGATCAATGGCACCCCCGCTTTAGTGGTCACTTCGGCGGTATCCATAATCGCCGTCAATTGCGGCACGCCAATTCCAGCGACGATGCGCGTGGTACAAATAGAACCTGGGCCGATGCCCACTTTCACACTATCGGCACCCGCATCAATAAGAGCTCTCGCGCCATCCGGCGTTGCCACATTACCTGCCATCATCTGCACCTGATTGGTCAGACGTCTAATACGTGTGACTGTCTCAAGAACTCTGCTGGAATGACCATGAGCGGTATCGACCACCACAAGATCGACACCGGCATCAATCAGTAGCTCGGCTCGCTGAACCCCATCATCTCCAACTCCAGTTGCAGCCGCTACACACAGCCTACCCTGACCATCCTTAGTAGCGTTGGGGTGGAGTTTTGCTTTCTCGATATCCTTCACCGTAATTAGCCCAACGCAATGATAATTATCATCTACTACCAGGAGTTTTTCAATCCGGTGCTGGTGCAAAAGGCGTTTGGCCTCAGCAGTATCAACCGTTTCACGCACGGTGATGAGGTTCTCCTTGGTCATCAACTCACGTACTGGCTGGTCTTTATTAGTGGCAAAACGCACATCGCGGTTGGTGACTATGCCAACCAGAAGGCCAGCACATAATCCTCTAGCAGCCTTTTCAACAACCGGAATTCCAGAGATCGAATGTTTTGACATCAGTTCCAACGCATCGAACAGAGTCGCAGTTGGATCGATTGTAACTGGATTAACCACCATGCCAGATTCAAACTTCTTCACCTGCCGGACTTCGTTAGCCTGGATTTCTGGAGTTAAATTTCGATGTACAACGCCAATACCACCGGCCTGTGCAATGGCAATAGCAAGTCGGGATTCAGTGACAGTATCCATCGCGCTAGAAACGATCGGAATGTTTAAAGATATTTTACTCGTGATTTTAGTGGCCGTTCCTGCCTCACTAGGCAGAATATCAGATGCGCCGGGACACAATAAAACATCATCAAACGTAAGAGCTTCTCTGATCATTCCGGTGCCCGGCCGCACAATGACGTCACGAGCTGGCCGCGATGCGGCTGTGCGCAGTCGGCCCGATGGATAGCAGTGTTTAGCATCGCTCAGAGAGAGTTGGAAGGGATTAATCGGATTTGCGTAAACACGTCCCCAGAACATAAAGCTCCGAGGAGTCCTGGCGGCTTGCTTTGGGCTTGACGTGCTGAACATTGGCAAACGATCGTTTCATTTCAGCTAGGATGCTCGTCTCGGTGCCACCCTGAAGCACTTTTCCCATGAAAGTCCCACCAGGGGTGAGAATATCGAGCGCAAACTCATATGCGGCTTCAAGCAATGCCATTATCTTCAAATGGTCAGTTGATTTGTGTCCGGTTGCAGGCGCTGCCATATCAGAAAGAACAACATCCACCGATTGGTCGCCCAGTTGCTGTTTAAGCTTTTCAGTCGCGCCAAAATCCATGAAGTCCAGTTTTAGAATTTCTACATCGGCCATAGGCGCAACATCCTGCAGATCCACAGCAATTACCCGCCCGGGACCCTCACCGGCACGCACCGCTTCGGCGGCAACCTGCGACCAACCTCCGGGCGCCGCGCCCAGATCCAATACGCACTGATTTGGCTTAATTAGATGGTAGCGCTCGTTGATCTCTTTCAACTTGAACGCTGAACGAGAGCGCAACCCAAGGCGTTTTGCTTCGTGCACGTATGGGTCATTCAGCTGGCGTTCCAGCCAAAGGGTAGATGAGAGTTTCCGGCCACGCGCGGTTTTAACTCTAACCTTCAATCCACGATCTTCAGTCATAAATTTCCTGGGCTCTAGGTAATGGACGAGTTAGTAGTCGCCGTACAATTCAATCAGTAATAAAGCTAGCATAGTGATAATTGGGGATTAATTACGTAACCGTCTTCATTCATCAGCTGACTTAACATCCCTTCGCGCAATCCACGGTCAGCAACCTGAATACGCTGGCAAGACCAAGCGCGCATGATTGCTTCCAATATTGCACAACCAGCAACCACAAGATCCGCCCTTCCAGGGCCGATACAAGGCGATTTGACACGCCTCTTAAAGCCCATATTCAATACTTTTTCGCTAACATCACGGACCTGATCGGACGTAAGCGAACAGCCATCCACTCGGGCACGATCATAGCGCTTAAGATTGAGGTGAATACCGGCAAGCGTGGTCATGGTCCCAGATATTCCAATAAAATGCATTGATTCTGGATCATCGCTTGCCGCAGCAACACACGCTGATTGCCGGAAGGCCATCAGGTGCGAGCTAACATCATTGACCATTGTTTCAAATAGTAGCCGATTGATTCCAATTTCACCGTATTTTTCAGCTAACGAAACAACCCCGACGGGCAAGGATACCCAGTCTAAGATCTTGTGGATCGGCTTGTAAGGTACTGTTTCGGCGCAAGTCCCACCCGGCTCAATTCCCACCAGGATAATTTCAGAGCTACCACCTCCAATATCGAAAACAAGAGAAGAGCGGCAAGAAAAATTCAACAATGGAGAGCAACTAGCAACAGCAAGTTGCGCCTCAACCTCTCTAGAGATGACTTCCAGCTGCAAACCGGTTTCTTCATGAACGCGGGTCACAAATTCCTGGCCATTTTTAGCAAAACGGCAAGCTTCGGTAGCAATCAGTCTGGCGCGTTGAACATTACTCCGGGCAAGCTTCTCAGTGCAGACCTTCAAGGCGCAAATGGTACGAATCATCGCCGCCTCGCTTAGGTGGCGGGTTCGATAAACGCCCTCTCCCAGCCGGGTAATTCGGGAAAACGCATCGATAATTTTGAAGCCAGATTCGTTGGGCTGGGCAAGAAGCAGACGGCAATTATTGGTGCCGAGATCCAGGGCCCCGTAAATTGACCTAATACGAGGGTTAACAATCTTTTGCCCCACATGCTTATCGGCAGACGAGGCCGGAAAAATCGCGCTACCTTCAAAATATTGAGGCAGTTGCACTCGCTGATCGTGATTGCCACTCACACGCATGACCCTCGCCAGACTAACTCACGTCCATTTAACCCAATGAACTTGGACACTAAAAAGACCCAGGGCTATCCACTTTAGCATTGTGAGGCAAATGGCAACCAACAGGATTAACTATCAAGAATATTTGATTTTGTTATTTTAATACCAAACCCAGATAGCGCAACATAATGATGTGAACCTGATGCCAGCAATCTGATCGAACTAACCTCTAGATCGCGCAGTATCTGAGCTCCAAGTCCAATATCGCGCCATTCGTCAAGCCGAGCTGCATCGCTTTGAGTGTTCTCGAACGAAAATGAGTCTACTAACGCATCATCTCCATCCACGCTCTCGCTCTCACTCTCATCTGGGGTATGGCGGATAGCTGGAACGCCGGCGGCGCCCTCGCGCAGATAAATTAATACTCCGTGTCCTTCACTTTTAATCCTATCAAACGCATCATTCAGTCCGCGCGCACCGTTAAAAACATCAGCG
>CAUZRD010000051.1:0-12586 GCA_963582255.1 Alphaproteobacteria bacterium | reverse complement strand
CTTCCCACGCACTAACCACGCTTTGCGGCCGCGCAGTCAGTATTAGAAAGTTGGGATGAAGAAAGTGAGGAATGGAAGCCTCTCGGAACAGCAACCAAAAGGCAAAAGGGGTGACCAAGGCCGGTTTTATCCCCCCCTACTGCACCCCATGATGCATACCATGCAGTGTCTGTAATGTGGACCTGCGCACCACAAAAAGCGCGTGCCCTTGGACAAATCACATGAAAAGGTCTTGCGCAGCCCTTGCTATCCTGCTTCGATGATAAAACAATTTGAATTCTTCTTTCGGCAAATTGAATTGGGGGCGATGTGATCACTTTATAAAATGTAATCACTCCATAACCAGCGATCATCCCTTAAGCAGCTTTCAGCTTCTACTAGACTAACCAGCAATTAAAGGAATACTTATACGTCAAAAAAAGACAACATTTTGGGAGTAAAACATAATGAAAATACGACTTCTTGGACTTGCAATCGCAGGGCTTTCTCTCGTAATGACACCGGCATTCGCCGGCGAATTTCCGGATCGGGAAATCACCTTAATAGTCCCGCAAACGCCGGGCGGCACCACTGATACGCTATCGCGAATTCTAGCAAACGCAATAGGCAAGGAGCTTGGCAAAGAGATCGTAGTCGAGAATCGGCCGGGCGCGGGCAACACGATTGGTATGGGTATTCTAGCTCAAGCAGATCCTGATGGTTACACGCTCGGTGTTGGCTCACAGTCATCGCTGTCGATCGCACCTCTGCGCGGGCTCGACATCAAATTTGATGCGATCAAGAGCTTTGACCCTATCTACAATTTCGGCGATGTACCTAATGCACTGCTGGTCTACACAGATCTCGGTCCCAGGACCCTGCAAGAGCTGGTCGACTACGTAAACGAGCATCCCAATGAGCTGAATTACGGCTCGGGCGGTGTCGGCTCGACCAGCCATTTCGCCACTGCGATGTTCAACGCCTATGCGAAAATTTCCGACAACGTCGTGCACATCCCCTATCAAGGTGGTGGTAAGCTGGCGGGTGGCATGGCCGCCGGTGAAGTTCACTATTTCGTAGGTCCCTTCTCCTCCACTGCCGTTTGGGGTCAGATTCAGGCAGGCAAGATCTTTCCACTTGCGGTCGCCGGCGATAAGCGTGTTGCCTCAATGCCTGACACGCCGACATTTACCGAAGCCGGAATGCCAGAATACGACAATATTGGCTGGTATGGCATGGTTGCTCCAGCCGGCACGCCACCTGAGATCATCGCCAAGCTAAACGCCGCGGGAAATGCCGCCGGCAAGTCAGCAGAAGTCGTTGCGGCGCTCGGCAATATGGGAATTTCCACGGTTGAAATCACACCGGAGGATTTTGCCACTAAGATCAAGATCAATCTTGAGTCCTTCACCAAGCTCGTCGAAGACGGCGTGGTGGTGATCGAGTAGTTATAGCCTAACTCAACATGCCCGGCCGGACCGCGCGCCTTTTCCTCGCGCCCGACCGGGCAGATCCGCCAACCTGGCGGATATCATGAAATTCTCTGCATTCAAGGCGGTAAACCCATGCGGCTGACCAAGGACCATTTGGCCGGGTTGTTGTTCCTTTTTTTCGGCCTCGGCGCTATTATCGTTGCACAGGGCTATTCGATTGGCACGCTAGCGCGCATGGGATCGGGTTATTTTCCCACCATGATCGGCGGGTTGATTTCTCTGCTCGGCTTCATCGTGCTGGTGCGCGCGATCATAAAACCCGAATCCAGCGAACCGATGGCGACGATTGAACTCAGGCCCATGCTGTTCATCAGCGCCGCGATCATCACTTTTGGCATTCTGGTTGATCAGTTCGGGATCATCCCAGCGCTTGCATCCCTCATCATCATAGGCAGATTTGCTGGCCGCGAAGGCACCGCCATTGAGGTAGCCATGATGGTCCTGGTATTGACCGGAGTAATCATTGCCATTTTTGTTTACGGCCTGAACATCAGGCTCAATCTGGGGCCTTGGTAATGGATATTTTTTCAAATCTTGCGCTAGGCTTTTCGGTCGCCTTCACGCTGTCCAACCTGTCCTATTGCATGCTCGGCGTGTTTGTCGGCACCGCCATCGGAGTGTTGCCGGGCGTCGGACCGCTGGTCACCATCGCCGTGCTGCTGCCGCTAACCTTTGGCCTGCCGCCAGAAGCGGCGATGATCATGCTGGCCGGTATCTATTACGGCGCTGCTTATGGGGGATCGACCACCGCCATTCTGGTCAATCTGCCAGGTGAATCCTCATCCGCTGTAACCTGCATTGATGGCTATCAGATGGCGCGCCAGGGCCGCGCCGGCCCGGCTCTGGCGATCAGTGCCATCGGCTCATTCGTAGCCGGCTGCTTCGGCGTCGTACTGCTGGCGGTGCTTGCGCCGCCGCTCACCGAACTCGCACTAGCTTTTGGCGCGCCGGAATTCTGCTCGCTGATCGCACTAGCGCTACTAGCGACCTCGATTCTGGTTCACGGCTCCATGCTCAAAGGTATCGCGGTGGCGCTGCTAGGCGTTCTATTCGGTCTTATCGGCACGGATATCAACACCGGCGCTGACCGCTATACATTCGGCGTTCCAGGACTGGCCGAAGGCGTTCCCTTTGTTGTCGTGGCGATGGGTCTTTTCGCTTTTGCCGAGATCATTCGCAATCTTGAACACACCGAACACCGAAGTATTTACACCTCTAAAATCACCGGTCTGATGCCCACGCGCGACGATCTAGCTCGCTCATGGAAGCCTATCTTGCGAGGAACTGCAGTAGGCTCATTCTTCGGCATTTTACCAGGTGCCGGCCAGACTATTGCGTCATTCGGCGCCTATGCGGTGGAAAAAAAGCTCAGCCGCACGCCGGAGAAGTTCGGCACAGGTATGATTGAAGCTGTTGCAGCCCCCGAAGCCGCCAATAATGCGTCGGCGCAATGTGCCTTCATCCCCACCTTGACACTCGGCATTCCGGGCTCTGGCACCATGGCACTGATGCTTGGCGCACTAATGATTCAGGGTGTGACCCCAGGCCCGCAGATCCTCACCGCGCACCCTCAGCTGTTCTGGGGACTGATAGCCTCCATGTGGATTGGCAATCTATTTCTTGTCATTCTCAACCTGCCGTTGGTCGGCCTGTGGGTATCGATGTTGAAGATCCCGTATCGCTGGCTTTATCCGATTATTCTCGTGTTTTCCTGCATCGGCATCTACACGGTCAACCATAGTTCTATCGACATCTGGGTGATGGTTGGTTTCGGCATTCTGGGCTACGCCTTCATGAAGCTCAACTGCGAGCCCGCGCCGTTTATTCTGGGCTTCATTCTGGGTCCGATGCTGGAAGAAAATTTTCGCCGGGCGATGCTGCTTTCGCGCGGTGACTTTGCGATTTTTGTCACCCACCCGATCAGCGCCGGTTTTCTCATTGCCGGGCTGGCACTGCTAGCGCTGATGATCGTGCCATCGATCCGAAGAGGCAAGAATAAGGCGGCTCTAGAGGGCGACTAAGTGAGGGGCTTTTGAGCTGCGCGGGACGTGACACCTGACCCGATGGGAAGAAATACGTCTGAGAATTTAGAGATGACGAACATCACGAGGTAGGCACTATGGTGGGACCAGACAGCACTCTGCTACATGGAAGACTTTGTCTGAACGGTATCCTGTCACCAGAAGATGAATAGCTGTGCTAACATCTCCCCATGTCCCGCATCCTATCACCACTGATCGTCACCCTATTTCTGTTCCCTTAAATCGCAATGATACAGGCACTTTATTTTAGTGACTTTGTGAGACGCGACGTTATCTTTTTCAAAAGGGTTACCGCTGTTCCCTTCACAGGGGAATGTCACGGGTGAAATCCGCGGTTCTTTCAGAAACGGCACGAAAGCTGGACCGTGGGTCTATTTCGCTTCATTCGGTCGGAAAGTCTCCAACTGGATGGAGACGTGGGATTAGCCAACTCTCTAACTCCCTGAGAAATAGCTTAGTTACTCCCAAATACCTAGCTGCGCGTGAAACGGCGAAACTTGGTCCGCTGCGGTTGATCTGCATCCGTCCCCAGACGGCGCTTCCGATCAACCTCATAATCATCATAATTGCCTTCAAACCATTCGACATGACTGTCGCCCTCAAACGCCAATATATGCGTTGCTATTCGATCCAGAAACCAACGATCATGGCTAATGATGACGGCGCATCCAGCAAAATCCTCAAGTGCGGCCTCCAGTGCTGCCAGTGTTTCAGTATCCAGATCATTGGTCGGCTCATCAAGCAGCAGGACGTTTGCTCCGGATTTAAGCATTTTTGCCAAATGAACCCTGTTACGCTCACCACCAGAAAGCTGGCCAACCTTCAACTGCTGATCACTACCCTTGAAGTTGAATGTACCTACATAAGCCCGGCTTGGTACCTCACGCTTGCCAAGAGTGATAACATCAAGACCTCCGGAAACCTCCTCCCATACAGTCTTCGTTGAATCGAGAGAATCTCGCGATTGATCCACATAGCCAAGAGCTACGGTCTTACCTATACCTAGTGTGCCCGTGTCGGGTTGTTCAGCGTCCACGATCATCCGAAATAGTGTGCTTTTACCCGCACCATTAGGACCAATAACACCGACAATACCGCCCGGGGGCAGACTGAAACTAAGATCATCAATCAGCAATAGCTCACCGAACCCCTTGGTGAGGTTTTCTGCCTCAATCACCAAATCGCCAAGGCGCGGACCAGGGGGAATGGAGATTTGCGACCGACCGGTATCATTTCGTTCGGACTGGCTCAGCAAATCCTCATAGGCCGTCAGCCTTGCTTTAGATTTAGCCTGCCGTGCTCGCGGTGATGAGCGCACCCATTCAAGCTCGCGCGCCAGCGTGCGTTGGAGTGCTGCCTCCTGACGGTTTTCAAGTGCAAGGCGCTTTTGTTTTTCTTCAAGATAAGTCGAATAATTTCCTTCATATGGAACTCCCCGACCGCGATCAAGCTCTAATATCCAACCTGTCACATTGTCTAGGAAATAACGATCATGAGTAACCATCACGACCGTACCCTCAAAATTTTCGAGATAGGTTTCAAGCCAAGAAATTGTGTCTGCATCGAGATGATTGGTTGGCTCGTCCAACAGCAACATGTCCGGAGATGAGAGTAACAGCCGACATAGCGCAACCCTGCGACGCTCACCACCGGAAAGAGTTTCAACATCGGCATCATCGGCTGGACAGCACAACGCATCCATTGCCTGCGATATTTGCGCATCAAGATCCCACAGATTCTTGGCATCAATTTCATCTTGTAGACGGCCCATTTCCTCGGCCGTTTCATCAGAATAATTCATTGCCAATTCGTTGTAGCGGGCAACCAAAGCATCAGCATCAGCAATACCCTCACGAACATTACCAATAACGTCTTTCTTCGGATTGAGTTCGGGCTCTTGAGCCAAATAGCCAACAGTCAAGTTATCGGCTGCCCTAGCTTCTCCCTGATATTCGTTGTCGATGCCGGCCATAATTCGCAATAGACTTGACTTACCCGAGCCATTCGGACCCAGAACACCAATTTTTGCTCCTGGAAGGAAAGACAGTCGGATATCGCTCAACACCTGTTTTCCACCCGGATAGGTCTTCGACAACTGATGCATCTGATAGACATATTGCGACGCCGACATTTCTTCGCCCCATAATTCGAATGTGCTGAATTGAGTAGTCTGATATGATGAGAAGTGCGTGCGGCGTAGCACCACGGAACCCAACCACGCAAGCCCGCACATGCATTGATAATTTAATTGATTAACACAACCGTTTGCACAAGCCAATTGACAAGCTTTATCATGATACTCACAACACCAACCAATTCGTGCAAAGTGAAAGGGTTAGAAAATGAGTGAGATCACTATTGGGGTGCTTCTTGGCGATGATATCGGTCTAGAAGTCATCCCTATCGCCGTCAAAGTGATGGATGCAGCCCTTTCGCAAACAGGCCAAAGCGTACTATGGTGCGAGTATCCTATTGGCCGAATTGGTCATGACGCCCACGGCAATACTTTCCCTGAAGTTACTAAGGTAGGGCTTGCCAAGACCCACGGCTTCATCACCGGCCCGATTGGTCACAATTCTTACCCTCGCGGGGATGCTACCTGGACGATGCCCCCACTCCGCAAGCACTTTGACCTGTTTGCTAGCGTTAAACCGGTACGATCATATCCGAATGTGAAATCTGTCCATGAGAATGTCGACATCATTTTCCTACGCGAAGTAACCGAGGGCATGCTCTATTCTGAAACCGTGGTCGCAGGTAGCGCCGAATTTCGTCCCAATGATGACATCACCATTTCCAGCCGAGTGATTACCCGAAAAGGCTCAAACAGAGTCGCCCGCGAGGCCTTTGAAACCGCACGAGCACGCGGGCGGAAGAAAGTCACTGCCTGTCATAAGGAGCCTGTTTATCGCTTAGCTTGTGGTATGTTTGCTGAGGAATGCCGCAAGGTGGCAACCCAATTTCCAGACATTGAATTTGACGAGATGCTAATAGACACCTCAGCGGCAAAGCTCGTTTCCGATCCACACAGATTTGACGTCATAGTCACCACCAATCAGTTCGGCGACATCCTCACCGACATTGGAGGCGCGCTAGTTGGTGGGCTTGGACTGGCTCCGGGTTTGTGCGTTGGACACGACCAAGCAATGGCACAGGCAACACACGGCTCGGCTCCCGATATTGCCGGCAAGAATATTGCTAATCCTTACGCACTCATCATGTCAGGTCAAATGCTTCTAGAGTGGATTGGAAGACGGTTTGACAAACCACTAGCAAGCAGCGCGGCATCATTGATCACAGAGGCGGTCGATGAGGTGATGCTGAAAGGCGAAACCCTTACTCCCGATCTTGGTGGAAAATCATCAACCGACGACATGGGCGATGCAATCATCTCCGCGATGGTAAGTAATGCCGAAAAATAATCACCTAGAGAGTACCTCTTCAAGAAGCTTCAGACCTGCGCACGCAAAGGAAACCATGTTGTCCTGACGGTTGTTAGAGCCGGTCTGGACTGTGCTAACCTGCTCAATCGGTCCAGCGATCGCCAATGCCACATAACCGGACGGGTGGCCGTAGCGACTGCCCGTTGGTCCAGCAGCGCCTGACTCGCCTATCGCCCAGATTGATCCGACACGTTGAAGCATCGACGATGCCATCAAAAGCGCGAATGGCTCACTAGCACCGTCCATGATTACCTGCTCACCTATAAGGCCTATGAGCCCTCGCCTCGCATCGTGAGTATAAATAACCCCGCCGCCAAGATAATAGGAGGAAGCACCAGGCGCAGATAAAAGCGCGGCAGATATCAACCCACCGGCAGCCGATTCCGCAACCGATATCGTTTCACCTCGTGCCTTCAACAGGCCTCCAACCCGTTCCCCGATGGTATAGATCTCATCCATAGTATACCTCCTATTTTGCAGTTTCAGATGGCTGTGTTAGCGCGGGTACAAACGTCACCCCTGATTTAATAAGTTGGTCCAGCGCACCGCCATCGATGCCAATTAAGTCAAGAATTTCAACTGAATGTTGCCCCAGAAGGGGTGCTGCACATTTAATCTCCGGACCATCGTGATCCATTACCACCGGATTACGAACGGTTTTCATCTCTCCATGCAACGGATGGTTGACCGATACAACAAGTTGGCGAGCTCTGCTGTGCGGATCAGCCAACGCTTCTTCATAAGTACGAACCGGACCACATGGAACACCTTCTTTTGCCATGACTGCTTCAAAATCAACCGCATCCCATTTTGAAATACCCGAGGCCACCAACGGCACCAGCTCATCCTCGTTATCCTTACGCGATGCATAGGTATTAAAGCGCACATCATCGACATACTCGTCCAGACCGAGCACCATCATTAGACGGCTGAAATGTTCGTTACTAGGCGCGCCAATCGCTAAATATCGATCATCGCGAGTAGCAAACAACTGATAAGGCGCACTTCCACGATGGGAATGGCCCATCTGTTTAGGAACCTCGCCGGTTGCAAAATATTCCGCTGTCTCCCACACCGCTGCAGCGATCGACGCCTCAATCAGAGACACATCGCTAATACGTCCTTCCCCATGGCGCGCCGCGCCCACCAATCCAGCAAGTGTGGAATATGCAGCAAACATAGCGCCTAATATATCTGCCGTCTGGAGACCCGGTCGCATCGGCATCTCCCCAGGCTTGCCAATTACCGATAGCGTACCGGCCATTGCCTCTACTATTAAATTGACACCGCCCCTATTGCGATCAGGTCCAGTCTGGCCAAACCCTGAAATAGAGGTATAAACGATGTGCGGATTACATTCCTTGATTGCCACACTATCAAGTCCGAGCCGATCCATAACACCTGGGCGATTGTTTTCTAAAAAAACATCGGCATCCTTGACCAATCGGAAAACGATATCACGCCCCTCTGATGTCTTTAGATCAAGTGCCAATGAACGCTTGTTTCGGTTTAATGCTGCGAAAGGTGCGCTCTCACCATTAATGATGGGCGGTATCGCTCGAGCAAGATCACCGCGTGGCGGTTCAATCTTGATAACATCCGCACCCATATCAGCTAACAGCATTCCACAAAACGGACCTGCAATAAAATTTGCAAATTCCAAGACCCGAATTCCGGCAAGAGGTTGGGCCATGTCACATTCTCCCCATCAAGTAGCCAAGCAAAATCCATCCTGAGGTCATAACCTCAGGTTATATTCGCTTGTTAGACACTGAATACAACCGGTTCAATGATTGTCCCGCGGCACAAATCGTCCGCCAATATCGCGATATTTGACAGCAGGTTTTAACACCATGCCCTGATCGAATTGACCAACTAGAGAGCGCTGAATTTCCTGCCACGGTGTTTGGCTTTCTGGAACATACGCTGGGCTACCGTTCAAGTTAGCCTGGCGAAAGGCTAATTCCTTATCCGAAATTAGAATATTAGCCTCACGCGTATTTAAATCGATACGTATCCGATCTCCGGTTTGAACTAGCGCCAGACCGCCGCCAATAGCAGCCTCCGGCGCGGCGTTCAAAATAGATGGCGAACCACTGGTTCCCGATTGACGACCGTCGCCAATACAGGGAAGTTCGAGAATGCCAGCACGGATAAGGGCATCCGGCGGTTGCATATTCACTACCTCTGCTCCACCAGGATACCCGATCGGGCCTGCACCACGCATGATCAATATAGTATTGGAATCTATACTTAAAGAAGGATCATTAATGCGCGCATGATAGTCTTCGCGGCCATCAAATACGGCAGCAACTCCTTCAAACGCATTGGGATCCTCCGAGTTGGAAAGATAACGCGATCGAAAAACCTCTGAGATGACACTAGTTTTCATCACAGCCGAATCGAATAGATTACCCTTCAAATTCAAAAATCCTGCATGCTCCAGAATTGGCTTGGTGTGCTTGCGTATGACCTCGCAATCTTCGCTTAAACCACCCCTGCAATTCTCGCCAATACTGAAGCCATTGACATTCATCGCATCAGGATGGGGCAGCAGACCAGCATCAATCAATTCAGCAACAATGGTTGGAATACCGCCGGCACGATGAAAATCCTCACCTAAAAACCGGCCTGCTGGTTGCATGTCGGCTAGCAGCGGAATTTCATATCCAACCTGCTCCCAGTCATCATTATTGAGCTCGACGCCCAGATGCCTCGCGATTGCGTTTAGATGAATTGGCGCATTGGTTGAACCGCCAATCGCAGAGTTAACGACAATCGCATTTTCGAAAGATTTCCGCGTCATAATGTCACTCGGGCGAATATTCTCGAGCACCATGTCAACGATACGCTTGCCGGTAAGATAAGCAATTTCTCCACGCTGACGATGCGGCGCAGGAATTGCCGCGCCACCTGGCAGCATCATTCCTAGCGCCTCCGCCAGAGAATTCATCGTCAACGCAGTACCCATTGTATTGCAGTGCCCAGGAGATGGCGCAGCTGAAGCAATCAGTTCAACAAATTCCTCATCACTGATTTCACCCGCGGATTTAAGCTTTTTTGCTTCCCACTTAATGGTCCCAGAACCAGTGCGCCGTCCCTTGTACCAGCCATTCAGCATCGGGCCTACATTGAGCGTGATGGCCGGAATATTGACCGTGGAGGCCGCCATCAATTGCGATGGCGTGGTTTTATCGCATCCTGTTGTCAGCACCACTCCGTCTATAGGATAACCAAACAGGATTTCGACTAGCCCAAGATAGGCAAGATTCCGATCGAGTGAGGCCGTTGGTCTTTTTCCTGTTTCCTGGATCGGATGAACCGGGAACTCAAAGGCAATACCTCCAGCTTCACGAATACCTTCACGCAACCTTAGAGCAAGCTGGATGTGATGCCGGTTACATGGGCTTAAATCAGATCCAGATTGCGCAATACCAATGAGAGGTTTCCCACCTTGCAACTCTTCCCGGCTTAGCCCCCAATTCATGTATCTCTCCACATAGAGAGCTGACATGCCGGGGTCTCCCGGCTGGCAAAACCATTGCTGCGAACGCAAATTGCGCAGTGGACGTTTTCCGATTTCTTCGATCATATTTTTCTCCAGGCACCTAACAATATGCGTGCATGCACATCGCCAAACGCTATTTGAATTCAACCATGGAGCCATGTTACCCACAAGTATGCAGGCCTACCAACTTTCATCTGCAAGGTTCAAAGGTAAGAAATGCACAAAGCTAGCTACATTTCTCGTTTAGCCTATTGTACAATTGTCCCTGAAGGGGACGAATATGAGGAAAATTTCCACAGCAACACGGCAACGAGCCCCAGCGCAACGGCAAGTGCTAACAGCTGATTAGTAATTTCATCTTGAAAAAATGAGAATGCCGCCAACCCCGCAAGCGCGCAGTTCACAGTAAATATGTAGGCAGCAACAGATAATGCACTCATACCGCTCCCATGCCCTCGTTGATAGAAATGGCTGCGATGGGCTTGCCAGAAAGTCTCACCACTTAGGAAACGCCGTGCAAGTGTGAGCGTCGCATCAGCCAGATAATAAAGCGGGAAAATTATTGCCGAGACAACACCACCGACCAGAGCCAGCTTCAATAGCATCCAAAACACCATCAGCCCGATAGACAGGGCACCAACATCGCCCAAAAACAGCCGAGCAGGGGGTCGATTGAACGGCGAAAAACCCAAAAGACTACCAAGAAGCGCGCAGGACAATATTGCTACCTCTACGCTGAAATTTTCGGTAAGTCCAAGTAAAGAAATTGTGGCTGCGATTGGCGTTACAGCAGCTACGGTTAGCCAGTCGAGCCCATCCATAAAGTTTGTTAAATTGACGAACCAGAGCCCCAAGATCGTAAGGAGTATTAGCGCGCCTTCGATAAATACCAAGCCTGTCCATAGAGTGAGTTCGTCAAAAGTATGAAAAACAACAAGCCCGATACATAAAACTTGAGCCACAAGCCTTACTCCAACCGAAAGCGGCCTGATGTCATCGGCTGCGCCGACCGCGGTAAGGACCAACACCGCGATCCCTAGGATGGCAAATTCATCTGTAAGAGCCCCAGACAACCAGCTCCCCGCTCCAGCGATCAACAATGTAGCGGCAACAATCCCCACTCCCCCACCTTGCGGTGTCGCTTCCTGGTGACTGGAGCGCGAGTTCGGACGGGCAAGGGATATGCATGTCAAAAACCCAATCAACTGAACGATTATGGTAAAGCTGATAGCTCCCGATGCAACGACTAGGGCCAACAATAACTGCCCATCCATATCATTGAACTCCGATTCCAAAAATCTTAACGCCTTAGTCTAGTTCAAAATTGCTTCTGCAATATCATATTCACAACGATATCGAATTGAATAATCAGACTACCAAAATCTTCAATGAGAAGACAGGGAGAGGACTGAGTGCTGCGTTGCATTTTAATCGTTGACATGAGATATAAGAAAAAATTTATTAATTGCATGAAAACCTTTCACTAAAAGTCATTGATTTTCTTGAAAATAGCGGTGCGTAGACGCGTTACCAAGATCCGTTCATTCTTGAAATCAAACTCGCTCGCAAATATAGCATTCTCACTGGCCACCCCTCTTTCGAGCTCAACCCCGGGATCATCGGGACTTCGACAGAACCAGATTGTTACCGACCATCAAGGTATCGACTGGTACGCTCTTGTCGACGCATCGCAGATCGTGATCGACACCCGCAACACAACGTGGAAAGTCATCGCCAATCACGACTGCATCTTCAAAGTCCAGACAAAATGGCTACTCAGCGGGTGACATGATGAAGATTTCTGCTTTTACCTTCGCCAAAAATGCCGTCAAATTCCACTATCCATTGCGTGAAGCAATCCTCTCCGCGCTCCCACTAGTTGATGAATTTATCGTGAATGTGGGCATTCCGGATGAAGATGGAACCATAGAACTCGTGCGCTCAATCAACGATGACAAGATCAAGATCGTTCAGAGTCAATGGAATACCAATATAAAAACCGGTGGCTTTGTACTCGCACAGCAGACCAATATTGCACTGTTTAATTGCACCGGTAGCTGGGCTATTTATTTGCAGGCCGACGAGGTTCTCCACGAGCATGATTTAGTGCCGTTGAAGAAC
>CAUZRD010000050.1:0-12805 GCA_963582255.1 Alphaproteobacteria bacterium | reverse complement strand
ACCGGCGCCGGTGACCTTTATGCTTCCGGATTTTTAACCGGTATCGCACGCGGCCTCCCCATGATCGAATGCGCCCGTCTAGGGGGAATATGTGCTGCTGAAATCATCTCCCATATCGGCGCACGACCACAATCCAGACTGACAGATCATGCTGCCCAGGGGGGATTTGATTTTTAACGGCTATTCACTCGCGTGCGCGTGGCTTATTATATCTCAGGCTCGCAGAGTTTTTCCGTGGAAGAAGTCCTTATTTAACATGAGATGGATGCCTTTATTCCCGTTCACGACCTGAGTAACGCGTAAATCTCCAGCATAACTCAGCAGCGTATAGGCATCGGCACGGCTCAAACCACAGTGCTCTTCAAGAAGATCAATCATGCGCCGAACAACTATCACGACGCAGTCATCAAGATCAGGGTCGAATGCCATAGTGATAATATGGGTATCGGTTTCAGCCAAAGGCCATTCAAGTGACATATCTTTGCGCACTGTCAACTTGAATGTGCCGCGCATTCCCATCTCAACAGCGGCAGTGCAGATTTCACCATCGCCCTGCGCTCCATGACCATCTCCAGCTGAAAATAAAGCTCCATCAACATAAACTGGAAGATAAAGCGTTGATCCCGCGACCAGCTCGCGATTATCAATATTCCCACCATTTCGCCTAGGCGGAACGGTCGATAACTCGCCCCATGATGATGGCGGCGCAGTGCACAATACACCAAAAAATGGTCGGAGCGGAACATCCATACCCCATGGCGTGCGCGCGATGTTCTTGACTCTGTCAATTTCCAGATAGGTCATTTGCCGTTCGTCAAAATCATCAGGCAACGCACCTTTCAGCGGCCGAATCCCAGTATAGGCCCAATCGCTATCAAGCGTGACATCTTCAATATCAACCTGTAGGACATCACCGCGGCGGGCACCCTGAACGGCGATCGGTCCGGTGCAAATATGTCCTGGGACTAATCTCTTTTTGACATTCTTATGAACGGATGCCAGAGCCGGCGGAATAGGATAAGGTGAGTCAGCTATAACCTCTGGAAGTCCAGATACGGTAGAAATTGTAACCCGAGCACCACTATCTATATGCGCGACTGGGGGAATGTCGGCTCCGAGATAACCCCAGTGAACGGTATCAGGTGTTGCTTCAATATGGATATCGTCCATGTCTTCTCCAAAATGTGCCAACTTTAGGCACCTAAATTCAACCATCCCCGCCTGACACACAAGAGCACGGGAATTAGGTGACTATGGCTAGCCTCATCATCCCCTCCTACCATTAGACGTAATAAATCGACATAACCCTAGGGTAAAAATAAAAAAAGTTGGGGTTGAGGTATATCTAACATAATTGAGCCGCCGTCTACGACGGCTCAATCTGATCTTAGCTTTTACGCTCAATACCAGCCCTACGATCGGTAACAGCACAGACCGATGCAGTATCCTCAAATTCAAATCCTTGCGCAACTGCAGATAGATGCATATCCGCGGCAAGGTTCAACATCGGCGTTGGGCAGGCAATCTGCGAGGCATAGTCGAGTATCGCCGATAGATCTTTTTGCATCAGCTTGTTAGTTGCCGATACATCGTGATCATAGATACCCTCAACCATCATCGGACCTCTGATTTCAAACATCCGCGAGGTACCTGCACTAGTAGAAATAACATCATAAACCGTTTGTGCATCAATGCCCGCCTTCATCCCGAATGTTATTGCCTCTGCGGACGAGACATTATGAATTGCAACAAGAAGATTAGCTACGAATTTCATTTTCGAGCCATTGCCAAATTCACCGAGATAATGAACTAGCCTACCCATATTCTCAAAAGCAGGTCGTATCTTCTCAAACGAGTCCTTGTCGCCGGAACCAAATACGACAAGATCACCGGTGGCCGCCTGATGGCCTGTGCCACTGACTGGAGTATCCAGCAAGGTCATGCCTGCTTTCTCAAAAACATCACGAGCAGCCAACTTGTCAGACATTTTTAGCGTGCAAGTATCCGCAACAATCACTGGATGCCCTGAGCCTGCAATTTCCTGAGCTACCGCAGCCAATGCCGCCGGATTCGGCAATGAGGTAATGATGCGATCAACCTTCGATGCAACATCAGCCGGAGAAACCGCACGGATCACTCGAGCATTCCCAAGTGCATCGAAGCGAGTTTCATCTATATCAAAGCCAATAATTTCCCAACCAGCCGCCGACAGATTTTTCGCATATGCCGAGCCCATAATACCAAGTCCGACAATGCCAATTTGTTCACTCATACTAATTTCCTCTCCAACAGTCAGTAGCATTTTAATTGATCATATCATCTTCCAATTGATCGGCAGCCTTATTACACTAAGATTAAAGCATCAATCGATCCTTGGAGTGAACATAATGTCAGCCCAGAGTGAAAAAGGCATCGACGTCCGCGATATTGATACACCCACCCGCCGATTACCTGAAATAGATCTTGGTCCATTTTTTGCTGGCAAAGCGGGCGCACTTGAAGCCCTTGCCGTCCAATGGCGCGAGGCTGCTGAGGGTGTCGGCTTCATTTGCCTCATCAACCATGGCCTAAAAGAAGAAGAGATCGAGCGGATGGAAACCGAGGTGCGTCGGTTTCATGCGCTACCATCCGATCAGAAGATGGCTATCAAGGTTAATGAGCATCAGCGCGGTTTCATACCCGGCAAGGCCACCATTGTCACGCATTCCACATATGAAAAACACACAAAACTCGACACGGTGGAGTGTCTGGTTCTAGCCACAGAGTACGACAAAGATGACCCAAATGTGAAGGCCGGCAAGCAGTTCTATTCGCAGAATCAGTGGCCAGTAGGGATGCCTGACTTCAAGAATGCAATTGAACACTACATGAATCGTGTGATGGATATCTGCAAACGTACCTTGCCGGTGTGGGCGGTCGCACTAGATCTAAAGCCAGATTATTTCAATCCATATTTCGAAAAAAGCTACACCTATTTCAGGCTAGCAAAATACCCCCCAATCGAACATGTTGGCGAAAATGAATTTGGGCTAGGCGCCCATGCCGATACCGGTTTCATGACATTCCTACCACCTGCCAAGGAACGTGGCTTGCAGGTTTTGGGTTCCGATGGAATCTGGTTCTGGCCAGATCTACCCAAAGATGGAATTCTATTGAATATTGGTCAATTTCTTGAGCGCTGGACCAATGAGCGCTTCCGTGCCACGCCGCATCGGGTACTGCCTCCGCGCGATAATGACCGCTACTCCTTTGCATGCTTCGTCAACACCAGCCTCGACACCGAGGTCGGGTGCTTGCCTACCTGTACTAGCCCCGATAATCCGCCGAAATACCCAAACGAGAGCTACTGGGATTTTTATCAGTGGTATATAAGCCGGACCTACACGCACCAAGGAGCAGAAATCGATACCAACGAAACCACCTAATAGGCTAACATGTCATCTGGATCCAGATAATTCCTCGACCATAAGATGAGGAATTATCTGTATATCCATGAAACTTAATAATTATTAAGCGATAAGGTGAGTGTTAATTTTCTGATTAACAACATCCAGTCACAGCCCTTAGGGCGGATATCTAGATGACACCGCGATCCTTGAGATCTAATATATCGTCGGCCCCGAGCCCTAAAAATTCGCCCAGCACCTCATTGGTGTGTTCTCCCAGCATGGGAGGGGGCCGGCGATAACTGACTGGACTTGCCGAAAGCTTGAGTGGACTTCCAATTAAGGTCGCCGGTCGTCCGGGAGTCGCCGGATGCTCCATTTCAATCACCATATCACGCGCTTTGACTTGGGGGTGAGCAAACACCTGATCGAGTTCTTGGATAGGACTTACACCAACTTTTACAGATTCCAGCTTTCCTATCCACCAATCTGTTGGATGGCGAGCTGTTATCTCATTAAGCGTTTCAGTTACAATATCCCGATTTCTAACCCGTTCAACCGCGGTGCTAAACCGGGCATCTTTCAAAAGATTTGGGCATTCTGCCACATTACAAAACCGCTCAAATGTCGCATCATTTGCCACTGACAAAACAAAATATCCATCCTTTGATGGCATCACCTGATAAGGCACTATATTAGGGTGCTGATTACCCAGACGTTCAGGATTTTCTCCCGTCGCGAGATAATTCATACCCTGATTGGCGAGCCAGGCAACATGCGCATCAAGCATCGAAATATCGAGATGCTGTCCATCGCCAGTTTTACCGTGATGGCGTACAGCGGCAAGAATTGCCACCGCTGCATACATACCAGCCATGAGATCGGCAATTGAAACGCCGACTTTCATTGGCTCTCCTTCCGGCGCCCCTGTCAAACTCATCACCCCGCCCATAGCTTGTATCAGCGCGTCATAGGCAGGTCGCTCCGCAAACGGCCCTGTCTGACCAAAACCAGTCACCGAGCAATAAATCAATCCAGGGTAATCACCGCGCAGGCTCTCATAGTCAAGTTTGTATTTGAAAAGTGCACCAGCCTTGAAATTTTCCACCAAAATATCACTCTTGGCGATCAGTTTCCGGGCCAGATCCTGCCCCTCGGCACTTGCAATATCGAGCGTTATCGAGCGCTTGTTACGATTGGTACCGCAAAAATAGGCACTTTCGCTCGAATCGCTACCATCTGCGGTTGGCATATAGGGAGGCGCGAAGTTTCTGGTATCATCCCCAATACCAGCCCGCTCAATCTTGATCACATCTGCCCCCAAATCACCAAGGATCTGAGTACAATGAGGTCCCGCCAGAACTCGGGTTAAATCAAACACCACAAGGCCGCTGAGAGGGCCGATTTCATGCATCGTTGTCATTTTGAATTTCCGCTTGTTGGATCAGCGCCAACCAGTTGAGGCGTTCAGGTCGCACACTATTACTCAAATAGAATCGAAGAGGTCGCCGTACAGGATTTTAACACTCATCAGATAATTCGCAGCAACCAGCCTTAAGCGGCAACACTCCATTCCTCATTCAACTGCGTTCCCGCAGCGCGAATGAGCTTTGCCAGTGGACAATATTTCTTCAATTCAGTTTGCAAAAAGATGATCTGATCGGGACTAATATTTCCTTTCAGCACAATCTTCAACGTAATCGAAGTAAACGGCGTATCTATCTCCTCAATTAACTGCACCCCGCGCGTATCGAAGTCCCAGTCAATTTCGATATCCATGCCATCCAAGTGAATATCGTTAGCATAAGCGATTTTATGAGTGATCACATTGGTACATCCAGAAAGAGCTGCAATCAGAGTATCTGTCGGAGCCGGTCCCTTATTTGTGCCACCTCGCTCGATCGGCTCATCAACGATTGAATGTGCCTCACCAGATGTAAAATGAGTACGCGAATGGGTCGGACAATGTGCACTCGAATGGCGGTTAACTCTAGGTTTTTGACGGATAACCATAAATATAAATCCTCTAACAGTAACAATTGGAGCTAATCAGCTATTTGGCTTATGCTAAACAAGTCAAGCAAGCGGATTAACACCTGTGCCCCGAAACGCTGTACGCGCCGAAAGAGTATAATTTTCTTTAGGTGGTTGACCAGCGGCAGTCATGCTTGAAGACTGTCCCTTACAGGTGAAATACTCTTAACTCAAACATTGTGGATATCAGGATGGCACTACTCTCAGACCGTATTAAATACCAGGCATTTGTCGACCGGCCAAAGCTGCAACTTCCAGGAGGCGCGCGCATCTGTGTCTGGCCCATCGTGAATGTCGAAGAATGGCGCATTGATCGTAATCAGCCACGCAACGTACTTCCACCTCCCATGGGTCAACAGCTCATGCCCAATGTACCCAACTGGGCATGGCATGAATATGGGATGCGGGTTGGATTTTGGCGCCAGTTAAAAGCATTCGAAGATCGTGGCATTAGAGCTACTCTCGCTATCAACGGTCGGGTTTGTCATGCCTATCCGCGCGTGGCTCAAGCCGCACATGAAGCAGGCTGGGAGTTCATGGGCCACGGATTTGAGCAGCGTCCGCAACATTCGCTCGAAGATGAGGCCTCCGCGATCCGCGACACCGTCGAGGCCATTAAGGCATTTACCGGGAAGCCGCCAGTGGGGTGGGAGAGCCCGGGCCTAACAGAAACGGAGCACACTCTCGATCTGTTGCATGAAAATGGTATCCGTTATGTATCCGACTGGCCATTGGATGATCTACCAGTAGAAATTGAGACCAAGCATGGACCAATCTGGTCAATCCCCTACCCAATTGAAACCAACGACATTGTCGTACACGTGATTCAACAACAGCCAGGCTCTGTTTTTTATGAACGCGGCCGCGCAACATTTGACAGACTTTATGCAGAAAGCATCGGAAACGCTAAGATTATGGGACTCAGCATGCACCCCTATATCACCGGAGTTCCCCACCGGATTTCCCATGTGGAGGCATTACTCGACTACATAAGATCACAAGAAGGCGTGATATTCATGACTGGCGATGAGATCCTAGACTGGTACCGTGACGAGACATCAAAAAAGGCCACAAAATAATCCAGCACGCATCCATTCCAAACGATAGGGAAGCTGATAAGTTTGGCGGCAAGATCATCTGTTTCTGCACCCACCACACTCGGTCGTGCGGATAATTCTAACCGCATGCAGACCAAACAGAAACGCAAATAGGCACGCCATGTCCTCAAATGATAACAGCGCCTTTAGGGCCGAAGCACCTTACGATTTTACCGGAAAAATTGCTCTCGTGACAGGCGCGGGACGTGGTTTAGGCCGCGCTGCAGCACTTTCTCTTTCGCGTTGCGGCGCCCGAGTAGTCGCGGTATCACGAACCAGGAGCGATTTACAATCGCTTAGCGATTTAGCACCCGGAAAAATCGACATCTGGGTTGAAGATGTAACCGATAATGCTTTCTACCAGAGAATGATAGATCTTGAACGTCTTGATATCTGCCTTAACAATGCCGGAACCAACAAGCCTATGCCGATCGACAAAATTGATGATGCAACGCTTGATCTGATGCTAAATTTAAACGTTCGTGCCGCATTCAAAACTGCGCAGGCCGCCACCATAACAATGAAGAAGCATAATGCTGGCGTCATCATCAACATGTCATCGCAAATGGGTCATGTCGGCTCACCCCGACGTACGGTGTATTGCCTAACCAAACATGCCATAGAAGGATTAACGAAGGCCATGGCAGTTGAACTTGCCCCCTACGGGATCCGAGTTTGTTCGATTGCCCCAACCTTCGTTGACACACCGATGACCAAGTCAATGTTCGAAAACAAGGAATTCCACGATTTTGTCTACGGTATGATTCCAATGAAAAAACTTGCAACCACCGACGACATCGCAGCCGGGATAGTCTTTCTGGCATCGCCGGCTGCCTCCATGATCACTGGAGATAGCCTGAGGATTGACGGTGGCTGGACTGCGCAATGACACGCCTACATAAAATTTGACAGCCATCAACATACTTCGTTCAATCACCAAAATATCCAGCCCAAACAGAAGATCTGGTGCTGAGGAGAGAAAATATGGACATTAAGGTTGGCCGCGAGGCCATTGAACAAGCTTCCAAAAAACTTTCAAATTGGGGCCGTTGGGGATCAGAAGATCACATAGGTACCCTCAACCTCGTCACTCCTGAAGACATCATTGAGGCAGCCAAGCTGGTGAAAACCGGAAAAGTATTTTCTCTTGGCATACCACTCGATCGTGATGGTCCACAAACTGGTTTGTTTGGAGGACGTTTCAACCCAATTCACCAGATGCTGGCAACCGGTACCGATGCTGTTGCCGGACAGCAAGATTGGAATAAGATCCGCTATGCCGACGACACGCTGAATTTATGCATTCAGGGTGCAACCCACTGGGATGCACTCGGACACATATTCTTTGAAGACAAGGCCTATAACGGCCACGATGCAAAGTTAATAGATTCTCGCGGTCTATCGGTGCTGGGCATCGAGCACTCCCGCGACAAGATGAATGGCCGCGGCGTACTGCTTGATATTGCTCGTCATCGGGGAGTTGATTGGCTGCAGGATGGAGAATCAATCTCCAACGCTGAACTTGATGAATGCGCCAAAGCCCAGGGCATCGAAATTCGGCGCGCTGATTTTGTCATCGTCCGCACCGGACAGATGGAGCGCTGCATGGCCGAAGGCGAATGGGGTGGCTATGCCGGAGGTGATGCTCCCGGCGTTAAATTCGAAAACTGCTATTGGTGCTACGAGAAAGAGGTTGCGGCGATCTGCTCCGACACCTGGGGCGTCGAGGTGCGCCCTAATGAAACGACCGAAGCAAATCAACCCTGGCACTGGGTTGTTATTCCTGCAATGGGACTTTGCATGGGAGAGATTTTCTTTCTGAAGGAACTCGCGGACGACTGCGCCAATGACAACGTCTATGAATTTCTATTTTGCGGCCCCCCCCTTGTGATCACTGGGGCAACTGGCTCACCAATTAATCCGCAAGTACTTAAATAGACCCCGCACGTAGCTCGACAGGAGACCAAAGTGGCAGAATTTTTAAAACGCGGCATGAACCATGTGGTCCGTCGCGAAGCCGATGACAAAGTGCGTGAGACAGTCGAGGCTATTCTTGCCGACATCGAATCCAATGGCGATACCGCAATCCGTCAGCTTTCGGAAAACTTCGACAACTGGTCGCCGGAAAACTTTTGTCTAAGCAACAGCGACATAGAATCCGCCATGTCAAAGGTTGCAAAGCGCGACCTCGAAGATATTAAGTTTGCTCAGAACCAGGTGCGTAATTTTGCCACCCACCAGCGCGCAGCACTCCTCGATGTTGAGGTTGAAACTATGCCTGGAGTCATCCTAGGCCACCGCAATATTCCGGTAAACTCTGTCGGCTGCTATGTGCCAGGAGGCCGTTATCCAATGGTGGCTTCCGCTCACATGAGCGTCGTTACCGCCAATGTTGCCGGCGTCAAACGCATCGTTGCCTGCGCACCTCCCCATAAGGGCGAACCACATCCAGCTATAGTGGCGGCCATGCATCTTGGCGGAGCTACTGAAATTTATGTGCTGGGCGGCGTTCAGGCAGTAGGCGCCATGGCACTCGGCACCTCAACACTCGCTCCGGTTGATATGCTGGTTGGGCCAGGTAACGCCTATGTTGCTGAAGCAAAACGTCAGCTATTCGGACGCGTTGGTATTGATCTTCTCGCAGGTCCGACCGAAACGCTACTCATTGCCGACGACACGGTTGATGGAGAGCTCTGCGCAACTGATCTCTTGGGACAGGCTGAACATGGACCAACCTCTCCCGTAGTGTTGTTAACTACATCATCAAAACTTGCCGCAGACACCATGTCTGAAATCGAACGATTGCTAAAAATCCTCCCTACTGGAGAAGTCGCTGCAAAGGCCTGGGAAGATTATGGCGAGGTAATCATCTGCGCCAACAAAGCCGAAATGGTAATTGAGGCCGACCGTATTGCCTCAGAGCACGTCCAGGTAATGACTTCTGATCCAGACTACTTTTTGACTAACCTTACTAATTATGGAGCCCTATTCCTAGGACCGCGCACCAACGTTGCTTATGGAGATAAGGTGATTGGCACCAACCACACTCTGCCAACCCGCAAGGCAGCACGTTATACCGGTGGGCTCTGGGTTGGGAAGTTTCTTAAAACCTGCACCTACCAGAAAGTCTTTTCAGATGAAGCTTCAACTAAACTTGGTGAAGTCTGCTCTCGACTGTGCGTTCTTGAAGGCTTTCTGGGGCATGCCGAACAAGCCAACATTCGTGTGCGCCGCTATGGCGGACGTAATGTACCTTATGCAGAAGCGGCGGAGTAGACGCGCTCTCCAACCTCTTTTAGAATTAGAGCCCTAAACCGACCGTCTATTCAGCTGCTTGCTGCCCGGCAGAAATTAGTCCGTGGCAAACCTTAGGCATGGTTTTTTGAATATCGAGAATTGGCAAACCATGAGTTGGCGCAACAATTTCAACGCCAAGTTCAGCAACCAGTTGTTCAAGTCGATCAACATAAAGCTGCATATCAGCAAAATTTGTCCAAAATAAAGCTAGTTCGGCAAAGACCGACGATACTTCGACAAGATCCAGTGACGTTGCTTCTTCTGCCACCTGGCCGCAATGCCCATCCCAGTGATAGTGGCTGTAGGCAAAGCCATCACCCGGAAACAATGCCTTGGCTCCGGTATCAAAGCCCCACAGAGATGTTCGCATATCACGCACCACCGGCTCCGCGGCAATGAATTTACGTCCCCCAAGATCAATCTCGTCTCCCACCTCCATCGCCACCATCCGGTCGGTATATTGCGGAAAAGCGAGATGATAATCACAAAGATCCGCATGAACGCTAATCTCATCATACTTCGCCAACATCCGACCCAACCCTCCTGAGTGTGGAGTTTCCTGATGGGTAATAAACAAATGGCGTAGCGGCACTTTACACTGTTGCAAAACATTTCGCATTTGGCGTTCGATGACTGGGAAATCCTTCGGATGCCCCGTCTCTACCAACATTGCCGCTTCGGTCCCGACAATTAGATAAGTCGAATTATAGCCGTGATAGATTTTCCCTTGATAACGCTGCTCAAGACATTCACCAAGCCAGAAGATTCCGTCGGCAATTTCACGAGGTAGAGGATTATTACTCATCTGGATTATCGCTCCAATCCGCGTGGCACATAAGCAGGGGTCACCACCGACCGATCGAGCTCGCGCAACACCTGGTCTAGAATGGCGAATTGTTGATCAACTAGCTCACGTCCTTTGAATATCCCCCCATAACCAGGGGCTATCATTTCAATTTCATAGCGCTCATGAACGTCGGCAATCCCGCGCCTGAGACTCTCAGTGTTTGCGCCCTCCAACCACCAATAACGTGTATTCAACAAAAACGATCGGACAAAAGACATATCAGAGATATGGTCTGCCTCTATCACCCACGGACCACCGCTTTTTGGTTGAGAACGGTGCGAAAACATGTCTGAGCTGAATAGAGTGCGTGTTTCGGGATCATAAACCCAAGTTGTATTGATAAGGCGTAGCGGTGCACTGAATACATCAATCTCGCGCTCACCACCATGGCCTACATTCAATGTCAACAAGCCCCTAAGCAGGGTTGTCGGGATCTCGCAGCGAGTCGTTGTTTCGTCGATAGCTTCGAAATCGAGCCAATCGGCGATATTGGGTTGAGATGCATAACTACCAACAACGTTGAATACTTTTGCAATCGCCTGACCATTCCCTACAGACATGAACTCATTAATCCTGGTTGGGATTAATGTAAGGGGCACATCCGGCTCAATAATAGAGGCAAGCTGAGAAAGAATACTTTGTTCATGAGCGCCATACCCAGTATCGATCAGATAAGCGGCTGTACGTTCTCTTAATAGATAGCAATTAGAAACGCTATATCCGCGCTCCGATTGTGGATAGGCGCTGACCATCCCATCCAATTCAATCTCATTCTGTAGTGCGAATATCTTACCGTGCGAGAGTTCAACAACATTCTGAAACGGCATGCTGATCCTAACTAGAAGCAACGTTGGTCAAATATTAGTGTGAGCTATCCAACTTTATAAACATTCAGACAACATGTTTTATTGCAAGTCACATGCGTCCGCTGACTTTTCATACTACAATCATTTTTATTTTGACATTCAAGTATCCTGCATGACAGTTATAAATCAATCAAACAGTAACGTGAATGTATTATTTAAGTGCTGTTCAGCTACGCTAATATACCAGTGTTTTCCTAACGGTAGAGGCAGATTAAAAACTGCTTGATGCCTAATAACATCTCGTTTAACTGCTATCTTTACCCAGCTTCGAAAGATGCCAATTACGGCCAGAGCACCGGTGAGGTTGCGCATTGCGCAAGAGGATAAATAGCGTGGCCATACCTTGTTTATTTTAAGTGATCTTTGACAATGAGCACTCGTTTAGCTTTATTTGAGCCAAAATATCTCGACAAATCAACGATTAAAAAGCAAGGGTTCATCTAGGCAGTCACGGCTTCAAGAAGCTATGACTACACCCAGCCTCGTTAAATGCGTCCTGCTCCATTTTATAGAATTCCAACTTGAAAATGATCCTTCATCTTGTTTTTTCAATATTAACCGTTTGCATCATCAACTTTCCTGCGCAAGCAAATCCAACACTTGTAATCGATGTGGAAACAGGCTTCGTTCTTCATGCAGATCAAGAAGACATCCCATGGTATCCAGCCTCGCTGACAAAATTGATGACCGCCTATTTGACCTTCAAACACCTGAACCAGGATACGACTTTCAGCTTCAATACCCAATTGACAGTTTCCAAGCGCGCGAGTAGCCAACCGGCAAGCAAGATGGGGGTGCCAACCGGATCAACTGTTTCAGTTGCGCGTGCACTTGATGCGCTCATTATCTATTCAGCCAATGATATTGCATATGTGCTTGCCGAAGGTGTTAGCGGATCGGTCGAACGCTTTGTAGAGAAAATGAACGAAGCCGCACACGAGTTGGGCATGAGTGCGACTTCATTCACCAATCCGAATGGCTTGCCAGATTCAGATCAGATCACCACAGCAAGAGACATGGCCGTTCTTGGCAGGGCACTCATTCTCGAGTTTCCAGAATACGGGTATATTTTTGCTAACCCAATTTTAAAGTGGGGTAAGCGTAAACTTCATGCTCGCAACTCGCTTCTGCGCACATTCGACGGGGCTGATGGTATGAAAACCGGCTTTATTTGTGCATCAGGTTTTAATGTCGTTGCCACAGCTAAAAGAGACCAGCTCCATTTTCTCGTCGTGGTTATGGGTGCCTCATCTGGAAAATTTCGCTCACGAATTGCGG
>CAUZRD010000049.1:0-12860 GCA_963582255.1 Alphaproteobacteria bacterium | reverse complement strand
AGTAGTTCTAACTGCAAGTGTTAGTTGATCTTGCAGTTTTATATTCACTCATGGCCTGATTTCCTTTAGTGCAATTATATGAAAATATCCGCTGGGGAACGGTCATATGAGCAAGAACACGGCATGGCGCGTATAGACATCGGTGAGTTAAGCCTCAATGTCATCGAGGAAGGCAGCGGCAAGCCATTCATATTTATTCCAGGACTAGTTGGGATTGGTGCTGCGTGGGCGAGCCAGTTTGCCTATTTTTCTAAATCATATCGCTGCGTTACGTTTGATCATCGTGGCGCCGGAGACAGCGACAAGCCAATTGAGCCGAGAGCTTATTCAACACAGAAATTAGCCGATGACGTAATTTCTTTGATGGACGTTCTGCGCATCGAGAAAGCCCATATGGTTGGCACATCGACCGGCGGATGCATTTTGCAAAATCTAGCTATAGACCATCCGGATCGACTACGAGCATGCATCTTTTCAAACACTTGGACCAAGGCGGATGAGTACATCACCCGCGTTCAGACCATGCGCCGACATATCGCTATTGCCTGCGGGCCTGAAGAATATGTCAAGGTTTCTTCGATCTTCACCAATGGCGCTCTTCAATTTCGCAACAATCTCGACAAGGTGATGGAATTGGAGGAACAATCGTTGAAAACCGTCGCGCCGATTGAAGTTCTGATCGCACGCGTCGACATGACTTTATCTCACAATCGACTAGGAGAACTTGGAAAAATCAACCAACCATCTCTAGTCATCGGCACGCAGGACGATGCCACCGTGCCATTTTATTTTGCAGAAGATCTAGCCAAGGCCATTCCTGGCGCGCGACACCACATTATCAAAGAGGGTGGCCATTATTCCTATCGGCGCCATGCGGATATGTGGAACCAGCTTGTCGATGGTTTTTTGAAAGACGTTGAGCCAACTTGCTGACGGGCGCTTCTACGGCCACTGCAATCAATTGTTCTTCATTGGCATTGCGTGGCTGGGGCAGCGATGCAATATTCTCCCTGCGGCAAACTAACGCCAACATAATCTGCCACTACCCAATTGGCAGACTGGGCGGCGCATTTTCCGGATTTTATCAGGCATATTTCGGAGATTTGCCACAAAATTTTGTTTGCGTACGGCACAATGATCGGCGCACGCACCAACAAAACAAATTAAACGGAGGGCAACAATGCGCACGCCAAGATTAGAACGCGACAAACAACAATGGGCATTCGATTATCTGGTTAAAACCACAGGCCGGGTGTTCCACTGGGATGGAGATCAACGCAACCTACCGACCAGCGTCAAGAGCCATGCACAGATTTCAAAGCATGTTGGCCGCATTGGTAAACGTATTGAGCGCGTTGCTCAGGAAGAAGAGGCGGCTGGTCACAAAGTGACCGCGCTTGAGCTTTACTACAAAGCCTCCCTCCGATTCGCTGCAGCGCAGCATCCCGTTTTGGAAACTACCGATGAAAAGCGCTATTTGCACGGGCGCTGTATCGCCAATTACGAGAAAGTAATAGAGCTATCACCCTATCCGATAGAGCGGGTAGAAATTCCGTTTGAAGGCGCAGAGTTACAATGCAATTTCCATATGGTTCCAGGACGTCCAAAAGCACCGGTAGCAATTGTTATTCCCGGCTGCGATATGACCAAGGAAATCCATCCAGATCCGCAGGTTAATCATGCGATTAATCGTGGCCTCCACATGTTGGTGATGGACGGTCCTGGTCAAGGAATGAGCAATATTCGCGGAACGAAACTAACCTCGGACAATTATGCCCGTGCGGTGATCGCAGTAGCCGAATGGCTAGCCAAACGCGATGAGGTTGATGAAAACAAGATTGGTGTCTTTTCGATTTCAATGGGCTGTCATTGGGGACTTGAGGTAGCAACGCTCGCCAATCCCATCATCAAAGCCGTTGTCGGCCTGTGGGCGTCCTATATCGACAAGTATTTCATTCTCGATACGTTTTCGCCACGCTACAAGCAGCTCTTCGGGTATCTCACCGGCGCAAAAAGCGAAGAAGAGCTCAACAAGCTAGTTTCCGACATGGCGGTCGAAGGCCGCGAGGGCAACATCAAATGCCCGGTACTACTTACCGCGGGCGAGTACGATGCCCGTAGTCCTATCGAGCTTGTCTATAATTTCTACAACAATATCACTGCGCCTAAGGAACTGTGGGTCTATGAGGATACCTATCATCAGACAAACATGTTTCCGGGAGATGGCCAACGGCTCGATTGTCACTCAATGGGAATGGACTGGCTAATCGAGGCACTGGATGGCAAGTACACCGACGGCTATGAGCGTTCGACATTCGTACGCTCAGGCGGTGGCGGCCCGAATGGTGATCAAGGCAACGACAAAGATCCAATGCACTGGTGGGAATAGATCTCTCGTCACGATAGCAAAATACATACAATCAGCTCGCGGCTCTGGCATACCAGAGTTGCGGGCTGAATCGCATTCGTCGCAGATACCGCAAATCAGCACACGCAACAATTAACTGGCTGCCCATGCCCCGCCGCACTGACATTGACACAATATTAATCCTCGGCGCTGGACCGATAGTTATCGGTCAGGCGTGCGAATTTGATTATTCCGGATCACAAGCCGTGAAGGCGCTCCGCGAAGAAGGCTACCGGATTGTTCTAATAAATTCCAATCCAGCAACAATTATGACTGACCCGGAACTGGCTGATGCCACTTATATCGAGCCTATTATCCCAGAAATTGTTGCTCGTATTATCGAAAAGGAAAGGGCTAATTCCCCTGGCGGGTTTGCATTGCTGCCTACCATGGGAGGACAGACTGCCCTTAACACGGCGCTTTCCCTGCGCCGCGACGGAGTGCTTGAAAAATTTGATGTTGAGTTGATTGGAGCCTCGGCCGAGGCAATCGACAAAGCCGAGGATCGCGAGCTGTTTAAGCGCGCGATGAAAAAGATCGGGTTGGAGACCCCGCGATCATTTCTTGCCCATTCGATTGCAGAATCACTTACCGGGTTAGAGGAAATTGGTCTTCCCGCAATCATTCGACCATCCTTTACTCTGGGCGGCACCGGCGGAGGCATCGCCTATAACCGTGATGAGTTTCTTGAAATAGTCGAGGGTGGCCTTGACGCATCTCCAACTACTGAAGTGCTGATCGAGGAATCTGTGCTGGGGTGGAAAGAATTTGAGATGGAGGTGGTGCGCGACCGGGCAGACAACTGCATCATAGTTTGCTCGATCGAGAACATCGACCCAATGGGGATTCATACCGGCGATTCGATCACCGTAGCGCCGGCTCTTACACTTACTGACAAAGAATACCAGATTATGCGCAACGCCTCAATTGCAGTGCTGCGCGAAATAGGCGTTGAGACTGGCGGATCGAACGTGCAATTCGCGGTTAATCCGGAAAATGGTCAGCTTGTGGTCATTGAAATGAACCCACGTGTATCACGCTCATCGGCGCTTGCCTCCAAAGCCACAGGATTTCCCATCGCCAAGATCGCGGCCAAGCTTGCGGTAGGCTATACTCTTGATGAGCTGGAGAACGATATTACCGGTGGTACGACGCCTGCCTCGTTCGAGCCAACCATCGACTATGTGGTTACCAAGATTCCACGATTTGCGTTTGAAAAATTTCCCGGGTCCGAGCCGCTACTTACCACATCGATGAAATCGGTGGGCGAAGTTATGGCAGTCGGGCGCACATTCACTGAAAGCCTGCAAAAAGCGTTACGTTCGATGGAAACAGGACTGACTGGCCTTGATCCAATCGAGTTCGACGGACTTGGCGAAGGTGATGATAAAAATGTCATTCGCGCCGCGCTTGGTTTACCTACACCTGATCGCCTCCTCAAGGTAGCGCAAGCACTGAGACTAGGTGTAGACCATGAGCAGATACATGCCTCGTGCCGCATAGATCCATGGTTTATTGCCCGCATTCAAGACATTGTCGATGCGGAAGCGCGGGTGAGCACCCACGGCCTACCCGAAGATAGCGAAAATATGCGGTATCTGAAATCAATGGGATTTTCAGATACCCGTCTAGGATCACTATCCGGTCTTGAGAGCGAGGAAGTTCGGGCTCACCGACACCGACTTGACGTCCGTCCGGTATTCAAGCGTATCGATACATGCGCCGGAGAATTCCCCTCCCCTACTGCCTATATGTATTCAACATATGAGTCACCATTTCCCAACCTACCAGCATGTGAAGCAGAGCCATCAACCCGTGAGAAAGTTATTATTTTAGGCGGAGGCCCGAACCGGATCGGACAGGGAATTGAATTTGACTATTGTTGCTGTCACGCCGCGTTATCGCTGTCGAATATTGGCTTCGAAGCCATCATGGTCAACTGCAATCCAGAAACGGTATCAACAGATTATGATACCTCTGACCGGCTATACTTTGAACCGCTGACCTATGAAGACGTTCGCGAAATCATCGATGTAGAGCGCAGGTCTGGAACTCTAATGGGCGTAATTGTACAGCTTGGCGGGCAAACACCTCTAGGACTTTCTGCTGCGCTCGAGGCCGACGGTATACCTATATTGGGTACCCCGCCCGATGCCATTGATCTCGCCGAGGACCGTGACCGCTTCAAGCGATTGTTGCAACGGCTTGACCTGGTCCAACCGGAAAACGGCATTGCCTATTCAATCGAACAGGCTAGGGTGGTCGCGAGTGAATTGGGGCTGCCGCTGGTGGTTCGCCCGTCTTATGTACTGGGCGGACGGGCTATGGCCATCCTTCACGATAGCAAGACGCTTGATGCCTATTTGCTGGATACTCTGCCCATACTAGTCCCACCGGAAGTAAAAGCACGATATCCAAATGACAAAACCGGCCAGATAAACACCGTCCTTGGCAAAAATCCATTGTTATTTGACCGCTATTTGAGTGATGCGATCGAAGTTGATGTTGATGCAATATCAGACGGTAAGGACGTCTTCATCTGCGGTATCTTGGAACATATTGAAGAGGCTGGCGTCCATTCCGGCGATAGTGCCTGCTCGCTTCCACCTCATTCTCTAAGCACTAACACCACTAACCAGCTGAGATCACAGACCGAGGCTCTAGCGCTTGGACTAGGAGTAGTCGGACTAATGAACGTCCAATTCGCGATTAAAGATGGATCCATATTCGTGCTTGAAGTTAATCCACGCGCAAGCCGAACGGTACCATTTGTTGCCAAGGTTACCGGGCTTTCGATCGTAAAGATTGCCGCTCGGGTAATGGTCGGTGAGAAGCTGTCAGATATTCAGCCACGAATCGAAAATTTTGATCATGTTGGCGTTAAGGAAGCCGTATTCCCATTTGCCCGTTTCCCCGGTGTGGATACCTTACTTGGTCCTGAGATGCGATCGACCGGTGAAGTGCTTGGATTGGGGCCTGAGTTCGGGATTGCCTTTGCCAAAAGCCAGCTCGGCGCTGGCGCTGAAGTGCCCGGTTCAGGAACTGCCTTTGTTTCGGTCCGAGACCGGGACAAACCAGCAGTGGTCGAGCCAATTAAGCGGTTGATCGCCCAAGGCTTCAATATTATCGCCACCGGTGGAACGATGAGATATCTTCGCAAGAATGGTATCGAGTGCACCAAAGTTAACAAGGTACTCGAAGGACGGCCACATATTGTTGATGCCGTGACCAACGGCCAGGTGCAGCTAGTATTGAATACCACCGAAGGTGCCAAGGCACTATCAGATTCAAAATCTTTACGCCGGGCTGCACTCATGCACAAGGTACCCTATTATACAACTATCGCGGGAGCTACCGCCGCAGCACGCGGTATCGAGGCGTTGCGAACAGGCCCGCTTGAAGTTCACTCCTTACAAGACTATTTCCGTAAGGGTGGGCGTAAAACAGAGTTGAGCAAATCTCTTTAAGCAAAGCCAAATATATGTGAGACTGAGTTATCTGGGCTAACCAAAAAAAAATAACTCTACACTCAGTCATAGCGCGTGAAATAGGACATGGATTATGGATAAGGTTCCAATGACCCCGGCCGGGCTTGAGACCCTGCATAAAGACATCAAACGCTTGAAGTCAGTGGAGCGTCCGCGAATCATTCAAGCCATCTCGGAAGCGCGGAAGCACGGTGATCTATCGGAAAATGCAGAGTATCATGCTGCAAAAGAGCAGCAGAGCCTAAACGAGGCCCGCATTACCGAATTTGAGGACAAGCTCAGCCGCGCCGAAGTGATTGATATATCCAAACTCTCAGGAGACATCATCAAATTCGGGGCAATCGTTGATCTGATAGATGAAGACACAGACGAAAAGGTAACGTATCAGATTGTCGGCGAACTTGAAGCCAACGCCTCAGAGGGAATGATCTCGGTCATAGCACCTATTGCGCGCGCGCTGATGGGTAAAAGTATTGGTGATAACGTTGAAGTAGTCACGCCAGGCGGCGGTAAAAGTTATGAAGTCCTCGGCGTCAATTACGGGTGACAGAGATTGATGCATACCCGTGCTGCATGCAAAATTAACCTAAAAACAGCACCACTCTTACCTAAATAATTTTCTACCAAGGCAGTAATATATAAACTAGAAGCGCGGGGGCTATCCCAACTGTTTTTGACCGACTTAACAAGGGCTTTCCCGTCTTTATGACCCAACATTCTGCTAAAACTATTATTGTCGGTTCTGGACCTGCTGGGTACACAGCGGCAATCTATGCGGCTCGGGCTATGCTAGAGCCAATTGTCATTGAGGGCATTCAGCCTGGCGGACAGCTCACCATAACGACCGAAGTGGAGAACTATCCTGGGTATGCTGATGTTATTCAGGGTCCCTGGCTCATGGAGCAAATGCGCGCGCAGGCGGTAAATGTTGGTGGGCGGTTAATCCAAGATCATATTATCAAAGCCAAGCTGCAAGCTATACCGTTTGAACTTATTGGCGACGGTGGCGATACTTATAAGTGCGAAACCCTGATCATCGCCACAGGCGCTCAGGCGCGCTGGTTGGGACTAGAAAGCGAGGAGCGCTTCAAAGGGTTCGGCGTTTCAGCCTGCGCTACATGCGATGGTTTTTTCTATCGCAACAAACCGGTCATCGTTGTGGGTGGCGGGAATACAGCGGTTGAAGAAGCGCTATTTCTAACAAATTTTGCATCTAAGGTTACTTTGGTACACCGGCAGCACGAATTACGGGCGGAGAAAATCCTTCAGTCTCGCCTGTTTAATCATAAGAAAATTGAGATCGTGTGGGATAGCGTCATTGAAGAAATTGTCGGCACATCAGAGCCTCTCGGTGTTACCGGCGCACATATTAAAAACACCAAAACCGGGGTAGTTAGCGATCTCACGGCGGATGGCGTGTTTATCGCTATCGGTCACACACCCTCGACAGAGCTATTTACCGAGCAGCTTGAGATAAAACAGGGCAATTATCTAGTAACCGCGCCTGATTCAACTGCAACAAGCATTCCAGGGGTGTTTGCTGCCGGTGATGTGACCGACGACATATATCGCCAGGCAGTAACTGCTGCTGGCATGGGATGTATGGCCGCGCTAGAAGCCCAGCACTACCTGACTGAACTCATAGGAAATAAAGAGGCGGCCGAGTAAATACCTGGCCGAATGATAAAAACATGGACTGGGATAGATTGCGTATCTTCCACGCGGTTGTCGAGGCCGGAAGTTTTACAAGAGCCGGCGAAGATCTACTCTTGAGTCAGTCCTCGGTCAGCCGGCAGATCAGCACCCTTGAAGAAGAACTCGGTCTACCGCTGTTTCATCGCCATGCTAGGGGCTTGGTTCTGACTGAGCAAGGAGAGATTCTGGCCAAATCGGCAAGCAAGATCTCCAAAGAACTCTTGGATATAGAGATCGAGCTGACCAACACGCGACAGCGTCCGTCGGGCGATTTGCGCATTACTACGACTGTCGGACTTGGTGCCAATTGGATGACGCCGCGGCTCAATGAGTTTGTTGTAAAGTATCCAGAGATAAAACTTGAACTCATACTCACGGACGACGATCTTGATCTGTCCTTGCGCGAGGCTGATCTTGCCATCCGGTTTCACCGGCCAGAGCATGCCCATTTGGTGCAGCGGCGGCTGTTTACGGTCCATTTTCATCTCTACGCATCGCCCGAGTATCTTGACTTTTACGGGACACCAAACCGGCTTGATGAACTGAGCAATCATAAACTTATCTCATATGGTCATGCGCCAACATCTCTAAAATCTATCAATTGGCTGGAAACGATAGCCCACGAATACGGCAATCCTGGCTCGATCCTAAAAATCGATAACCTAAACGGCCTGAAGCATGCGGCTGCTGCCGGGATCGGGATCGTCTTACTGCCAGATTATGTGATTGGCACAACGCCTAATCTGTCTTGCATTTCAATGAATGCCAAGCTACCAGAAATTGATACCTACCTCACCTATCCAGAAGAACAGCGCACCTCAAAAAGGCTGATGGTTTTCCGCGATTTTTTAGTCCAAAAAGCGCGTGAGTGGTCTTTCTAAACCTGCACGCTCAACGCATAAAAGCGTCGCTATTCCGGGACAGACAACCAACAGATTAGCTATAGATCTCTCCTACTAAGATTATATCTCCCAGCAAACACCCATGCAATTAACGCATAGTTCATATTCCAAGAATAGGCTTGCAGAATACAGCAAATCACCTCAAATATGATAACTGATTTGCATTGCAAATCTCTGAAGTAAATAACCACTTATTCCTCCCCTGGTGGCTGTTTATTTTTACATGCAGACCCAGTTCTCACGATAGAATATGGCTCACAGACTATAAGCCGGCCCATCTTGGCCGGCTTATTTTTTGGCAAGGCAGTATGATAACTCCGCACACAGTCAGGAGGAACGTAGCTAAATATAGAGTTGTTCTCTCTCCATGCCCTGGTACAAACCTGCCACCTGCTCACCATAACCGTTGAACAAACGTGTTGGTAGAAGCTCACCAGTTTCGAGATCACGTTCCATTGCCTGGCTCCAGCGAGGATGAGGGACCGCCGGATTAACATTCGCCCAAAAACCGTACTCAGCCGATTGAATTTCCTCCCAAAACGAAATTGGCCTCACCGCGGTAAACTCAAATCGCACAATTGATTTAATGGACTTAAACCCATATTTCCAAGGCAACGCTAGGCGTAGTGGCGCGCCAAACTGTTTGGCAAGTGGCTTTCCATAAGCACCAGTTACCAGAAACGCCAAATCATTGGTGGCCTCAGCCATGGTCATACCTTCAACATACGGCCAAGGATACCAGTCAGCTCTCTGACCGGGTGCAAATTCAGCATTATTAAATGTTTCCATACGCAAATACTTCGCGCTAGAAAGAGGCTTTGCCAATTCAACCAGTTTTGATAGCGCAAAGCCTGACCACGGAATGGTCATGGACCAAGCCTCTACGCAGCGAAGACGATAGAGGCGTTCCTCAAGAGGCATTGCCCGAATGAGGTCATCGACACCCAGGATTTTAGGCGTTTCCACAAGACCATCTATTTGCACCTCCCAGGGCCGTATCTGCATGCGCTGAGCTTTATTTGCGATCTGTTTGTGGGATCCAAACTCATAAAAATTATTGTATTTAGCATTCAAAAACTCCGGTGTGATTGGCCGTTCAATCTTGAAGACTTCGTTGCGCGTTGCAGGATAAAGATCACCAGTAGGATCAATTGTCAGATTACCCTCAGCGCTGTTTTCCGGACTGTTCCCCATGTTACAACCGGCCACCGAAAGCGCAGCTGCACCAATACCAGCGGAAGTTAGCAATTGTCGTCGGTTCAAGAAAACCTCTTCAGAGGTGGCAAGAAAGTCCGGAAGTTCCCAGATTTTAGGCAACTTAATTAACATTTTTCACACTCCGAATATTTGCGCTTGCACACAAACATGGTGCCTTAGCGCTAGCTATCCAAATCATGACTTCGTAACAAAGTATGTACTGCTAAATATAAGCACACGCCATTCACCGCCAAAACATCAGGAGGCGTAGTTTGTTTCCAAAACGGCAGCGGTCAGCTGGCAGATCAATTTCGCCAGATGATCAAAGCGGCAGGAAGACAAATCATATGTTTCAGGAAGATTTTCTCAATTGACCATGTGTTTAATTTCTGAGTGAAGCGCAGAAACGCTGAATTCTTTCGCAAGCAGTAGTCAGAGCCTCAGTTGAAGCGGCGTAAGAGATCCGAAAGTGGGGAGATAGTCCAAACGCCTCGCCCTGCACGACCGCAACCCCTTCTAGTTCTAGAAGGCGTGTCACAAAGTCAGCATCATCAGCAATCGGCGCCTGTCCGGGTGGCGCTTTTCCAATGCAACCGGAGCAACTCGGATAGACGTAAAAAGCACCTTCCGGGTTGGGACAAAAAATACCTGGTGCATGGTTTAGCATCGAGACGACAAGATCACGGCGATCCTTAAACTCGTCGCGCCATTGATCCATAAACCCCTGCGATCCATTCAATGCCTCGACCGAGGCCCATTGGCTGATTGAGGTCGGGTTGGTAATTGATTGAGACATAATGGTACGCATCGCCCCGATCAATTTCTCGGGTGCACCGCAATAGCCAATACGCCAGCCAGTCATTGAATAGGCTTTTGATACCCCATTCAGCGTCAGAGTGCGTGATTTCAGACCGGGCTCGACCTGCACGATGGTGGAGAAGACAAAATCATCATAAATGAGATGCTCATATATATCGTCGGTCATCACCCAAACGTGATCATGGCGCATCAAGACATCGCAAAGCGCCTTGATTTCATCATAGGTATAGGCGGCACCGGTCGGATTTGAAGGAGAGTTAAAAATAAACCACTTGGTTTTCGGAGTGATTGCAGCATCAAGTGCCTCAGGAGTGATCTTAAAACCAGTATCAGCCGATGTGTCCATAACAACCGGCTTTCCTCCACTAAAAAGAGTGATATCGGGATAGGAAACCCAGTAAGGCGCAGGAATAATTACCTCATCTCCAGGATTTATGGTCGCCAACAGGGCATTGAAGATGATTGACTTACCGCCCGGTGCGACGCCAACTTCAGACACCTTGTAGTCAAGCTCGTTCTCGCGCTTGAATTTGTCGACAATTGCTTCCTTCAACTCTGGAATTCCATCAATCGCGGTGTATTTAGTCTCGCCGCGAGCTATAGCGACAGTAGCTGCCTGCTTGATGTGCTCGGGCGTATCGAAATCTGGCTCGCCGGCACCCAGGCCAATCACGTCCCGGCCAGCGGCCTTAAGCTCACGAGCCTTTTGCGTGACCACAACGGTTGGCGAAGGCTTAATCCGCTGGATTGCACTAGAAAAAAACGTCATCTGACTTACCTTGTATCGATGGACAATCGTCTTGGCTATACCGCCACGTCCAAGCGCCCTGCAAAAATCTGCTTAACCTATCCCAGGCGCTCAAGCGCCATAATCTCAGCAACCTCATATGTTGGCATATCTGATAGCCCGGATCGCTCGAATATTTTGGTAAGCGTGGGTCCAATTTTTCCGAGGTCCTCCCTCAGCCTAGCTGTATCAAAATCTGGCCCCTCATGACTGATAGCAATGACACCTCCAGCATTGATAACATAATCGGGTGCGTAGATAATTCCGCGATCCATCAGACGGCGTCCGTCTTCTTGGCGTACGTTAAGCTGATTGTTTGCCGAACCGGCAACTGCCTTGGCACGAATATTAGGTATTGTGTGTGCGCTCAAAACTCCGCCGAGCGCACAAGGGCAAAATATATCGGCATCAGCAGCATGGGCCTTATCAGGAGTGACAATCTCGGCGGAAAAATTGGCCACTGCAGCATCAAGTGCGTTTTGTTTAATATCGGAAACTAGTAGCTTGGCGCCAGCATCATAAAGATACCTTGCAATCGACATCCCAACATTTCCCAAACCCTGCACAATCACACACGCATCACTTAGGTCATCGGTACCAAAGGCGGCCATGGCAGTCGCCTTGATGCCACAGAAAACGCCATGAGCGGTGTGGGGAGACGGATCACCCACGCCACCTTCGGCAATACCTCGAACATGGGGCGTTATGGTACGCATAGTTTCAATATCTTCCATGCTTATGCCAACATCCTCAGCGCTTATATAACGCCCTTCCAAACTATCTAGCGCCCGAGCAAAACTATGAAGCACCGCAGAGGTCTTGTCCTTGCGGGCATCGCCGATGATGACTGATTTACCTCCTCCATGGGCTAGACCGGCAAGCGCGTTCTTATAGGTCATGGCTCTGGATAGACGTAGCGCATCGCGCAGAGCTGCATCCTCACTCTCATAGTTCCACATCCGACATCCACCGAGCGCCGAACCAAGCTTTGTGCTGTGAATTGAGATGAACGCCTTCAGGCCGGACGCTACGTCCTCAACTTTTAGAACTTGCTCATGGCCGTCATATTCCGTCTGGTCAGTGAAGTCGCCTATCACATGGACACGCATTGCCGTATCTGCCTTATATTAATCTAATGTTGTTAGACTATATGGAGAAGTGTTAGCCGCCTAGAAAGGCTAGTAAATCCATCAATTGAATTGCCATGAGTAAATCATACTGATTTATGCGACCGCAAGCGGTACTATCTGTCTGGAAGCTGGGGCCCAATGCGCCATCGGGATAGCGCATGGACTATGAATTACTATTCCAGTGAAGGGCAAATGAGACAACGGGAGTAATGGGATGAATGTTTCACGTGATCAATTGCGCTCTTTTGTGGAACGAATTGAGCGCCTAGAGGAGGAAAAGCTGGCTTTAGCAAACGATATTCGTGATGTTTACGGCGAAGCCAAGGCAATGGGGTTTGATGCCAAAGCACTCAGACAGATTGTGCGTGAGCGCGCGCAAGATGTGCAAGAGCGTGATGAGTTCGAAGCCATACTTGATACCTATCGCGCTGCGCT
>CAUZRD010000048.1:0-12876 GCA_963582255.1 Alphaproteobacteria bacterium | reverse complement strand
CGAAAGGAGTTAGCATGATGCTAACAACTTGTTCGTTGAGTATTGGGGAGCTTCGTTCTTCAAACTCAACATCTCGCAATCACTCGCAAGCACAAATTAAAAAAGCAAGGCACCTGTTTGCCAAACAAGGCATAATTGTTGGTGCTGTCAGACAAAGTTTAGCACGTCTCAAAGTACCACGATCACACAAATCTATGAAGCGCAGATTTGGAACCACTCAATGAGAGCAGTTGTGCGTTTTTGCTTATAAGTCTGTCTGTTTTGAAGATGTCTTTCATGATTGAAGTGATTGTATATTTGACTGTGATAACTGACAAACTTCTGGAGCGTGGCCGCTGTTTTAAAACGTTGCATCGCTCGCTCTCGCCGTCGAAACGGTAAGTGTGAGTTTTCACACCGATTATTTAACCGGCCCCCACATAATTGCTTGTCAGCAACGCCAATCTCACGAAAAGCGGCGCCATAGGATGCCAGCTTGTCTATTATTATAACCTTGGGTGAGCCGTGTTTACGCATTGCTTTTATGAGAAACTTCTTTGCAGCTGCTTTATTACGCCGTTTTGTAACAAAGCATTCAAGAACTTCCCCTTCATGATCAACCGCGCGCCAAAGGTAAAATCTCTCACCGTTTATTTTCACAAAGACTTCGTCTAAATGCCATTGCCAGTTCGAATGTTGACCCACCCTCTTCTTTCGGATTTCGGTTGCAAATTTTGCACCAAACCGATCCACCCAAAACCGTACAGTTTCGTGGCAAATATTAATTCCACGTTCATGCAAGATATCTTCAACTTGGCGGAAACTCAGCGGATAGCGAATATAATACATCACTGATAGCTTGATAACCTCTGGTGACGAATTGAAGTATTTGTATGAATTCTTTTGGCTCATTCAGAAAAATACGGCTTAACTGCTAAATCGTCAAGTTAGTCTGACAAGCCCTTTCCAGCAGCTAATTACAATCAAACCGTATTGATTCGCCGTCAACCGCACCACGGGCCCCTGAGGTTTATTTGAATGTTGCCTATATCCACGTAGCGTTACAACTGACCACGGTACGGTGGCCAAACCTAGCTGATAGCTCCGGTTTAATCTGGTATTTTGTTGTGGGTAGCGTTGTGGGTAGAAAATATTTTATTATTTTATATTGTTTTAAAACAATTATTTGAGGTCATTAAATGGCGGTGCAGGATGACAAATCAAAACCAGCATATGGCAATGCAGTAACCATAGGAGTTGCATGTTAATCAATTCGGTGCGCTCTTTAAAAAAATCCCCCATAGTTTCAGGTAGAATAAATTCAGCCGCCTTTCGGTGATAGTTGGCCATAGCCAGAATGCCGGGTTCATTACTCATGATTGCTAACCTTTCGCAATAGTTTCTCACGTTTCTTACTTTCAGGGCTGTCTTCATCTAATGGACTCTCGCTTGCATCGCCTCCGGACATGTGTGCTACCCTCTGCAACTGATACAGGTGATGCATGAAGGCATTAGTGTCCTCTCGGGTCATGTCCATACTCCGATAGAAACCTTCCATTTCAACAGTGACAGCTACTTCTGGATTGCTTACGATGATTTCTGCATAACTCAAAGCTCTTTCCATAAGCTGATCCTGTTCGACTATCTCATTATAGTAACCATACCTAAGCGCATCATCAGCTGAAAGACGGTCGCCAATCAGGACCATCCGCATGGCGACGGCAGGGGGAAAATGTCGCCACAGTTGTGTCGTGGCGCCCGCACCACCCATTCCATATCTTATTTCAGGGAGCGAAAGAAACGCATTTGGTGTGCCAATTCGAAGGTCCATCATATTTGTCGCAAAAATGAAGCCTTGGCCTACCACTGGGCCGTTAAGCGCACCGATTATTGGCTTGTGCCGAGGTAATCGACGCAATTCTGTCAGCCAACCAGGGTAGAAATCTTCAGTTTCAGCTGAGGTTGGCCTGAAGTGCGATTCGAGCACTTCATTAGGAGATCGTTTACGCCCGACGTTTTTGATATCATCACCAGCACAAAAGGCACGTTCACCTGCACCAGTTATAATTCCAACACGAACACTAGAATCCCGTAAAAACGCATCCATTTTGTGATAAAATTCTTTGTGCATCTGCGAGGTGAAGGCATTCACCTTACCCCTATCAAAAGTGAAGATGCCAACTTTTCCTTGTTTTTCATAGCGAACAGTCATGAAGTGTCTCCTTTGAATTAATGTATAGCCTATTGATTTCAATGGTGCCCCGGGGGTGGATTTGAACCACCGAGACGAGGATTTTCAGTCCACTGCTCTACCCCTGAGCTCCCCTGGGCAACAGCTGGGCTATTTTGTATTCCGTCCCGACAGCGCCAGCATCACCACACCGATCGCGATTGATATCACCAGCAGAAGCGAGGCAACAGCGGCGACCACCGGGGTGATCGTTTCCTGCAGATAGGAAAACATGAGTGACGGCAAGGTGGGTGGTGAAATCGGCCCAACAAAAACCGATGCGACAAGCTCATCCCACGACATCACCAGCACAAGCAATGCCGCCGAGATCACGCTGGGCCAGATAATGCGCAATATAACTTTTGATAACACCTGCTGGGGCGAAGCGCCCAGCGTCGCGGCGGCGTTCCAAATTAGCGGATCAATTGCCTCTAGCGCGCTGACGAACAGCAAGAACGCATATGGCAGGGCGAAGGTAGTGTGAACCACCACCAACATCACCGGATCTTCCAGCATTCCAAGTTTCAGAAGCAGCGTGAACAAGCCAGTGGCGATAACGGAATGCGGCACCACGATGGGCAGCAACAAAAATATCCGCTGCGAACTGGACACAGTGCGGAACCGGACGCTGGCCAGCGCCGCCATGAGCGCTATCGGAACCGCTAGCACTACCGCACACAGGGCGATGCGTAGCGACAACAAGGCGCTATCGTGCCAACGGCTGCTTGACAATAGCTGTTCATACCACCTCAGCGAATAGGCCTTGGGTGGAAATACCAGTGCTTCGCCGGCTGAGAAACTTGACGGAACGATGATTAGCAACGGGAGGACAAGGAACAGGCTCAAGACGAGCACATAGGCTGAGCCACCGAACCGAATAGCCGAGCGTCGCGTCATCATCGTGCCTCCTCACTCAAAAGCCGGTTAAAGGGCAACCGGGTCAAACGTACGATGATGGCGGTGAACACCAGCATGATAATCATCAGCATGAAGGCGTTGACTGACGCCATCTTGATGTCAAAACTGGTGATCTGAGATTCCATCAGCATGACGATCATGATGTCCCTGGGCCCGCCGAGCAACGCTGGCGTCACAAAGAACCCCATCGAGACTATGAAGACCAACAACCAGGCGGACAGGACGCTGTATTTGATCTGTGGCCAATAAGCTTTGCGAAAGGACTGCCATGGGGTTGCCCCTAGAACCTCGGCAGCCAGCACAAGATCCTTGTCCACTTGCCGCGCATTCGGCAATATCAACAATGTTGCGTAGGGGATCATAATCTGAATCATACAGACAACGACCGCCCAGCGCGTGTACAGCATTTGCGGAACCGCATCGGCACCAAACACAGCCTCAATCGACAATCCGATGGGCCCGAGACGGGCAAGCAAGACATTCCACGCAAATGTTCGCACCAGGATCGAAATCCAAAACGACACCAGAACGCAACCCACAAAGAACTTAAGAAATTTTCCGCCCCGATCGGCGGCAATTATGCAGGCCGGCAGCACCAGTAACAACGCGCCGCAGGCGACAATGCCAGAAATGATCAGGGTTGTGGTCATCACATGCAGGTTTGGAGGTTCAGTAAAAAACGCCATGAGATGTTCAAGCGTAAACCCATCCCGATTGCGAAACGCGCCACTAAAGGCGGGAAACATCGGAACGAAGATGATCGTCGTGACCAGCAGATAACTGGGCCAGGCCAGCATAATTGCAGGTCGGAATCGCGCCCAGGCCGCCTGTGTCACCTTGTTTTCAGCAATCCTGTTCAACCATCTTCTCCGTGCTTAAACATGCAGATCCATTTCGAATTCCCAGCAATGTCATTATATGTGTTGCTGACCAACAGCACGCGGGCCGACCAGACACCCCATCCTGGTTTCGAAACGCTGTCGCGTTCAATCACGTCGTGAATCTCCGCGTGAAGTGTCTCGCCGCATTCTACGGAACGGAAGAAATTCCACTCATTGAACCGGTTCACTAACAGCGCATGCGGCACCGAGATGATGCCCATTCGACCGATCAAGCCCGATACAGCCGAAGCCAGCAGTGGCCAGGGAATAATATTTGGCGGCGCCAATTTCACCTGCGGAAAGGCGCTTGATATCCACCAGTCAAACGCCTGCCGATCCCCCGCAGTAAAGGTCCTACCTTTGGATTTTCGGTAAGTAGCTGAGCGTTTGGGCGTTGACGGCGTCTCTTGCCCAAATACGATTCGCATGGCCCGCCGCTCGCCCACGACAACCTCCAGTGCGTCTTCGCCCTGTTTGCAGCAGGACAGAATATCAATGTGGTCGCCCGATTTTACCACCGATTCAAAGGAAAATTTCGCTTGTCGTGGTTCGGACCAGCCGGTTTGGCCCATACGGTTGGCCACGCTGAGACTGGCCAGTGCAATGCCCGAAAGGATGCGAGCGCCAAAGTCGGAATTCCTTGCATAAATTTCGTTGTAATGCAGCTCGTCGCCTGAGCCTTCCCAGATGGAGTTCAAAACAAAATCACGGTCATGAATGCGATAGCTAAAATGTTTCATGATTGACCATCTTCCCTTACCGGTACGTTATGAGTTGCGGGGCTATTCATACTCCGCTACCACAGCAACCTTCGTGGGCCAGAAACACTGCACCCGCGCCCCGATCTCGGGCGCGGTGTCGCGGCCCGAAATTTCGATATTTAAGGATTTCCCATTCGCGCCTTGGATCAGAATGTTCTGCCTCGCTCCCAGGAATGTGGTCAGTATCACTTCGCCCTCCACGATAACACCTTTGCCGCTGTCGGCACCGTCCTGCCCGTTTATCAATCGGCCATCTTCAGGGCGCAGAACCAAGCCCAGCGGTGTGCTATTGGCGCCGAGCATATGTGTATCTGTGGCAGTGCCACTGGCACCTTCGCCGGAGACCACAATGGTTTTGTCACTCTGCACTTTAGTCTCGTCGATGCGAAAGATGCAAGCGTTGCCAAGGAAGTTCGCGGACCATACCGAGCGGGGGTATTGATAGAGCTCCTTTGGCGAGGAATCCGCGACAATGCGGCCCTCGTGGATCAGAACGATCCGATCGGCCAGATGCATGGCCTCTTCCTGATCGTGGGTAACATAGATGCTGGGCACCCCAGCAGCCTGCTGGATGCGCCGCATCTCGACCTGAAGGCCGGTGCGCAATTGCCGATCCAATGCGCCCAAAGGTTCGTCCATCAGCAACACCCGCGGCGTGAACACCAGCGACCGCGCCAGCGCCACCCTCTGCGCCTGCCCCCCCGACAAAGCCCCTGGGTACCGATCGGCCAGTTGGGACAACCCGACAAGGTCAAGCGTCTTTTCCACCTGGCGCTTGATCTCGTCCTCGGGACGTTTACGGATCATTAGGGGAAAGGCCAAATTCTCGAAAACGGTCTGGTTGGGAAACAAGGCGTAGCGCTGAAATACCATGCCCACGTCCCGCTTATGCGTGGGGACAGTGTTGACAAGACTGGTGCCGAACAGCACGTCGCCACCATCGGCCTCGATAAATCCGGCGAGAATGCCCAAAAGGGTCGATTTCCCCGAGCCGCTTGGTCCTAGAATGGCGACAGATTCGTCTCTGCGTACTTTCAGGTCAGCGCCGATCAACGCCTTGATCGAGCCATAGGACTTACTGACATTGCGTAGCTCGACCTGGCCTATTTGTTCGTCATTTTTTTTCACGATTTGTCACCATATAACGTTGTTCGTTTGGCCCAGAATAAGCAAATTCAAGAATTTTTCCAACACCTGCCTCTGATATCGGAATGTCGACAACATCTTCGAAATCCTGACCCCCATGGGCATCAAGCAAGCGTAGCGCCTTTTCGATCTGCGCACCAGTTTTTGAATAGCATCCTCGCATCACCAGTTCCCGCGAAATCAGATTTGGATAGTAGTTCGTGATTAAACCGACACCGCCCTCGGGCAATCCCACACAAACCACACAACCCCGTGAAACGGCTGACCGGCACCCCTGTGAGATGGCGTTGGGGTGATCGGTGACGACGAGAACGACACCCGCCCCACGTTCTTTGATATCAGCATTGACCCAGGCGTCGTATTCGTCTGGAAGCATGGTCACTTCAGCGCCCATGGCGCGAGCTAGGTCCAGTCGTCCAGGGTGACTGTCTACAACATGAATCTCGTTGGCTCCCCATTCACGCGCCATCCAAACTCCGTGAATACCAAGATTGCCTGCACCTATAATGGTAACGCGATGCCTTTTCTCAGTCGCTTGCCACCCCATCTCCAGCGCATTGACCAGAACCGCAACCTCTGTGGCCTGAATCGCCATTCGGCTGTTCATCCCGACAGACAACGGAAATGCCCGCCGTTCATCGACAGAAAGATACTCAGAAAACGTGCCTTCGTAGTCTATACCCGCCAGTTTTCTATGTTTGCACAGATTATCGGCACCGGACACGCATTGGGCGCACGTACCGCAGGTTATAACATTGCTAATTAACACCCTATTGCCAGGTCTCATTCGCACCGACCCACCGGCATCCTTGACGGTTCCAACGGCCGTGCACCCGATAGTAAAGGGGTATTTAAACCCGCCTTCTACCACCTGCGCGGCGTCACCTAGAACCGCGCGCCGGGTGCCTGCACCCAGCAGACCGGTTTCGAATTTCACCAGAATGTTGCCTTTTTTATGAGGCGGTTCGGGCAGATCCATGCATTTGACCTCACCCGGAGCCGTGGTTACGAAAGCCTGCATCATTCACCTATCCTCAAATCTATGAAAGTTGGTCGCCCCCCCGGCCATTCGGCCAGAGTCTTCATGAACTGTTGTGGAGCTTGCGACATGCTGACCGTCTGTGAATTGTTGATCTTGAGCGGCATTCCATCCTTCATGAGATTAATGGCGATGCGAAAACTTGCCATGCCCTTGCTACGCGAGGCGACCAGTAGCCGTTCAGTTTCCAGCACCCGTCGGGTGAATTCTTTGATCTCAGCATTAGGGTGATCCATCTCTGGCGTGCCCAACAAACCAATTGTTCCGCCAACACGCGCCAGGTCGCAGCATGTGCCGAGAGTTTCAAGAAAGGAATTGCAGTGAATAACCACATCATATCCTGTCCTGCAATCTGGCGCTTCAATAACTTCATCTGCTCCACATGCAAGTGCCGCCTCTCGAGACACCGAAGACGGGTCGAGGCCCAGCACATTTTTCGCCCCCATAGCCTTTGCCACCAGTATGGTCTGCTGTCCGTGCCGTCCACAGCCTACCACCGCAACGGTCTGATCGGGTTTTAGCTTGACCCGCCGTAACAGATGAACCGCCGTCGCGGCTTCGGAGACATAACAGCCCTCTTCATCGCTAATACCCTCAGGTAGAGGTAAAACCCATTGGGACCGTACCACCACATATTCACGCATTAGGCCAGGAGTGTGGACGTCGATACCCGAAAGCCCATTAGGATTTGGGCATTCGATTTCATCCTCGGCTAGACAGGCTGCACACTCTCCGCATGAATTATAGGGAGCCACCAGTACGCGCTGTCCGGGTTGTAGGTCTGACTGTCCGGGGTCGTCTATGGTGCCAACCCCGGCAAATCCGAATATAAACGGGTGATCTTCATCCACGATCTGGTCCACCAACTTGAGCCGGTGCCCTTCCAAAGCGCGGACTTCAGCCACCCCGATGGGGGAAAGAGACATTCTTACGCGGATCTCTCCTTCCCTCAGATTGCCCGGCTCGGGGAGTGTTAAAAGGACCGGATCTTTAAAGCGGGTTTGACCAATTGCCAGCATGTATTCTTCTCCTCTATCAATTGGTCATTCACCGTGATTACTTATTCGGCGCGCCACTCGTTCCAGCGTTTCTGTGCTTCCTGGCCATTAGGTGTCCACCACTCTGGACTATAGGCCACATGCGCCATGTCAACGTTTAGATGTGCCGAGGCGAGTGCACTAGCAATTTCAGGTTGTAGCAGATCGAACGCCGCCTTGTTAGCACCTAGATACTGGGTCAACTCGGCCTGTTTCGCCTGACCTTTCGCGTTCTGCATGTAGTGCAACAGAGCGATCGCATTGCGTTCGTTCGGCGACCCCGCCATCACCACGTTCCACCCATTCATGAAGAAATGGTTTTTCCATGAATTTGCAATTGGTTCTCCGGCGAATACACGAGAAGAAACACGGCCATTCCAGGCTGAGGCGGCCACGACCTCGCCATTTAGAATACCTTGCACCGGCTGGTCACCTTTTTTCCACCAGAAAAGAACATGTGGTTTGATCTCATCCAATTTCGCAAATGCGCGGTCGTAATCGAGCGGATATATGTCCTCAGGCGCAACGCCATCCGCGATCAGTGCAAAGACCAAACTGTAAGGCGAATCATAAAGAGTCCTCTTACCCGGGAATTTCTCAACATCCCAGAGATCGGCCCAACCGTTGTCGCCAAACCCTTCAGCGACGCGTTCTGTGGAATAGGCGACTACTTGCGAATAGGTGGTGTTCCAGGCGCCGTAGTCCGAAGTACCGGCCTCGATCATTATTCCATCCAGTTCATCCCAGAAATTGTCGGGAAGCTTGGCATAAAGCCCCTCTTCTATGCCCAGCGGGAACTCTCTACCATTGCTGCTGCCAACGTCATATTGGTAGTGACCGGCATCTCGCATCTCCAGCAATTGCTGAAATGTGCGCTTACTTGACACCGGGATAACCTTGACCCCGCATTCTTCTTCGAACGGGATGAAAAAGGCTTTTTCAAGCGATTCCCCATAGGTGCCACCACTCGAGAAGAACCGCACCTCACCTGATAGTGGCTCGCCATCAAGGCTGCATTCGACATTGGCAAGGGCGGAATTGCCGGCCATCCCCAAGGTCACACAAACGCCAAGGATGGCTGCTTTCGTAGATATTACTGCAGTACCAGTCCTTTTGGAAAGTTTTAGCATTGTATTCTTTAATTTTAGCATTGTATTCTCCCATGTTATTGTAGTCTGCCAGGATATTCTGGCGAAACCAGGTCGAAAATATATGACATCTATATTAAATATGACATCTATATCAAATATGACGTAAACATCAAATATGACATAACTGTCATTATTTATGCAAAACAACGCATCTGTCAAGTTTAAAAAAGTGGTAGGATCTGCTCCACGCCTTTAGGATGTGATCCATAGATCGAACGGTACCACACAACTGACAACACCTCAGCCACGACCTCCAGATCGTTCTCCTGATTGTTCTCCTGATTGTTGATCAACCGCGTTAAAGTCGGGGACTTATAAACAAAGGCTTCGCGCAGAAATTCATCCGCCATGGCCAACACAGCCCGAACCGCCAGCAAACCCCGCTTATCACACGAGCCCGTGCCGGCTCCTGAACGTCGATTCGCATCCGACAGGACTGCGAGGCCCCAGCGGTTGTTCCAGAAGTCCCTGCTGCAGGCTTGGTCCGGTCGATTCCGCACCAACGTTTCAATGCCCGCCAACAGAGGGGCGTTCCACGCATAGGTCGCAACATAGTACTTATTCATCCGCAAAATGGCGTCATATGCTTTAAGCTCTCGTCCGCCACGTGGACGCCTGGCCAAAACCAGCGCCCTGTAGGTGCGTATCACTGCAGCAGCAACGTCGGAGCGGTTGGTAAAGTAAAGATAGAAGGTTCCTCGGGCCAATCTTGCCTCATCGACGATGTTGTCAATTGTCAACCCGTCGTATCCAACCTTCTCCATCTCACGCGCTGTGGCTGCGAGGATTGAATAACGGGTCCGGGTCCGCTTGGGGATTTTTCGCCTTTGCTCGCTGCGCTCCGTCAATACTGTTGCCAGGTGGAATGGGGTCATCAAAAATGAGCTTTCTTTGTTAGATTGACAAGTCGTCAGAGCCGGTGTATCAAAAATTATGACATTAGTGTCAATAATATATTTATATGCAGGTCCATTTTATGCATTTATTGGGAAATTGAAACCCCAAACTGGGCTACGCCCAAGGCGTGCCGATGTTTGTTAAGCCAAATTGAGCAAATGAAGAACAGCTTTTGCCAAATTTCAAATTTAACAAGAGAATAGGCGGATCCATTATGACCACTGATAACCGTACCGATTATGCAGAAATGAAACAATATTACCGCCAGGTTGATGCCGGTAGCCTTCCAGAAACACTTGGAGAATTGGTTGCCGAGCGTGCCAGGACATTAGGAGATATGGTGGCGGGCGACTGGTTCCAAGACGGGGGCACCCTGACATTCCGTGAACTGGATCAACGGGCCGATTGCCTGGCGTCGTCGCTCAGCAGGATAGGGCTACGTAAGGGCAGCCACATTGCCGTAATGCTGCCGAATGTGCCGGAAACCATGGTTGTCTGGACAGCCATTGGCCGGGTTGGCGCGGTGATGGTGCCAGTGAATGGCGGCTACACCGCAACCGAGCTCAGCTTTGTCCTGAATGACGCCGATGTCCAGTTCATGATCATTGACGTCAACTATTTGGGAACTCTGGACTCCATGAACGATCGCCCCGCAATGCTGACCGATGGTAACGTCGTCGTGCGCGGCGCGGCGCGTGACGGCGAGAAGGCCCTGTTGGACCTGGAACACAGCGGCAGCCATCCATTTGCCCCGCCGACACCGGTGTTTGGGTCCGATCTGCTCAACATTCAGTATACGTCGGGTACAACCGGATTTCCCAAGGGCTGCATGCTGACCCATGACTACTGGATCCGCACCGGTTACACGCTGGCGATCACCCGTGGCCCAGATAATGACATCAACAACGTTTTGGTCTGGGCGCCGTTCTTTTATATGGACGGCATGTGGCAGATCCTTTCGGCATTTTTCATGTCGGCCACCTCGTATGTCGCGCGTAATATGAGCCTGTCAAAATTCTATGGCTGGCTGCACGAGTTCGATATCCACTCTTGCGCCTTCCCCGCAGGAGCGCTCAAGTTATTTCCAGCCTCTTCTGACGATGATCGTTTGAACCTACGATATATTTACGCTTTTGGCTGGACCCCTGAAGACAAGCGCGAAGCTGAAGACAGATTTGGCTGCGCGGCTCGGGACGCCTATGGGATGACTGAACTTGGTACTGCCACAACCACCCCTATGAATGCGGGGGAGAACAATTACCGCAAAACCTGCGGCTTACCGATGCCCGACCGCAAGCTGAAGATCATGGACGAAACTGGACACCAAGTGGAACACGGGCAAATTGGTGAACTCTGGGTGTCTGGACCAGGCATTATGTGGGGCTATTACAAGCGTCCTTCTGCAAATACCAAGGTATTTGCTGGCGACTGGTTCCGCACCGGCGACTATTTCCGCCAATACGAGGACGGATATTTCCACATTGTCGGGCGCATGAAAGATATGGTGAAACGCTCGGGCGAAAACATCGCAGCACGCGAAGTGGAGGCAGTTCTAAGCCAAATTGACGGCATCGCAGAATCAGCGGTTGTGCCAGTGCCCGATGTCAAGCGCGGCGAAGAGGTGAAAGCTTATGTCCGACTTGATGAAGGGTTCACCCCCGAGACTTTACCGCCGGATGTGATCGCTCAGAACTGTGCCGAGCATCTGGCTGCATTTAAGCTACCACGCTACATCGAATATATTGCAGATTTTCCGCGCACCCCTTCAAAAAAGATCGCCAAACAGAGGCTGATCAAGGAAACCGATGACCTAATTACGGGATCCTTTGATCGGGTTCAGAAAGAATGGCGCTAAACAAAAGAAAGTGATCAAAATATGTTAAAACTTGATGGAAAAGTGGTCCTTGTTACCGGTGGCTCTCGTGGTATTGGTGCCGCAACGGTTCGCCGAATTGTAGAACTTGGTGGCCTTGCAGTGATTCATTATGGATCGAACGCCCAAGCTGCCGAGGCGCTGGCACAAGAGGTTGGGCCAGACAAGGTGCACCTTTGCCAGGCAAACCTGCTGTCGCCTGAAGAAACCGAGGTGCTTTGGGATGCGGCAGTGGCATGGCAGGGCCGGATCGACGTGCTTGTCAACAATGCCGGCGTCTACGAACAATGCCCGATCGAATGGAATACCGAAGAGTGGCTCGCTGGCTGGGACCGTACCATGCGGATCAACCTGCTGTCTGCCGCCCAGCTATGCCGCCGCGCAGTTCAACATTTCCGCAACATCGGCGGCGGAATTTTGATCAACGTGGCTAGCCGTGCCGGGCACAGAGGCGACAGTCTCGACCATCTGCAATACGGTGCATCAAAGGCCGGGATGCTTGCGCTCAACCGCACCATCGCGCGCGATTGCGCATCGGAAAACATCCTTGCCTACGGCATCGCGCCCGGTTTCGTCAAAACCGACATGGTTGACCGGATCATCGAGTCCCACGGTCTGGAGAAAATGGCCGAGATGTACCCGACTCGTCGCATCACCACCCCGGACGAGGTCGCGGCGGTGGCCGTATTTCTGGCCAGCGGTGTTGCGCCACAAACCACAGGGAATACGATTGACCTAAGCGGTGCTGCAGATGTGCGCTAGGAGAAGAGAGGACTAGAAAGGTCAATGGCGACGTAACGCGCATGTATCTGTATTGTCGAAAATCCAAGTGAGCCAAGTAACTCCCAACGATGGCTGTTATTAAGTGGCGGAGATGAAGGGATTCGAACCCTCGAGACCCTTCCGGGTCTACTCCCTTAGCAGGGGAGCGCCTTCGACCACTCGGCCACATCTCCGCTGACGG
>CAUZRD010000047.1:0-13162 GCA_963582255.1 Alphaproteobacteria bacterium | reverse complement strand
TAAAGAGGAGCCAGCGAACTTCTGACTCTTTACCATTCTGTAGGGCTTCCCGCAGCCTGTCCAGGGCACAATCGATACTCTCGCTTTCGACTATGTCTTGGGACCTCATGATTTTAGGATGCTGGGTACGGGAGACTGTTGAATCTTTATAGAATAGCTCTTCATAAAGCTTTTCGCCCGGCCGCTTGCCGATCTCCACAAGCTCGATTTCACCACGGGGATTAGTATCGCTACGTACGCTAAACCCGGCCAGTTGTACCATGTTCTTAGCCAATATTTTGATAGGCACGGGCTGCCCCATCTCCAGTAAGAATATATCTCCTCCATTTGATAATGAGCCGGCTTGCACGATCAGTTCAGCAGCTTCATGAATGGACATGAAGTACCGGGTCATATTCATATCTGTAATAGTGACAGGACCACCCCGGGCGATCTGATCCTTGAACAAAGGCACAACTGAACCAGTGGATCCAAGTACGTTGCCGAAGCGAACCGTCGCGAACCTCTGACCTGATCGTTTTTCTGCCGCCGCCTTGGCCATCTGGCTAATGATGAGTTCTGCCCACCTCTTTGTCGCCCCCATCACATTGGTTGGCCGAACTGCCTTGTCGGACGAGATCAGCACAAAATTTTCTACACCGCTTTCAAAAGACATACTTGCCACCGAAAGAGTCCCAAAAACGTTGTTTCGAACTCCCTCCAAGACATTGGCTTCAACCAGAGGAACATGCTTATAGGCCGCTGCATGGAAGACAACCTGAACGTTATTATCCTTCAGCGTACGCTCCACACATTCTCGGTTGTCGATCGAACCAAGGACTGGAATCACGGTTAAGTCCTGAAGCCCCGACAATTCACGCTCGATATTATATAATGCAAATTCATTTACCTCGAACAGCACTAACCGTTGTGGCGCCGACTTTGCCACGAGCCTGCACAGCTCTGAACCAATCGATCCACCTGCACCAGTCACCATGATTGAGCGGCCATAGATCATCTCGGAGATGAGACTCGGGTCAGGTGGAACCGATGAACGGCCAAGCAAATCATCGATATCAATCTCTCGAATCTCGTTGACCACGTACGCACCACCTACTAAGTCGGTAATTGCAGGCAATATCCTTATTTTCACGCCAAAAGCACTGATCTGGGAGACTACCTCTTGGCGGCGTAACAAGGGCAATGAGGGAATAGAAAGCAATACCTCCTGCACTCCATATAACTCGCGCAGCTTCGGAAGGTGGTTAGGTGGAAAAACCCGCAGTCCAGCCACATCTCGACCGTGAATGCGGTCATTATCATCCAGGAAACCAACCACAAACATACCGCCTTGGCGCGCAATCGCATTAGCAAGTTGGACTCCAGCATACCCCGCACCATAAATGACAATGGGTTTTTGTGAGTCCGAGAAGCTCCTATCTGACCAGATAAGTTTCTTGGCTGCGAACCGGCTACCGCCCACTAGAATAGTTCCCAGCGCCCAGTAGAATGCGGGAACAGATCGAGGCACCCCTCCCCAGCCGGAAATTTCTACCAAGAAGATCAGAACAACCCACAGAACAGTTGCGATGCTCATCGCCTGTATGACGGTCCAGAACGCTCGTTCTGGCAAATATCGAATGACTGCCCGATAAAGGCCGAGATGAATAAATACAGGGATAGCTATCGCCGGTCCACTCAGAACCGTGATGTACTGATGCATGGTATTAGGCGGCGTCCAGAATCCAAATCGTAATGCGAAGCTAGCCCATAAGGCAAACGATAGAATCCCAATGTCGAATACCAGCAATATGGCTCGCTTACAGTAACGAGGCATATTTCTGATCCAGATAACAAACTGATTATACGTTTCGTTAATACTCAAAACCACCAACCATAAGGTATTTAATTTATCTAGTATTTTGGCGCACCCGACAGGATTCGAACCTGTGACCTCTGCCTTCGGAGGGCAGCGCTCTATCCAGCTGAGCTACGGGTGCTAAATCTTTAGATCATTTCTCTATATATCAAATTCCAGCCAACAGGCCATGTAAATGAAAGATACTGGCACAGCCTTTAATTTAGAAATCTGTTTAAATTAATTAGCGCCGAGCTTATAGTTTATCTACACGACTAGCACGCTTGATATGCATGGGCATATCATCAGTGACGCACATTAAAAGTGCGAACCAAAAGAGTGGCGATAAAAGTTGAATATATCTGTTTTAAGCATACTCCTTATCACCTGGTAATAGGCATAAATAATTTTACCCACGCGCCAAGAATTATTCTTGGCCACAGGTTTTATTCTATAAAAACACGATTTATCTCACATACGTGAGATAACCCATTGAGCCACGCTCAAGCCATGTCATGATACCGTTCATGAGCAATTCACCAAAACAGCTAATCCAGCCGATAAATGAAAAAGCGCATGTCTATCTCATCGATGGCTCCACTTATATTTACCGCGCCTATTTTGCCATGTTTAAGGTTGCGCAATCGCGAGGTCGCAGTTTTACCCGATCGGATGGCACTCCCGTCGGTGCGGTAATGACGTTCTGCAATATGTTGTGGAAGCTACTACGCGAAGGCGTGAACAGCGAAATGCCTACACATATCGGAGTGGTATTCGATCCGAGGGGTGGCACTTTTCGCAATCAGCTCTATGCCGAATACAAAGCTAATCGGGACGATCCTCCCGAAGAACTAGTACCTCAGTTTCCGTTGATCCGTGATGCGGTTCGTGCTTTTGGGCTAATACCGCTGGTAGAAGATGGATATGAGGCCGACGATCTTATCGCCACCTATGCGGATATAGCTGGAAAATTGGGTGCTAAGGTTACCATTATATCCGGTGATAAAGACCTAATGCAGCTGATAAATGCGAGAATTCAGATGTACGATCCGATGCCAGGAAATGAACGGCATATCGGTCCTAATGAGGTAGTTGCCAAATTTGGTGTTGCGCCAGAATTAGTGGTCGATGTTCAGGCACTTGCCGGCGATTCAAGCGATAACATTCCAGGGGTTCCAGGCATCGGCATCAAAACCGCTGCGCTACTGATAACAGAGTTTGGGAATCTTGACGCACTTTTAGAGAATGCCCACACGATCAAGCAAAACAAACGGCGCGAAAACTTGATTGAATTTGCTGATCAGGCACGCATTTCACGCGATCTTGCTTATCTAAAGCGGGACGCACCGATCACCATTCCCACCGAAGCACTAGGCGCGCCGCCAATCAATGCAAAAACGCTGATCGCATTTTCCAAAGCTATGGAGTTTCATACCTTTACAAAACGAGTGGCAGATACATTCTTTGTTGAGCTCGACGCCATCAAAGCCGACACGCCACTTACCCCAACCAAACTATCTCCGGTCACAAACGATGTCGAACCCCGTACGGGTCCCGTCGCAGTTGCCGAACTGGCAGCAGAAAAACTGCACGGAATGGAAATAGATGCGAAAGCTTATGAAATTCTTCGCAATGGCGAAGCATTGAAGCTCTGGGTCGATGAGGCCATCGCACAAGGATTTGTTGCGATTGATACGGAGACCACTTCCCTCGACCCTATGCAGGCTGAACTTGTCGGAGTGTCATTGGCACTGGCACCGGGACGTGCCGCATATATTCCGCTTGGTCATAAAAACGATGGTCTGGCGCTTAACTATACAGATCTTGACCAAATGCCTTTGGCCGAGGCACTCATAATTCTTAAGCCAATGCTGGAAGATGCCGGCGTTCTCAAAATTGGGCAGAACCTTAAATACGACTACGTTATCCTAGCCGAATACGGTATCCAGTTATCATCGATTGATGACACTATGCTAATGTCTTACGCTCTTGATTCTGGCCGAGGCGGGCACGGGATGGACGACCTTTCATCGCGACATCTTGGTCATCAGCCAATCAGCTTCAAGGAAGTCACCGGGACAGGCAAGGAAAGGATTACCTTCAATCTAGTGGATATCAAGCGGGCGGGAGAATATGCGAGTGAGGACGCGGATGTGACGCTGCGGCTTGCGGGCATATTAAAACCACGCCTGCTAGCCGAGCGCATGACAAGCGTCTATGAGACACTGGAGCGCCCTTTGGTCCCCATTTTAGCTGAGATGGAGCGCGCCGGGATTACCGTGGATCGTCAAGTGCTATCTCGACTGTCAGGTCAGTTTGCGCAATCTATGAGCGCACTTGAAGACGAAATCCATAAACTTTCCGGCGAGATATTCAATATCGCCAGTCCCAAACAGCTTGGTGAAATATTATTTGATAAGATGGGCCTTGAGGGCGGACGGAAAACCAAGACCGGCGCCTGGGCAACCGGAGCTGACGTTTTAGAATCACTGGCCGCCGAAGGTCACGGTCTACCAGCAAAGGTCCTCGATTGGCGCCAGCTTGCTAAACTAAAATCGACCTATACCGACGCTCTGCAAACCCACGTGAACCCCAATACCGGACGTGTACATACATCCTATTCACTTGCCGCAACCACCACGGGACGCCTTTCGTCATCTGAGCCTAATTTGCAGAACATTCCGATACGGACCGCCGAGGGACGTAAGATCCGTACGGCCTTCATCGCGCAAAAAGGACATAAACTTATTTCGGCTGATTACAGCCAGATTGAGCTACGGATTCTAGCCCATATCGCTAACATTGATGCCTTGCGCAAGGCATTCGATGACGGGCTCGACATTCATGCTATGACAGCATCTGAGATGTTCAATATACCGATAAAGGGCATGGATCCTTCCGTTCGCAGGCGTGCAAAAGCAATCAATTTTGGCATCATTTATGGTATTTCCGCCTTCGGTCTTGCTAATCAGCTCTCTATTACACGCAATGAGGCAAAGGACTACATCGACCGCTATTTAGATCGCTTTCCCGGAATTCGAGACTATATGGAAGACACTAAGGCATTCGCCCGCGAACACGGATTTGTCGAGACTATCTTCGGGCGCAAGTGTCACTATCCAGAGATTAACTCCAAGAACCACACTCACCGAGCATTCACCGAGCGTGCGGCAATCAATGCGCCTATCCAAGGATCGGCTGCTGATATTATCCGCCGGGCAATGATCCGTATGCCAGATGCGCTTTCCACACGGAGCTCGAAATCACGCATGCTACTTCAGGTGCATGATGAGTTGATTTTTGAAGCGCCCGAAGATGAGGTTCAAATAACAATAAATGCTGTCCGCCAGGTCATGGTTGAGGCCACGCTGCCCGCCGTTCAGCTTTCAGTCCCTCTTCAGGTTGATGTCAAAGCAGCTTTTAATTGGGATGAAGCGCACTAGACGGTAGGGGCGCCGAGTGATTGCCAATGATGTGTGGTGATGAACTTCTCAGCGCAGATTCCGCTTGCACACGTCAACGCCAATGCTAACACACCATACATCATTTAGGAGCCATCATGAACGGCAAGATTATGCGGCAGAAAATCCATGCTGATCTTTTGCATCGCTTCGATGAAGACATTCAGATTCCGCCAATAGATCGCGGGATCCAGACACTAGTCACCATGGCAGCGCGCGGCACAGCTCGCTCTTTCACCTCACAATCAGTCTCATCAGAGCTTTTGCGGTTTTTGGCAGCAATTGCGCTTTCCTCACCTACCAAGTCAGACCTACAGCAGCGCGATATCATCATCGTTGAGGATAAAAAATTGCGTGAGCATCTCCATAGCATTATCCGACATCGCTGGCTCGATACCACCCCAGCGCTGCTGATCTTTCTCGGCCAGAATCGGCGCCAGCGCCAACTACATAAGTGGCATAGGAAGGACTTTGCTAATGATCATCTTGATGCATTTTTCAACGCTAGTATTGATGCAGCTATTGCGCTTTCCGCCTGCATTACCGCAGCCGAAGCAATTGGACTTGGCGCCTGCCCGATCAGCCAGATACGTAATGACTGCCCGCGAGTGCGCGAGCTTTTGGGCCTACCGGACCATGTCTTTCCAGTATCGGCGCTTGCTCTTGGCTGGCCGGACGAAGCTCCGATAATCACGCCAAGGTTGTCGACCTCGCTGACTGTCCATACCGACCGCTACGACGACAGGGATGCTCGGGAACAGATCGAGGCCTATGATCTCTACCGCGATCAAATTATGCCCTACGGGCGTCAGCGCGATGAAAACACCCATGGACACGCTGAGTTTTACAGCTGGTCAGAGGAAAAAGCACGCCATTACTCAAAGCCAGAGCGGGACGACTTTGGCTCCTTCATTCGCGATCAAGGATTCAATCTTGATTAGTTTTAAAGATAAAACTGCTAATTACTAAGTACTACGCACCTCTATTCTCCGACGTCTTCCACGCGAGAATGGCAACAGGCTTGGAGTTTATTGCCATCGGGATCGCGCACATAAGCTCCGTAGTAATTCTTGTGATATTGTGGGCGTGGGCCGGGTGCGCCTTCATCAGTGCCACCATGCGCGAGAGCGACCGCATAAAAGGCGCGAACAACTTCACGATCCGGCGCTAAAAAAGCTATATGCGTGCCATTCCCAATACTTGCCGCATCTCCGTCAAATGGCTGCATTATCCATAGTCTGGTCCCACGCACCTCGCCAAATCCCAAAGCAGAGTCATGCTCAAAGAAAAGTTCAATGCCGAGGGTCGCTAGAGTCGGCTCGTAAAATTCCATTGATCGCGCAATATTGTTCGAGCCAATCGTGACGTGACTGTACATTTGGATTGACATGTTAGGCACTCCTTTAGGCTGATAGGCACCGCATAAAATTGCAACTTTGACCGCCTACCATAAAATTACTTACTGCAAGATCAGCCCCACTCTTTCACGGCACAGATCTTCAGCAATGGTTTCATATGACAACCGTCAGCAACCTTGCCCAAGCCAAGCATGATATAGCACCACATCCTTACCCAGCGTAATAATCACAGAAAAACTACGCCGCGACCTAGACTATCTTTGGCGATGCCAAGAGAACATCAGCATCGACAACCCCTTCGAACTGAGCAAAGTTTTTCTGGAACATCGTCACCAGTTTGCGTGCCAACTCATCAAACTCGCTACCATTCTCCCAAGTGTCACGTGGATTAAGGATGTGCGCATCAACACCATCAACTGCCAACGGCACTTCAAAGCCGAAATATTGATCGGTACGCATTTTGGTCCCATCCAAATCACCGGAAAGGGCAGCAGAAAGTAGTTTGCGCGTTGCAGCAATCGGCATCCTAGCACCGACACCAGCCTTGCCTCCGCTCCAACCAGTGTTGACTAGCCAGCATTTGGTGTCGTGGCGCGCTATCAGATTTCGCAACAAATCACCATACTCTTTTGGATGGCGCGGCAAGAACGGTGCGGCAAAGCAGGTAGAAAAAGTTGCGGACGGGTCAACGACGCCCTTCTCCGTCCCAGCAACCTTGGCTGTATAACCGGAAAGGAAATGATACATCGCTTGATTTGGTGTGAGGCGCGCGATCGGCGGCATCACACCAAATGCATCACAGGTCAGCATAATCAACATATTAGGATGAGCAGTCGTGCCCTGAGTATCCGCATTATCGATAAAGGAAATTGGAAATGCAGCGCGAGTATTCTCAGTTAACCTACCATCATTAAAATCAGGTTCCCTCGTAACTGGATCAACAATCACATTTTCCAGAACGGACGTAAAACGACGCACAGCGGTATAAATCTGCGGTTCGGCTTCAGCACTCAAATTAATTGCCTTGGCATACGAACCACCTTCGCAGTTGAATATACCATGCTCGCCCCAACCATGTTCATCATCTCCAACCAACACCCGTTCCGGATCGGCCGACAGAGTAGTCTTTCCTGTACCCGATAATCCGAAGAACAGCGCGGAAGAAGAGCCATCCGCGGTCATATTGGCCGAGCAGTGCATCGGCATCACGCCCTTAGCCGGCAAAGTATAATTCAGATAGGTGAACACCGCTTTTTTAATCTCTCCAGCATAATAAGTGCCGGCGATCAGGAAACGACCGCCGATAAAGTCGCAAGCAATGGTCGTTTCGGTTCGCACTTCATAACGCGCGGCATCAGTATTAAAACTCGGTAGGTCAACAATAGTAAGTTCGGGCGTAAAGCTACTGAGCTCGTCGCGCCTAGGCACAATTAATAAATGGCGAATGAATAGTGCCTGCCAGGCAAACTCAGTGACAATACGAACGCAAATACGCTCACGAATGTCGGCACCAGCGTAGAGATCCTGCACGAATAGCGTCTTGCCTGCCATATGGGATTGGAGATCGCAGTCAAGCTTTTCGAAGTTTTTGCGTGACAGTCGTCCGTTGTTCTCCCACCAGATTTCATTCTCGGTCGCATCTTCACAAACAATAAATTTGTCCTTTGGCGAGCGCCCAGTGTGCTTACCGGTTTCTACAGAAAAAGAACCATCGACAGTGACAATGCCTTCGCCACGCGCAGCAGCGATCTCGAGGAGGGTCGCATCGACATCATTCCAGTAAATAGTTGCAGCTTCAGTTAACCCAGAGATTTGTGCGCCAAAACTTGAATTGTACCGACCCGACTGTTCCAAAGTAACCTCCCTATAGGTATCATTTTTCTGGTTTTTCATTCGCACTAATTGCTTAATTTATGAAAAAATTATGCCAATTGGCAACTACAACCAACAAGTATTGGACCCAAAAAAACTATAACTAGACTAATTTCAATCATGTACTGCATCTAGCACGCAATTTACGGGTTAAATAAACAAGAATTTCACATGCCTTAGCACCAATCAGGTTATCCACCGAGCGCTTGATCCCTTGTGATTACGGAACTTATTCACCGAGAATTGGGTTAGGCTTGAGCTTTGACTAAAAAATTGCCACATTTTACGCACGATCTCGACCTAGAGCTGTACCATACACCTAACTACTAACGAGGCGTAGATGGCTACAATAGCGCTCGTCGATGACGACCGGAATATTCTTACATCGGTTCGCATGGCTCTCGAAGCTGAGGGCTATAGAATCAATACCTATACCGATGGCACAACCGCGTTATCTGGGCTAGAAACTCACCCGCCAGATATTGCAATCTTCGATATAAAAATGCCCCGCATGGATGGCATGGAGCTACTGCGCCGATTACGCCAGAAGACAGACTTGCCAGTTATATTTCTTACCTCCAAGGATGAGGAAATCGACGAATTATTCGGTCTAAAGATGGGTGCCGATGATTTTATCCGAAAACCGTTCTCGCAACGCTTGTTGGTGGAACGGGTGAAAGCGGTCCTACGACGCGCGCAACAGCGCAACATTCCAGTCAGTGATGATTTGAGCTCCGCTGTTTTGAACCGCGGAAAACTAAAGATGAATGCAGAACGACATTCATGTAGCTGGGACGAAAAGTCTGTGACACTTACCGTTACAGAATTTCTTATTCTTGAAGCTCTGGCCCTTCGACCAGGTGTAGTGAAAAGCCGTGATTCTTTGATGGATGCCGCATACGACGATCAGGTTTATGTCGACGACCGTACCATCGACAGCCACATCAAGCGGCTACGCAAGAAGTTCAAGATGATTGACGATGATTTCAATGTGATTGAAACCCTTTATGGTGTTGGTTACCGCTTCAAGGAAGCCAATGGAGGCTAATGAGGACCAGAGGCTTGTTCAGGTCTCACGCAAAGCACGTGAACACTGGCGCTGGGCTTCTGTATTTCTTGCTCGAAATTGGTTTTCCTCACTTACTCACCGCATCATCGTTTTCAATCTTGTCGCGCTGATCATTCTGCTCAGTGGCATTCTTTATCTCAACCAGTTCCGTGCAGGGCTGATTGATGCTCGCGTACAAAGTCAGCTTATCCAAGGCGAACTAATCGCAGGTGCGATCGCCGCTTCAGCAACCATCGACACCGGGTCGTTCCTGTTCTACCCAGATCGCTCATTGGAGTTACAAGAAGGAGAGAGGATTTCACCACTAGAAAATAAAAATACATTGCTAGATTTTCCAATTAACCCGGAACGCGCAGCGCCAATTTTGCGCAAACTAATCTCATCCACACGTACCCGGGCTCGCCTTTATGATCTCGATGGTGGGTTGATAGTGGACTCGCGCAATCTGTTCGCAAGCGGGCGTATTTTACAATACGACCTACCTCCATTACGTAAGGAAGAACCTTCACTCATTGACCGGGCGTGGAGCAGCCTGCGCGCAGCTATGCGCCGCGGAGATCTCCCAGCTTATCATGAACTCCCCCCCGATGAAGGCAAGGGGTATTCAGAAGTCGTCGCGGCACTGACTGGCGATTCAGTATCAATCGTACGAGTTAATGAAAAGGGTGAACTTATTGTGATTGTTGCAGTGCCCGTCCAGCGCTTTCGCGCAGTGCTTGGGGCACTGGTTCTATCAACCCAGGGCGGCGATATTGATAATATTGTAAGTGCCGAACGTTGGGCCATTTTTCGCGTTTTTCTAGTCGCCGTTGGTGTCACAATTCTTCTGTCTTTACTTCTTGCTAGCACCATTGGCGAACCTCTACGACGTCTTTCCGCGGCAGCTGAGCGAGTACGTAAAGGAGTAGACTCACGGCAGGAAATTCCTGATTTTACATCCAGAGGTGATGAGATTGGGCACCTTTCAGGCACGCTGCGCAACATGACGCGAGCACTATATGACCGGATGGATGCGATAGAGCACTTCGCTGCCGATGTGGCGCATGAATTGAAAAACCCTCTAACCTCCTTGCGTAGCGCAACCGAGACATTGCCCGTGGTGCGTACGGATATAGATCGCGCTCGTCTCATTGAGATTATTCAAAGTGACGTTGGCCGACTGGATCGTCTGATTAGCGATATTTTGGCAGCATCCCGACTCGACGCAGAGCTTTCGCGCGATGAAACCTCCAGCGTCGACATGCTCGAACTGCTTCGTGCAGTTGTATCAGTAAGTGAAGGAGAGGCTGCTCAAATTGGCGTTGTAGTTCAATTGTTGGTGGTGAACGATGAGGGAAATTATGAGCTCATCGGGCATGAGCTAAGGCTTGGTCAAGTAGTCAACAACCTGATCGATAATGCAATATCATTTTCTGATGAGAATGATGGCGTCCGCATCACACTCCGACGTACGTATGATACTATTTTAGTTTCGATTGATGATGATGGACCAGGAATGGCACCTGACGCTCTTGAGAGAATATTTGAACGTTTCTACACCGACAGGCCGGGCGCTGATGCATTTGGCAAAAATTCCGGCCTCGGGCTTTCAATTGCAAAGCAGATTATCGAAGCGCATGGCGGTTCCATTATTGCCGCCAACCGATGCGATAATAACGGCGCAGTTGTAGGGGCGCGGTTTGAAGTGCAACTACCAGCCCTAGCAGCTTCATGACAGAGCCGTCGAGCAAGCGTGTTCATGCTAGTTGCGTGGCGGTGAACCATATTGGCGTTCTTATTCGTGGGCCGTCAGGAAGCGGTAAATCCAGTCTTGCATTACGACTGATTGATGAGGGCGGCATATTGGTTGCCGATGACCAAACAATCATTGAAACTCAAGGAAGCGTATTATTGGCTCGTGCGCCAGCAACGATTCTAGGTAAACTTGAAGTGCGCGGCCTTGGAATTATTGACATGTCGGCGTGCGCAGCACGGCTCGGATTAGTTGTAGACATCACATCAGAAAAGCATATTTCGCGACTGCCTGATGAAAAAAATCTTGCAATTTTTCTTTGCGAACAATTACTTCCCCGGATAGATATTGATGCGACAAAAGCTGATGCTACCGCGCGTATTCGCGTTGCCATTTCGAAGTTTACCAGGGTAGTGGAAGAGTGGGAAATGCCTCTCGTACAGCCCAGTAATAAGTGCTAGAGTCATTCTTGATAGCTACATTATTCGATGTTGATATTAAAATGTCCTCCCTAATTGGTCTGGTTCTGGTCACTCATGGTCGTTTGGCGGATGAGTTTAGCTCCGCTCTTGAGCATATTGTTGGGCCACAATCGGCTATAGAAACCATTTGCATCGGTCCGGAAGACGACATGGAACAGCGCCGAGCTGATATTCTTTCCGCCGTGAAGCGGGTTGATTCGGGCTCCGGCGTCACAGTGCTCACGGACATGTTTGGCGGCACCCCATCAAACCTGGCAATTTCAATCATGGATCAAGCCAATATCGAGGTCATTGCAGGCGTCAATCTGCCTATGCTGGTCAAACTTGCCAGCATGAGATCGGATCATAAGCTCCAAGAGTTGGCTACGGCCGCGCAGGATGCTGGGCGCAAATATATCTCGGTGGCTAGCCAGGTCTTGGCAGGCAAGGACTAGGCGTGGTGGTAAGCACGTCATGAGTGGCCATTCAAACAGTCAAACGGTCAAGGCAATAGTGACCATTTGTAATCAGCGCGGGCTTCATGCGCGCGCATCAGCAAATTTTGTCAAATGCGCCGAGCAGTTTGTATCGGAAATTAAAGTCACGCGCGATGGCGAAAGTGTCAGTGGAAAATCAATCATGGGATTAATGATGCTCGCAGCAGGTAGAGGCTGCGCGATCGAAATCAACGCCAGCGGGCCAGATGCCAACGACGCACTGAACAGCCTGCGCGCGATCGTAGAATGCGGCTTTGACGAAAGTTGAGCTGATTGAGCCCTTTCCTCAATTTACCAACACAGCCAACATAAAATTTTTCATGAATTTCACGTATAAACGGATCAGCCGAGCTCTGCTGCAACGATTCTCATGCTAAAAAAATTAAACCAAATTTTCATAATATTTTTTACATAAAGAAATCTTTATATCTTTATTGTGTAATTTCTTGTTGATTGCTACAAGGAACTTTAGCAATGCGGCGACGTATACGTCGCGCGATAGATTAAAACCATTGGAGACAATATGAGCACCGCGCCGAGCTATCACGTGGCTGACATCAATCTTGCCGATTGGGGCCGCAAGGAAATCACCATCGCTGAAACTGAGATGCCTGGGCTCATGTCACTACGCAAAGAGTTTGGTAGCAAAAAACCTCTGACTGGAACGCGCATTGCGGGCTGCCTGCACATGACCATTCAAACAGCAGTGCTAATCCAAACGCTAGAAGCGCTTGGCGCGGATATCAGATGGGCATCATGCAATATTTTTTCCACCCAAGATCATGCCGCCGCCGCAATAGCCGCTTCTGGTGTTCCAGTTTTTGCATTCAAAGGCGAGAATCTGATCGAATACTGGGATTTTGTAGATAGAATTT
>CAUZRD010000046.1:0-13269 GCA_963582255.1 Alphaproteobacteria bacterium | reverse complement strand
AGAAAAACCCGCGTTATTGGGGCGAGAATCTCTCAATAAATCGTGGGCTAAATAACTTCGACACGATCAAATATGAGTACTATCGCGACGAGTCGACCCGATTTGAGGCCTTTAAAAAAGGATTATTTGATTTTCAGCAAGAGTGGGATCCCGCGCGCTGGGCTAACTCATACGCGTTCCCTGCGACTGACGATGGCCGCATCGTCCGGGAAGAGATTGGGCGCGCCACTCCAGCTGGAATGCTGGGACTTGCCTTTAATACCCGCAGACAAATTTTTTCAGACCAGCGTATTCGGCGCGCACTCACTCTCATGTTTGATTTTGAGTGGTTAAACGCTAATCTTTACCACGGACTTTATCAGCGCACTTCAGGATTTTATGACGGCTCTGAGCTTTCCAGCATTGGTCAGCCCGCAAGTGAGGTTGAGCGAGCTCTCCTCAATTCTTACACGAAGATGATTACACCCGATGTACTTGAGGGTAGCTATAGATTAGACGCCGTTGATAAAGGGGAAGTCTCATCGGGTCGAAAACGATCGCAATCTCGTCAAGCACTTAATCTTTTTAATGAAGCCGGATATGACATCGATAAGCACTCGGGTCAGATGGTGGAGAAAAAAAGTGGCATTCCATTTTCATTTGAAATCATGGTGGTTGAGCGTCGACAAGAAAGATATGCCCTTACCTACAGCAAATCTCTAAAGCGTTTAGGTATTGATGCAAGTGTTCGGCTGGTTGATTCAGCTCAGTATCAATTGCGTCGCCAAACCTACGACTTTGATATGGTCGAGCACTTTTGGTATGCCTCGCTATCGCCTGGAAACGAACAAGCATTCTACTGGTCTACAAACGCAGCGGCCACTGAAGGAACTCGTAATTATATGGGTGCGCGTAATTCTGGTGTAGATGGCATGATCAAGGCGTTATTGAGTGCTCATGAACGCAACGAATTTGTTAGCGCTGTGCGCGCACTAGACCGCCTCTTGATCTCAGGAAATTATGTGATTCCTCTATTTCATTGGCCAAAACAATGGCTCGCCTATAGCCAACGGTTAGCGCATCCAGAAAACCACTCTGTCGATGGATATAAACTCAATACATGGTGGGTAAAAACACCACGTTAAGCACTGAAACGTCCCAATATTATGCGTTTATTCGACGATAAACTGCATTAAATTTACAGTACCTGTACTATCAACCTACACCCAAGAACTGTGCCCCATTTTCCTTGCACCGTCACTTCCCGTTAGCAATCTCGGCAATTTCTCGGACAATTTTTTCCGCACCAAGCAACCGCTCATCAATCTCCTCCCAATTGCGTGTAATGACCACATTTTGATCAGGCCTAATACGGGCAAATATTCCCATTGATTCAATCCATGAAATCAGTGCTGCCGGCCTTGCAAATATGTTGTTGCGAAACGAGATCAAAGCTCCTTTAGGTCCGGCATCAAATCTGGAAATACTAGCGCTTCTACACTCAATCTTAATGGCAACAACACGCAGTAGGTGCTTAACTTCATTCGGCAACGAACCAAACCGATCAACTAGTTCAGCAGCGAATTCGTCCAGCGAGTAAGTGTCACGTAAAGTTGAAAGACGTCTGTAAAGCCCAAGTCGCAACTGAAGATCTGGAACATAGTCCTCCGAGATCAACACCGCAGCACCAACCGATATCAGCGGCGACCAGCGTTGTTCATCTACGATCTCATTGTCTCCCGCACGAAGACTTGCCACAGCATCTTCAAGCATGGATTGATAAAGCTCAAACCCAACTTCGCGAATATGTCCTGATTGCTCATCACCCAATAAATTACCAGCTCCTCGTATATCAAGATCGTGACTAGCAAGATTAAATCCAGCTCCGAGGGAATCCAGCGATTGCAAAACTTTTAACCGTTTTTCCGCGCCCTCTGTAAGCGAGTGCTCTGCAGGCACGGTAAACAATGCATAGGCTCTTGTTTTTGAGCGCCCCACCCGCCCACGAAGCTGATAAAGCTGAGATAATCCAAATTTATCCGATCTGAAGACAATCAGCGTATTAGCAGACGGAACATCAAGACCAGATTCAATGATTGTAGTTGACAACAACACATCAAATTCACCCTCATAAAAAGCGTTCATGATCCGGTCTAGATCGACTGCTGGCATGCGCCCATGAGCCTGAACAAATTTTACTTCAGGCACATATTCTGTCAAAAAATCAGCAATACCAGAAAGATCTGCTATGCGCGGACAGACAAAAAAACTCTGACCGCCACGATAAAGCTCACGCAGCAGCGCTTCGCGAATACTCACCGGATCAAATGGAGTGATAAATGTCCGCACTGCAAGCCGATCAACGGGGGGTGATGCAATCAGCGAAAGATCGCGTGCACCAGAAAGCGCGAGTTGAAGTGTACGGGGAATAGGTGTCGCGGTTAGCGTGAGAACATGCACCATATGCCGCATGTCTTTAAGCCGCTCTTTGTGAGTCACGCCGAAATGTTGTTCTTCATCTATAATTAAAAGACCAAGGCGCTGAAAAGACACATCTTTTGCTAGAAGTGCGTGCGTACCAATAACAATATCTATCGTCCCATCAGTTATCCCTTTTTTTGTCTCCGCTAGCTGCTTTGCTCCCACTAGCCGCGAAGCCCCTGCTATCTGAATTGGAAACCCCCGAAATCTCTCCTGAAAAGTATTGAGATGTTGGCGTGCGAGCAGAGTTGTTGGCACCACTACAGCACACTGATATCCAGTGATCGCAGTTGCGAATGCTGATCTCAGCGCAACTTCCGTTTTTCCAAAACCAACATCTCCGCATACCAGTCGATCCATTGGGTTGCCGCTGGCAAGATCTTTAAGCACTTGATCGATGGAGTTTTGCTGATCTTCGGTCTCCTCATACGCAAAACGAGAACAGAATTCGGCAAACATGCCATCATCGGCAACGATTTGAAGACCCGGCTGCGAAGCCCGCGCAGCCGCTACCTTGATTAATTGATCAGCAATCTCGTGAATACGTTTATGGGCATTGGCTTTGCGCGTCTGCCAACCGACACCGCCAAGTCGATCCAGCATCACATCTACATCTTCGTGACCATAGCGACTTAATATTTCGATATTCTCGACAGGAACATAAAGTTTATCTCCGCCGTGATAATGCACTTCAAGGCAATCATGAGGTGCACCAGCTGCCTCAACCGTAATAAGCCCGGCGAATCTTCCAATACCATGATCCACATGAACCACAAGATCACTAATACTTAACGACATAACTTCTGTAAGAAAATCGCGGGCACGCTTAGCAGTAGAAGTGCGTACCAACCTGGTGCCTAAAATATCTTGCTCACTAAGGACAGCGAGTTCGTCAGTTTCAAAACCACGATCAAGATCAAGCGTTCCGAACGTCACAGATTTCACTGGCTTAGAGTCTAAATCTGGGTAAGTATCAACCACAGTGGCCGTTGGTAGCCCATGATCGGTGAGCAATGTTAAAAGTCGATCACGCGCACCATCGCTAGCCGCCATGATGAGAACTTTTCGGCTGGTTTCTGTAAGTTTATGCACATGTGCGGTTACAACATCGAATACCGATTGGCTTTGATCGTGTCGCTCGAATGAAAAATCTCTACCTGCTCTAACGCCAAGATCAACGATAATACTCTGGCCGACCTTGCCATCAACTCCGGCAGGAGAAAACGATGAAACCGAAATATGGGGTGCTGAACAAAGAACCTCCCATTCACCACTCGTTAGATAGAGAGCTTGAGGCTTCAAGGGTTTATATGCCGGCGCACCAAAGGCACCACCTGCTAATGAATTTACTCGGTTGTCATAATGATCAGCTATCTGAACTAACCGTTCGTTCACAGCCTGCGTGCTAAGTTCATCCATACTGATATAAGCACCAGGTACATAGTCAAAAACTGTTTCCAGCCGCTCATAAAACAATGGCAACCAATGTTCAAAACCACGATAACGCCGTCCAGCGCTAATTGATTCGTACAGCGGGTCTTCATCTTTGACTGGCCCGAACTCAGCCACATACCCCTGCCGAAAACGAGAGATCGACTCCTCATCAAGAACTACTTCACTTACCGGAAAAAAACTAACTTCACGTTGTTGGTAGGTCGTGCGTTGGGTTTCAGGATCGAATGACCTAATTGACTCAAGAGTCTTACCAAAAAAATCAAGCCGCACGGGAGCTGTAGCACCAGATGGAAAAACATCTACAATACCTCCGCGCAGCGCATATTCTCCGGGCTCGACGACTGTCCCAGCCTGGTGATAGCTATTTGATTCCAAAAATTGTGTCAGCGCTCTGACATCCACAGTGTTGCCAGCTTTGGCCTGCCAGTTACGTGTACAGATTAGCTCACGTGATGTGATGCGTTGCAACACAGCCGTTGAGGTAGTGACCACAATGCGAGGATGCGCAGCGGATCTTGGTGCTTGTGCGAGAGCAACAAGGTCGACCATCGCCCGTAGGCGGCGGCTTTCAACCATAGCATTCGGGCCGACCCGATCGTAAGGTAGACAGTCCCAGGCTGGAAATTCAATAATCTCGATGTCAGGTGCAAAAAAACGCATGGTGCGGGCGAATGCAGATAGCCGCTGCTCATCACGGGCAATGTGCAACAGACTTACTGGCACGTCCTGATCTCGGCGAGATTTTAGGCGCGCAATATCACCAAGCACAAGAGCATCAAATCCCGCTGGCACCCCCGTTAGTTTCAGTATTTCATCAAGTTCACTTTGAAAATGCTGCTCTACAAAGGGCAATATTTGCACCGTCATTCGTGATCCTGCTTTCTTGAAATTTCTCCAAGGCTTTCGCACACCTTTAAAACAAGAGCGTGATCAACATCACTGGAAATCTCTCCGCCCTTGAGTATCCAATTCTCCAGATCAGGGTCCGCGCAATCAAGAACACGTTCAAACGCTGTGAGTTCGCTTTCGCTCATCTCCCCACAATATCGATCTGCGAATCTACCGAGAACCAGATCAAGTTCTTTTTTGCCCCGGCGCCAGGCACGATAACGAAGACGTTTTAATCTGATCTCATGCATAAGAAACTTTTGATCTTTAGGAATCATGGAATAGTCTGAAAGTAATGGCATAACCGGATATAGAGCCCGCCCATTCATCTGTCAGCCCAAGAACACCATATACACACAAATTGACCAGACTCCATGAGACCAACCAAGTTAACACCACTGTTTGCAAATATTGCTACACTACCGAAAATCGGACCAAAAACCGGACGCGCGCTCTCTCATTTGTTAGGCGTCGCCGAAGAGGACCGTGAAGCACGGGTAGTTGATCTATTCTGGCATCTCCCAATACGTCTTATTGACCGGAGATCCAGACCAAAAATCTCAGAAGCAATCGAAGGCAATATCGTCACTCTCGATGTAACAGTTGCAACTCACACTCCGAACCGTGACCGCAAACTTCCCTATAAAGTACATGTTTTTGATGACAGCGATGAATTGATCCTGGTTTTCTTTCACACTTCGTCTCGATATTTATCTCAACTTTTGCCCGAGGGTGCACGCCGTATTGTTTCCGGAAAAATAGAAATCTTTTCCGGTGAATTCCAAATGATTCACCCAGACTACATTCTAAAACCAGAAGAGCTTGCGGGGTTACCACTCATTGATCCTGTCTACCGGTTAAATTATGGCACCTCAAACAAAGTTGTAATAGGTGCCATTCACTCTGCTCTATCTCGTCTCACGAAGATTAATGAATGGTACTCAGACAATTTTAAAAATGAGCGCGGCTGGCCAGATTTTAACAGCGCTCTTGCGTGCATTCACTCTCCAGAAAACATGAGCGCACTTGAGCCAAATGCTCCCGCACGAGCGCGACTAGCATTCGATGAACTTTATGCCAATCAAATCGCCCTTGCATTGCTGCGCCGGCACCGGCGCCGTCGAGCTGGTCGAGCGATCGTGTCAACTGGAACGGCTATGGAACAAGCAACTGCTGTCCTTGGATTCAAATTAACTTCCGCACAAAAACAAGCACTTGACGAAATTTCTGATGATATTTCAAAACCTGATCAGATGATGCGTTTGTTACAGGGTGATGTTGGCAGTGGAAAGACGGCCGTCGCGGCCCTAGCCATGGTGAGCGTATGTGATACCGGAGCACAATCTGCTTTAATGGTACCAACTGAAATTCTTGCTCGTCAGCACATAAAAACGCTAAAACCTCTATTTCTCGCCATTGGTCTTAAAATTGAAATCCTGACTGGCCGGGAAAAGGGTGCCGCTCGCGATAAAATTTTAAACCAATTGCGCGATGGAGATCTCAAGGCAATTGTTGGCACCCATGCGCTATTCCAAAGTGATGTAGAATTTTACGATCTTGCTCTAACCATCATTGATGAGCAGCAACGCTTTGGCGTTCATCAGCGTCTTGCTTTGCTATCAAAAGCGAAGACGGCCGCACCTGATGTTCTAATCATGACGGCAACCCCCATACCCCGCACCTTGGTTCTAACTCATTACGGTAATATGGATCTAAGCCGTATCGATGAGCTACCACCTGGTCGTGGGAATGTTGTAACCCGAGCTGTTTCGACTGATCGTTTGAATGAGGTAATAAATCGTCTAGCTATGAGCCTTGATAACGGAGGCCTCGCTTATTGGATATGTCCCCAGATAGATGAGAATGGTGAGGATCGTGGAGCTGCCGCAGTAGCGCGTCACGCTGAACTTACCCTAAAGCTAAAACATCCTGTTGTCCTCGCTCATGGACGCCAATCGACAACTGAGCGAACTGAGGCCATGGACTCTTTTCGTGATGGAAGAGCAAAGGTCCTTGTTGCCACCACTGTCGTCGAGGTCGGCGTCGATATACCGGGGGCAACCATAATGGTGATCGAGCAGGCCGAACGTTTTGGCCTGTCACAGCTCCATCAGCTACGTGGCAGGATTGGTCGTGGTAGGCATGATGCCGCATGCCTGCTTCTTTATGAGCCACCTCTTGGTGATATAGCCTCACGCCGTCTTGAAATCATGCGTGATACAAATGACGGTTTTAAAATCGCCGAGGCTGATCTCACTCTAAGGGGTGGCGGTGAGATACTCGGCACCCGCCAAAGCGGACTGCCTGAATTTCGCGTTGTAGATACGGCACATCATACCCCGTTCATCGAACAGGCACACCAGATGGCTGAGCAAACTTTATCAGAAAACCCAAGGTTAACTGGAAGCCAGGGAAAAGCCGTGCGCACCCTGCTATACTTGTTTGAACGCGACGATGCCATCAAACTAGCTGAATCTGGCTAATCACTGTCATTGCTCATACCACTCTGTATCGTCTCCCTCTCGCTTCCCTCACTTATCTTACTTGGTGTTACTAGTCCCGCAGAGATAACTAGCTTAGCAGCGTCCTCAACCGACATATCTAGGATTGTAATATCGCGGCGCGGTACAAATAAAAGAAATCCAGATGTTGGATTTGGTGTTGTCGGAAGAAACACGCTCATTTTCTCTGTCCCGTTCGCAGCTTTGTTACCTATCTCTCCGGTTGTATCTGTCGATATAAAAACAACAGCCCACAGCCCTTTGCGCGGATACTCGATAAGTCCAACTTGTCGAAATGATTGATTGCTCTGACTAAGTACCGTCTCAAAAATCTGCTTTAAAGCGTGATAAACATTACGTACTACAGGCATCTGATCTAGTAACCGCTCACCATATCTGACAACCGTGCGTCCGAATAGATTCGCAGCAAGCGCGCCAAGGATCGTAAGGAAAAGTAGTGCCAACACCAATCCGACACCGGGGATAGCAATCGGCAAATAAGTATCTGGATTGTATTTTGCTGGTAACAACGGCTTGAACCAAGCATCGACAAACCTAATAAACCACCAAGTAACATAAATGGTAATTGAAATTGGTGCTGCTATAACCAGACCAGTCAGAAAATAAGATCGAATTCTGGATCCAACAGTTGTCCGACGGCGTGTCGTCGTAGTATCGACTACGCTACGCAGTTGTTCAAATAGCGGCTTTGAGTTTTCGATCTCTTCATCAAGATCATTCATCTTCAATCTCCACGGATCAAGCTCAGGCCATGCCACTTAGAAAGCCTAGCATCAACTTGATTGGCAACGAATGTCCATCAAGCAAGTGGCACAATAAAATGCTGTCTTCCAAGCCTAAAGCTTGACAGCAAAACAGTCGGTCCCACGCCCCTTTAGTTTCTGGCACATGGTGCTCGCCGACTGGTTCTCCGCATAAGGACCAATCCGCACACGGTAATAGGTTCCCTTTCCAGGAATATCGGCACGGACGATAAAAGGATCAATATTGCCCAGGAGGTCCTGATGTCGTTTGGAAAGCATTGCGGCTGACGCTTCGGCTTCTTTACGCGTTCGCTGGGAAACGATTTGAACCGCATAACGCCCATTTGCAGAATAATTTACGGTCGAAGCTAGAGTTGAGGACGAGGACCCTACCTTACGGACATTTGTTGCAGAACGTGATGGCACTAACTTAGATTTTTTCTCAACCTTATCCGGAAAGACTCGACTGGCCGCTTTGTAGACACGAGAAGCTATCGTCTCACTGTCCTGTGAAGGTTTAGCTACGGTCGGCTGAATAGTGCGCACTGGTGCTGGCACAAGTGTCTGACGCCTCGGCGCCGGGATATCCAGCCTGGCGGACTTCGATGGTGAAACCCAGTTTGATCGAGCGACAGGCTTTACGGCAAGAGCTGACACCTGAGCAACTGGTTGTGCCACTGGTGCTGATGGTAAGACAACCTGAACACTAGTTGCATCTTCCCAGTCGAGCGAGGCCACGTCGCCCAAAGGTAGCTCAGCCACCGACCCAACTTGAGGTAAGGAAGGAGCTTGTGGTGCTACTTGAACCGTTCGCTTTGGTGCTGGAATTGTACGAGCACGGGTTCTGATAGCAGCCGCATCTTTCAACATCGGAACATTGCGAATGGGTCTAGTCACACTATCAATAAAATCGTCAGTGGGAATTTGCCCAGTCGGTGCAGTTGGCGTCAGTCCATCAGAAACCGATTCCCATAAACCCTCCACGGCCGCCCAGTTGACCGATCCACTCTGAGATTTCTGTTCCGGTTGACTAGAAGAAAGTCTGTCACGATTCGTCATACCATTACGTTCAGGTACACGCGGAATCGGCGGCATAACTTTACGCTCCTCACTCGAGGAAAGATTGTCAGCTCCCAGTGTCCATGGTGGCGCACTGGCAACACGCGATTCTGAGTAAGAGATGGTTTCTGGTGTCACGCTAGGCGCGGATTTCACTTCCCCGCGAGCTGATGATCCAAAAGGTGATTCAACGACGCCCGCTTGATATTCTGATTTCTGATTTGAATCTTCTCGGGAAAATTTCGCATTCAAGCCAGGAACTTGAATTAGACCTGGTTCCTCAGAGCGCATGGCCGGCACTCTTCCTGGTTTTTTAACAGGCTTATCTGAAACCATATTGGACTGGTGAATGGTTTTATTATTGGTCTGTTCGGAATTCACTGTCACTGCCTGCTGTCCAGCACTCTCGCCATCACCGAACCAATCTATCATTACGTCCGAGCTATAACCTTCGATAATATCAATCACAGTCGGGCTAGAGGTCTGCGGTTGGCTTTCAACTGTGGCTTCTTGCCTACGGGACAATTTACGAGTGTTAAAAACGGCTTGCCCGGCCGTCCGCTCTGGTTTTTTGCGTGTAGAACTCGCAGAAAGCAGCCTATCAAAGAGGTCTTGCGATTGACCTGAACTAATTTGCGGCGCGGAAGCGGACGCGCTCTGACCAGAACGTATACCCGAAGATGTTGCGGTCATAAGAGGATCAAGGCTCTTCGCTTTGGCAAAATCATCTAGGGAAAGTGAGCCCTGGCCAAGTGCTCCTCGAGATGCCGCTCGCCAGCTATAGGCGCGCGCCTGATCCTCTATACTTAGAGAATCAAGCCATAACGCATTCGTGAAATCAGCAACCGCCCGGGCGTGAGATCCCGAATCCTTATAGGATCTGCCACGTTGAAGAAAAGCTTGCGAAAGTTTTGGCTTATCAAGGCGGCCAGAGCGGATTGCTTTGCCATAAAGCTCTGACGCCTTTGCAGAATTATTAGAGCTAAGCGCATTTTCAGCCTGCGCAAACAACTCATCGCTGCTTTGTGCAGCTACCGGCATCACAAATATGATACAGATAAAAAGCGCTGCCCCAAATTCGGAGCCAAAATTCATACCCTTAATAAATTTCACTCAATCACCCGGTTTGGTAAGGATTCTAGCTTTCACTTTGCTTTGTAAACAAAATTTCTCCTAATCATGGCAATCATTCGATCGTCTATATGGTGATATGAGCCTTAGGGTCATCAACAAGCTGCTCCAGAAAGTCCGCATGTGGAAATATTCCTGACAAGTCCCATTAATAAATGACTTTGTTTTTCGTCATTTTTCTACTTAATTACTCGTTGTTGTAGGGCTAATTTTCCATACTGTCAGTAGCTATCGATACCCAATTAAGGCCCCATACTTTGATGATCTTGTTCAACCATTACCCACTGTGCCGACTTTATCTCTAACGGAGTTAGGCATCTAGAAAGAATTAAAAATAGTGACAGAATAGGTGGTGATCGTTTCATAATGAAATAATAGCATAGATGATCGTGAAATGGGAGTGTGGGTAGAGAGAACCGAATACTAAAAGTAGTTTTATGAGAATCTTAGAGATCGAAAGAAAAGAATACCGCTGATCTACATCATTCAACGATGATTAATTGTGTCAGCAAGGAGGTGGTTTCAAGCGCTGGGATATAAATCCCCCGTAAATTAGACCTCTTGTAAATTCTTCTGGATTTAAATGGAAACTATAATGAGTGGCATGATTTTTTGCCATTCATCCATATGCCATATCGATGGCTGCACCAATTTTATTGTTATCTGCCCTCGTTTTTCCTAGCACACCAAAGCTAGACAATTTTCAATCGATCCAATTCCGAATCTAAGAATGCACAAATTTCGTCAGACGAATATAACCATTGAACATTTTGGGTATCACTCTCAATACGCAGACAAGGAACTTTATGTTTCCCGCCCTCTAGAATTAATTCACTCTTGATATCAATGTTGTTCTTAGCATCCCTTAACTCAATACTTAAGGAGTGTTTTCGTAAGTATCGCCTAACTTTTACACAAAAAGGGCATGCATTGAATTGATAAAGAGCCATTCCTGATATTGCCATATCAACCCTAGTCTGCTCTTCTTGACTACGGATTAGTGGCCTAGGTCTCGTAAGAAAATCTGCCAGAAGTATAATTCTACCAAGTACAAATCTAATAAACTTCATTTTCACATTCGCCCCCATCTGTACCACCGTATAACAAACAATCAGTTGCAGAGGCATCGCAACAATAATTGGATCTGCGCATGCCCCACATTCCGGTAGACTAATTCTCGCTACTATTCCACTCTCTTCACTAAGCTGCCTGAACTTGATCTGTGGTCCAGAGATACCCAATGACATCCTATCTCACTTACACCACTTGGCCGCAGGCATGACCCGACGCCCATGCCCATTGGAAGTTGAAGCCACCAAGATGGCCCGTGACATCGACAGCTTCGCCAATAAAATAAAGGCCTGGAACTGAACGTACTTCCATGGTTTGCGATGAAAGAGCGCGAGTATCGACGCCGCCGATGGTGACTTCCGCCATTCGCATACCTTCTGATCCATGTGGTGTGATGGACCAGGCATTAATGTGATCGCCCAGACGACGCAGTGCTTTATCAGGCACGTCAGCGAGCCGGCTGTCGCCGCTGGTCAAATCGACCAACCGGTGCGCCAGCCGTTTGGGCAGGTGTTGAGCAACGACGGTGCTGACGGCTTTGCGCGGTTCGCATGTTTTGGCCATTTTCAGAATTTTGAAGGCATCAATGCCGGGCAGCAGGTCCAGGACGATTGTGTCTCCAGGGTGCCAATAGGATGAAATCTGCAGAATTACCGGGCCACTCAAGCCTCGGTGGGTAAACAGCAACGCTTCCTGGAATTGTGCTTTACCCAGGGTGGCGCGGGCGTCGAGGGACATACCGGAAAGGCCTTCAAGTTTGGCCATGGTTTTGGTGTTGAAGGTTAGCGGTACAAGACCCGGACGCGGCTCGATCACCGTCAGACCGAACTGGCGGGCAATGGTGTAGGCAAAACCCGTTGCCCCCATCTTAGGAATGGATGGACCTCCGGTGGCGAGTACCAGCGACGGCGCGGAGAAGTGGCCATGATTGCTATCAACCGTGAAGCCAGACTCAGACTTGTCAATCCTCGTTACTTTGATTGCGGTCTGAATAGTTACGCCGTGCGCTTCGGCAACGAGAAAATCAACAATCTGCTGCGCTGAGTCATCGCAGAACAATTGTCCGTGTTGGCGCTCGTGATAGGCGATGCCGTGCTGTTCGACCAAGCTGATAAAATCATGCTGGGTGTAACGGCTAAGGGCTGAAACGCAAAACCTTGGATTATCCGATAGGAAATTTTCAGGTTTGGTGTGCAGGTTGGTAAAGTTGGCCCGCCCTCCGCCGGATATGCGAATTTTTTGCCCAACTAGTTCTGAGCTTTCGAGCAGCAGTACGCGACGGCCGCGTTTGCTAGCTTTGCCGGCGCACATTAGACCAGCCGCACCGGCGCCGATAATGATGATGTCGAATTCTTGCATGGTCGAAAAATGCTCTGGAAGCTGATCAACGACTGAGCGTCTGGCTGTGTGGCCCCTGCCCTAAGGGTTTGGTGTCTTTGGTTTCTTTGTTTTCTTTGGTTTCTTTGGCTTCTTTGGTTTTTTCTTCTTCACAGGATTGTTACCGTTTTTTTCCGACGAGTCGTCTTTTGTGGCGTTTCGGCGGGCAAATTTAAAGCCGCCTTTCTTGCCGGGCTCGGTATTATCATCTGACCTCAGATGCAGCTTGCGAGTCGAGGCGCGATGGGGCGCAGCCTTCTGCTTATCGGCATTATCTTGTTCAAGTCTTTCTTTTGTCCCCACTCCGTCTTCACTTGGAGCGAGCTCTGTATATGGTTGCCGGTAACTTTTAAAAACTTTTTGTTTCGGCTTGGCCCGTTCGACAGGGCGATCCCCCGCGTTGTACTTTTTTTTCGTGTACACCTTGTCGAGAACATCATCCTGCAGCCGGTTATCTTTCCGCTCTGAACTGATGTTCACTTCTTTAGGCTTGTCGGCCACAAAGGGCTTGTTCTTTGCGTAAGGCTTGTCGGCCACAAAGGGCTTGTTCTTTGCGTAAGGCT
>CAUZRD010000045.1:0-13354 GCA_963582255.1 Alphaproteobacteria bacterium | reverse complement strand
TTGCATCATGCGTTCTGAATAGAACGAGCGCTTAACCGCTTCAGGGTAGAAGATCAGCAATACGCTTTGCCGCCGCATTTGCAGATGCCTTGGCGGTCCCACCCCACGTACCATCTAGTGCACCTTGGGGAACCTGGTTGTTCTGAGTAACGGTGCCGAGCGCGATCCCTTTCTCGTCTTTGAGCGACCACTCTATGGTAACATTTTGCTTGCCTGATTTACCGTCGGTTATCTTTACTGTACCGAATAGCTGAAACGCCTTTCGATCACGGTTAGAGATCGGAATATTTAGAGATCTGAGTGAGCTTATCATGGAATTTGCAAGAGCTGAGTTGCCATCACCTGGTGCGCCCTGGACACCGTGCACTGAGATTGGCTGGTGCTCGTCGCTGTTCAGCCCCAAGCTTGAAAGGGTGGGCAGGGAGAAACCAGAGCCATGTTGGCCTTCCGAATGGATAATTTGTGATGAGTCCAGCCAAGCTGCAATTTTATCACCAACTGATACGGCGATGCGATCAAGTGTTGAATTGCTAACCGCTGACCATGGTGCTGAAGGCTTGCTACCGCCGACAGTTTCTTTAATAACAATGCGATGAGCTCGCGTGCCGTCGGCCGCATTGGCATCCCACACACACACGATGGAAGTTTTATTTTCATTGGCCGATGCGGAGCAAAAACCCTGAAGTTTGAACCGAGCTGGTGCTTGCGGAGTTGCTGCCATCGTAACACTGCGTTGTTGCAGAGCCGTGATTAACTGATCTCCCAGCCGGATATTTTGTTTCTGGGGCAAACCAATTGGTGCCTGAACTGCAATTTGCGCAAGTCCACCCGTGTTGGGTGCGACGTTTGGCACGGTTTTGATACCTAGCGTACTGCAAGCGGAGAGGATGCACGTAAAAAGCAAGGCAAAAAGGAGTCTGGAGACTGTCATCGATAGAATACCTATATTACCTATCAATGATATGCCACTTTTTAGGCTCATTAATTAAAAACACAAAATGCACGACACACCCACAATTGATAACAATTGTGGGTGTGTCGTGGTAACTAAGATCAGAAATATTGGATATCATAACTCCGGCTGCCCAAGAGTGATCGCCGAGATTTGCCGCCCGTAGTCCAGCTCTTGGCGGTGAACGGATCGGCGGTAGGAGAAATAATCATCCTGGTTGTGATATGTACACGCTTCGCTAGTCGAGATGTTCTCTATCCCCATCTGTCGTAACCGTGCGGCACAGTATGAAGGCAGATCAAACATGAAATAACCTTGGCGTGAGGCCAATTTAAAAAAGGTGCTATTTGCCCCATCCGCCTCAACCAGGCGTTGCTGAAATTCAGGACCTACCTCATAGGATGATTGCTGGATGGTAGGGCCAATGACAGCGCGAATGTGATCCAATCTGGCGCCAATCCCAATCATTGTTCGACAGGTTGCTTCCAGAACACCTAAATACGCACCCCTCCAGCCGGCATGTGCAGCGCCAATCACCTTGGCTTCAGGATCAGCTAATAGTACAGGAGCACAATCGGCGGTTAGGACGCCAAGCACAATCCCCGTTGAATTAGTAACCAGAGCATCGGCTTTTGGCGGCTCGTTGGGGACGGTTTCCAGGATAGCGACTTCGGTTGAATGGGTCTGATAGCCAGTTACCAATGCCTCGGGCGACATGCCGAGCATTCCGGCTACATGCGCCCTGTTGAGAGAGATAAGATCCGTAGTGTCTCTCGATCCAAAACCGCAATTTAAACTCGCATAGATGCCATGGGATAGCCCACCCCGGCGGGTGAAAAAACCATGGCGCAGTTTTCGATGGGACCTCAAAGACGGAAATTCGATCATGCGGGCCACTTGTCATGGGGAAAGGGTGCTGGAGTGCCGAGATGAGGTCCGGTCAGTGCGAGGACCTTGAATAAGTCGCCCATTTCACTCGGATCAGTCAAGCGGTGCAAGGCAGTGTCGATATGCAGTGCAACCTCTTTATCAAGGTTTTTTTTTAGTGCTTGTGCGCGCACACCAATCCCGAGTTCAAGCAAAAATGTGCCCATTTCAAGTGGGCCATACGGGAGTGCACCATGTGTACGAGCAATCTCGCCAAGAGCTTGAAAATCGACATGCGACGTTAGATCGCATCGTCCCGGCTGGTCGAATATACTGGCTGGCGCATGGTTGCTGACGGCCTGCAACGTATCTCCAAACATGGACTCTTTATGCCCATAGTCGATGATTAACGCCGCACCTCCGGGCTGCGCACAGCGCTGAGCGATGCGCGCACACTCGCTTTGGCGCGCTTGAGACCATTCGAGAATATCGCCAGGTTGGGGTCGGGTTTTGGGCATGTCGCCGGGAAGATGCTCTGGCTCCTGGAGCACGATGGTGAACTTGGCATCGTCCAGATCAACGCATCGCTCTTTCCATCTGTTTTCCACCCATTCAAATTGGCAGACTGGCAGAGCATCGAAGAATTCATTGGCGATCAGTATAGAAGGACCATCAGGAACATTGGCGATGCTTCTGTGATGCTCAATTACTCGGTCTGACGTAGCGAGAGTTCGCATTTGGATTTCTCGTAAATACGGGCTGGTTTCAACGAGATGGATTTGCACGCTCTCCATAAATTCAGGGGCGATGCGGGAAGCACGTAGTATATCGGCCATCAGTGTGCCCCGTCCGGGGCCAATTTCGATCAATGTGGTGGGGGAGGGACAACCCATTTTCATCCACATATCGATTGCCCAAAGACCAATGATCTCGCCAAACATTTGGCTGATCTCTGGCGCGGTGATAAAATCTCCGACCGTTCCGAAAGGATTTTGGGTCATATAATAGCCATCGGAGGGATCGCTGAGACACATGGCCATGTATTGATCAAGAGGTAGCGGACCAGAGACGTGAATATGCTTCTTTATGCGCTGTGAAAGGGGTGTTTCTTGTGTCAAATGGTAATCCGTTGATTTTTAAGGCTCAGCCAGATAAATGCGAGCCCAATTGGTATCATTGGCACCGACAGTACAATCCCCATGGTAAGCCCTCCACTCAGATAACCAATATGCGCATCAGGCATGCGGAAAAACTCGATACTCGATCGAGCAATGCCATATCCTATCATAAATAACCCGGTGATCATGCCGGGACGTTGCAGGGCGCCGAAGCGGTAAATCATGATATGCATGAATACAAACAGGATAATACCCTCGCCTATGGACTCATAAATCTGACTTGGATGGCGTGAATTTGGTCCGCCATGCGGGAATACCATCGCCCACGGTACATCGGTGATACGGCCATAGAGTTCGCCATTGATAAAATTTGCGATACGACCAAAAAACAGTCCAATCGGAGCAGCGGTGGCAATAAGATCTCCGAGGGTTAGTAGCCGTACTGACTTGATCCGAGCGAAGAGAATGACAGCTATTATGACCCCTATAAGTCCGCCATGAAAGGTCATTCCTCCCTGCCAAAGCGCCAAAATCTCCATCGGATGTGCCAGAAAGTATGACGAATTGTAGAAAACCACATAGCCGAGCCGGCCGCCGAGTATAATTCCGACAGTTACCCATACGACGAGGTCATCTATATGAGTGCGCGAAACCGGAACATTAGCCCCCCAAAGACTCTCGGCTTTTAACAATCTTACAATGTAAATCCAGCTAAGAATAATTCCAGCGATATAGGCAAGCGCATACCAGCGGATTTGAAATCCGCTGATATCGAGTGCAACCGGGTCTATGGCGGGAAAGGGCAGAACAATTACAGGGCTCACTATGGCTTGACCTTTCGCGTTTTTTTACTAATGACAAGGAATCTTGAACTTGGTCCCATGCGGTATCATGTTTGGGGTGTTGGTTCGATTCGCTGATAATTGAGAGATATATCATGACACAAACGACCGGACGAGTGTTCGACGAATTGGCAAAAATGATCACTAATGCTGCTGGCGTTGCGGAAGGTTTGCGCGCTGAGACAGAGATTGTGATGCGTGCTCAGGCGGAGCGGCTGTTACGTGAATTAGAAATCGTCCAGCGTGAAGAATTTGAGGCTGTAAAGGAAATGGCGGCTAAGGCACGCGAGGAGAACGAGCGCCTTGAAAGTCGCATCGAGGAGTTGGAAGCTAGGCTTAAAACACTAAACCTTTTAAAAAAGCGGGCGCCGGGAAGAGGTAACACGGCATCAGTTGATGATGGCGCGGGAAAATCGTCTAAGTTCAAATAAGTCTCCAACAGATTACACCACTTAGTTTAAGAATTTTTGACTGCCAAACATAACTCACCATTTTGTTAAGTAGTGCATATTTTTTGTCACAACAGATAAGTTGATTGCCGGCTGTTGGCTGAGTGTTTTTCCGATATGGCAAAAAGATGTCCACACACGATGCATTTAGTTAACAAAACTTAATCTTTTTCACGTCATCAATAAAAACTCCGTTTTTTTATGCTTTTGTTGGGGATTCACTGCTAGGCATTGCGTGTGTCTGTAGATTTGGTGGGAAGGGTAGCTATACCTTTTGATAAGTCACGTGATTCGATCTCCGAGTTCATAACCGGCAAGACTAGCGTAGCCATACGAGAGAGGATCTCCCATGGCATTGAGTGAACAAACTATCGGACGTTTAGCTCATCCCTTGGATATTATTGAGTCGATCGCAGCAACCCAGGATTGGCCATTTCATCGCAGCGCTGACGATGAGATAAACTTATCGGTTACTGGCAAGTGGGCGGACTATCAAGTGTCCTTCAATTGGCGTGATGACCTGGAAGGTCTCCATCTAGCCTGTACTTTCGATGTCAAGATACCCTCTCTTCGGCTGAGTGAAGTCTGCAAACTTGCTGCCAGAGTGAACGAACATCTTTGGCTTGGCCATTTTGATGTTTGGGCTGACGAGGGTGTGCTGCTATTTCGCTACGGTCTCTTACTGGCCGGTGGAACCGAACCCACGGCGCCTCAGTGCGAGGCAATGTTGCGGCTTGCACTGGATGCCTGCGAGCGTTATTTCCCAAGTTTCCAATATGTTATGTGGGCAGGAAAAACCTCAGACCAGGCCATTGAATGTGCGATGTTTGAAACTGTGGGCGAAGCATGACACTGGAAAGCCTCGATGGTCTAGTGCTAGTTGGGGCGGGACGTATGGGCGGTGCACTGCTTGACGGTTGGCTTGAAAATGGTCTTCCGCCAGACAAGCTGACAGTTATTGATCCAGCGCCAGCACCGCAGGTAGTAGAGCGGTCTAAATTACATGGCTTTTTTCTCACGCCGGATAGTTTCAAAGTCAGCCAAGCGGCGATTGTGGTGATTGCCGTTAAACCGCAAATATTTTCAGATGTACTTACCAATTTATGTGACCTTGTGGGCGCGCAAACGCTTGCATTATCAATTGCGGCGGGCAAGACCATTGCTGATTTAGAAAATGGTCTTGGGCATGTAGGAGCGGTAGTGCGAGCCATGCCGAATACGCCAGCTGCCATCAGCCGCGGGGTGTCGGTTCTGGTAGCGAATTCTATGTTAAGCCAAGATCAACGCTTCGTCGCGAGTCAGCTGATGAGCGCGGTTGGTACCGTCGAATGGATAGAAGACGAAACCCTAATGGATGCGGTTACCGCACTCTCTGGAAGTGGGCCGGCCTATGTCTTCCATCTCACTGAATGTCTAATTAAAGCTGGAATCGCTGCCGGGCTCGATGCGGGTCTATCCGCGCGGTTGGCGGCAGAAACCGTGGCTGGATCTGGGGCGCTTATTACCCAATCAGCGGAGACACCAGAGCGTTTGCGCAAGAATGTCACCTCACCGGGAGGTACAACCGAAGCCGCTCTTAAGGTCTTGATGTCTTCGGCTGGTTTAGAGGAACTGATGATCCGTGCGGTGCTGGCGGCAAAACAGCGTGGTCGCGAACTTGCTGGATAATAATCTGATGGGCACAATATCCTAACGTCTTGAAATTGAGATATTGGATCACAAGGTTGGGTGAGTAAATCGGGAATAGTCATTATGGTGGTACGGCGAACAAAGCGTGAGCGCATCATCGACTCGGCATTTGAGTTGGCTGCAGAGCACCGTTGGAATGACATATCTCTATCGCAGATATCACAAAAAAGTAGAATCTCTCTCGGTGAGATGTTTGTGGAATTCTCAGGTCGGCAATCGATTGTTGATGCTTTTCTCGATCGTATTGACCAGGAGACGCTTGCCGCTGCGGAGGATGTGGATAGTGAGATAGAATTGCGCGACCGGTTTTTTGATCTAGTGATGATGAGATTCGAGGCGATGGCCAGCTATAAAGCAGCGCTGCGCAGTATAACACGCGATATGAGCACAAGACCGGAAGTTGCTATTAGGGGTGTTGCCAGAGTGGCTAGGCTTCAGCGCTGGCTGATTGATGCTGTCGGAGCACACACTCCAGGTCTTCGCGGTGCTATCAAGATATGCGGGCTGACAGCGATCTATCTTGATGCCTTTTCGGTTTGGCTTAACGAGGACGATGTTGGCGTTCCTCGGACCATGGCGCGTCTTGATCGATCCTTGCAGCGCGGTGAATGGGGCCTTGAGCGTTTGGACACATCATTTGATATGGCGTGTCATGCATGCGGATTTCTTGCGTCCCTTACTCGTCGATGTGATGCCGCGTGCCGGAATGGTAAACAGGCATCGACTTAACACGGTCTTGCGTCATCGTAAGAAATGGTTTTTCCCTATCCATAGCCTTTTATGATTTTGCCAAAGTCGATATCAGATGTGGAATGATAATTGACTCACAGTCATTTTCGGAAGTGATCAAGCTGAAGATCAATTTTAAGCCGGTCATTTGTCCCTTCCGAATGCTCAAGCATGTTCAAAATGGTTAAGGTATTTCAACCACGACCACATGATTTGCATCATCACGCAAGATATATTCCCGTCATTGAGCCGTGCATCGGACATGTCATCTATTCCCGCCCGATCCAACGTTTGACCTGCTCCTGCTCTGAGGCGTTGATTAGATTATGCAGCAGAACGCGCAGATGATCTTTGCTTTCTTTCCCAGATTTTTCTAGCGCTAGATTGATGCGTCGCAATTGCGGCTCAGCCAAGGAAATGGTGAGTTTTTGCCCTTTGTTGGTCACATATAACAAGCGCTGACGCCGATCATTGTCGCCTTCTCGTTGATACACAAACCCCTCATTGATGAGCTGTTTAAGAACTCCCGCGAGACTTTGCTTAGTGATTTTTAAAATATCGAGGAGCTCGGCTATACGGATTCCAGGATGCCGCAGCACAAAATGCAGCACTCGATGATGTGCCCGCCCAAATCCATAGTTTTGAAGAATTTGATCGGGGTCAGAGATAAAATCTCGATAGGCGAAGAATAATAGTTCCATCAGTTCAAAGTGCGTATTATCCTCGTTCTCGCCGTGCGTTGTACGCTGAACGGCGTTGTGAGTTTTCGAGGTTCCGCCTTTAAGCTGCGGTGGAATTATGTCAGTCATGTTGACACATTTTTTATGGCTTGATACGCATATTAAATACTCTGTACGCCTTACCTTCTGGAGTGCGGAGTAGCCGAAAGTCGTGGCCAAATAAATTCTCAATAAGCCATACTCCAATGGCCATTTGTATTGATATAAGCCGTGATGCAGTGTGAGGTAAAGGAAGACTACTTTATTGCTGAGCGAGTGGCGCGGAACTTAAGGGTGAGTAAGGGAGAACCATATGCCCGGGGAACCATTCGATCAACGAGATGGCCGTATTTGGTATGATGGTAACCTCGTCGAATGGTCTGGCGTTACGCTTCATGTTCTCAGTCATGCACTTCACTACGCGAGCGCTGTTTTTGAAGGTGAGCGGGTCTATGGCGGCCGAATTTTTAAACTAACTGAGCATACCAGACGGTTGTTCCATTCCGCCAAGACGTTGGATATGAAAATTCCATATTCTGTCGAAGATATTGATAGCGCTTGCGAGGAAACTGTTCAGGCCAACAATATCGTCGATGGTTACGTACGCCCGATTGCTTGGCGCGGATCGGAAATGATGGGAGTTTCGGCACAGGATGCCTTCATTCACCTTGCCATCGCGACTTGGGAGTGGCCATCTTATTTCGATCCGGCCGAGCGGTTGAAGGGAATCAGGCTGATGATGTCGCCTTGGCGCCGGCCGGCTCCTGATACCATCCCGTGTGATACCAAATCTGCTGGACTTTATATGATTTGCACTCTTTCGAAACACGAAGCTGAGCGGACTGGATACGCCGATTCACTGATGCTCGATTATCGTGGACAGGTTTCTGAGGCAACCGGTGCGAATGTTTTCTTCATTCGTGATGGTGTTATCCATACGCCAACCCCAGATTGTTTCCTCGATGGAATCACCCGTCGTACCGTGATCTATCTTGCCGGAAGATGCGGGTTTGAGGTCGTCGAGAGGGCGATTATGCCTGAAGAAATGGCCAATTTTTCAGAATGTTTTTTGACGGGTACAGCTGTTGAGGTAACACCGGTTTCGCAAATTGGTGAGTATAGCTTCACGCCAGGTTGCATTACTGAAACCTTGATGGATAAGTATCTGACCGAAGTTCAGCCGGAGAGTGACGCAACCGCCGCTGCTGAGTAGTTTTTTGCAAACTAATCTTCTATCTGCTCCCACCGCGCGCGAGCATTTTCATCGCTGGTGCGTCGTTCAATCCACAGAGCATCCCTACCGCGTTCCTCATATTTCCAAAAGGGTGCGTCAGTTTTCAGGTAATCCATTAGAAAATTAGCAGCATTGAAGGCCGCCTGACGGTGCCGTGATGCCGTCACCACTAGCACAATATTTTCACCTGGTGTTAATCGTCCAATCCGGTGGATAATCCGGACAGATTGTAGCGGCCATTTGGTCTTGGCGAGCAGGGCAATCCGGTTGAGCTCTCGCTCGGTCATACCTGGATAATGCTCAAGTGTCATCGCTGTTAGGCCGTCATCGCTGCGCACAATGCCGGTGAAGCTAACTACTGCTCCGACATCCTTACTCATACCTGTTGCCGCATTGATCTCTGTTTTGATGTCAAAATCTTGCTCTTGAACCCGGATCATTCTGCTATCCGCCAGTTACCGGAGGAAAAAACGCAATCTCATGAGCGTCACTCACGCTGTGGGTCTGTTCAACATGGCTCATATCAATAGCTGCCCGGACGGCCTCTGAGTTCTTAAACGCATGCTCAAACTCTGGCCCTCGAGTTTTAAGCCAAGCAATTACATCACTAACGGTTGCAACGTTGGCGGGAAGATCAATCTCTTCTTCTGAAACGCCGGTTTTCTCGCGCACCCAGGCGAAATACCTCAGTTTCATTGATCGTCCTCCGCAATGACGCGAGCCATACCCAATTTCATATAGTTATAACCGGTGGTGAGCGTAAGAAGAGCTGCAACCCATAACAATCCGGTCCCAACGACTGCCAGCGGATTGGTCTCGGTATTGCCAGGTAATGTGAACAACAAAAATGCTAGTGCAATCAGCTGAGTGGCGGTTTTCCATTTAGCCATCCAGCTCACAGGCATTTCAAACTTAACGCCGGCTAGATATTCACGCAGTCCAGAAATAAGAATTTCACGAGCTAGAATGATCACTGCCGCCACCATGTGAACACCTGAAATAGTTCCATCGCCAACTAGCATGATTAGCAAAGCTGAAACTAGTAGCTTATCCGCGATTGGATCAAGCATCGTGCCGAAGGCGGAGTGCAGGGACAGACGCCGCGCCAGATAGCCGTCGCCATAGTCTGTGAGAGCAGCGCAGATAAAAAGTGCTAGCGCGGTCCAGCGTGCAGCAGTCCCATCAATGAGTAGGCAGGCGACAATTAGCGGTACCACGGTTATACGTCCGATGGTCAAAATATTTGGAAGCTGGAGAATGCGCGCTTGCCCTCGCTTTATGATGGGGTTAGTCATTTTGTTCATTAAAGTGGTCATAGATCTTTTTCGCCAATTTGGTACTAACGCCGGGAACTGCGGCTAGATCCGATTGTGCCGCTCGACTAATTGCGCGGCTAGTTCCAAAATATTTTAACAAAGCACTTTTCCGTTTGGCGCCTACACTAGAGATATCATCCAAAAGTGATCCTCCTATTGCCTTTTTACGCCGTCCGCGTTGGGCTCCAATGACATAACGATGGGCTTCATCGCGCAGCCTTTGCACGTAGTAAAGGACTGGATCACGTGGTTCCAGACGAAATGCCTCGCGTCCTGGCATAAAAAATCTTTCACGGCCTGCATCACGGTCTGGGCCTTTGGCCACCGCGATGATTTTCAGGGCATCGATCCCAAGCTCAGCCATTACGCCTTGCGCTACCGAGAGTTGTCCGGCGCCGCCGTCAACGATGATCAGATCTGGCCAGATGGCATAGCTATCATCGGTGATAAGCCTTTTAAATCTGCGGGTTAGTACCTCACGCATCATTTGATAATCATCGCCCGCCGCAAGGTTTTCCGATTTAATGTTGAACTTGCGGTAATGTGCTTTTTCAAATCCGTCAGGTCCCGCGACGATCATGGCACCAAGGGCAAGGGTTCCGCCTAGATGGCTATTGTCATAGACTTCAATACGTGTTGGCGGAGCGTCAAGATCGAAGGTGTTGGCAAGGCCGGCAAGCAGTTTTTGCTGAGAGGCCGAATCGGCCAGATGGCGTGCCAAGGCCTCGCTTGCATTAGCAAGAGCATGCACCACCACTTCACGCTTCTCACCGCGTTTCGGTACCAGAATTTGAATGCGACGCTCTTCACGTACGCTGAGTGCATCACTTAGAAGTACTCGTGATGGAAAATTATGAGATATAAGAATCATCTCCGGAGCCTGGCGCGCATCATAAAACTGAGCAATGAAAGCATCAAGAACTTCTTCTATCTCAAGCGATTTGTCCGCGCGGGGATAATATGCTCGGTTGCCCCAGTTTTGCCCAGCACGAAAAAAAAATACCTGGATGCAGAATAGCCCACCCGTTTGGTGCGCAGCGAAAACATCGGCATTAGTGATGGTTTTCGTGTTGATTCCCTGATGCGATTGAATCTGAGATAATGCTGCAAGACGGTCTCGGTAGCGTGCAGCACGTTCAAAATCGAGAGCTTCGGAAGCCGTCTGCATATGATGATAAAGGTCATTTTTCACGAACTTGCTTTTACCAGTAAGAAATTCGCGTGCCTCATTCACAAGCTTCTCATGATCTGAGATTGATATCTCGCCGGTACATGGTGCTGAACAGCGCTTGATCTGGAATAACAAACACGGACGGGTACGGCTGACATAGACTGAATCCGAGCATGATCTGATCAAAAAGGCACGCTGCAGGGCATTGATCGTTCTGTTCACCGCTCCGGCCGAAGCGAATGGCCCAAAATAGTCACCCCTTTGTGAACGTGCACCACGATGTTTTACTATCCGGGTCGCTTCATGCTCACGATTGATCAAAATATGTGGGAAGGTTTTGTCATCGCGCAACACCACATTGTATCGTGGTTTCAATCGTTTGATAAGATTAGCTTCTAGAAGCAACGCCTCGGTTTCTGACCCGGTAATAACAAATTCCATTGACCGGGTTTCATGGATCATCCGTGCAATACGATTGGAGTGGCCATTGGTTCGGGTGTAGCTTTGAACACGCTTTTTGAGATTGCGCGCCTTTCCGACGTAGAGAATCTCGTCACGATCTCCAATCATACGATAGACGCCAGATCCCAACGGCAGGTTAGTGACGGCTGTCTTAATAACATTAACGCCGTGCAGCTGCGTAATACCGTTTTTCTCTTCTATTTCTAGCTTTTCTGGCATGCAGTTTTAGACTCTATCACGAATTGTTTCATTTGGTCGCTACGTGCCCTCCACTCAAGTTCAACCAGGGTTTTATTGCGCCTGAGCGCTCATCACCGGCGATGTTATCAGGAGTGCGCTAGGACAGATGTTGCCCGCCATCGAGAGCAATCATTTGTCCGGTCATGGATGGGGTATCGACGATAAAACGGATGGCGTGTCCAAATTCAGATAATTGCGGTCCGTTGCCGAGCAGAGTTGCGTCAACTTCTGCGGCGAACTCGTCATTGGTTTGACGCTCGTTTGCGAGTGTTGGGCCGGGGCCGATTGCATTGACTCTTACCTTTGGAGCCAGTGCCTGTGCCAGTGTTTTGGTGGTACCCCACAGTGCAAATTTGCTGGCGGTGTAACTCATATAATAGGGCGTAAGACGCCATACTCGCTGATCTATGATGTTGATAATATTACCTTGGCTATCAGCATCGATTTGTGTGGCAAAATCTCTGGAAAGTTGCAGTGGCGCGCGTGCATTGACGCTCATCTGAAGATCGAAGTTTTCTGCCGTCATGGTTTGGGCGTTATCGGGAGTGAATACCGATGCACAATTGACTAAGAGCGAAAGCTGTCCAAGCATGTCGACTGCTTTATCAATTAATCCATCGCACTCGTGTGCATCGCTAAGGTCAGCTTTGATCGCGCTAGCTTCGCATCCAAAGGCTCTGATCTCACGAACAACTTCCTCTGCCTCTTCAAAAGATTTGTAATAATGCACCAAAATATTCCAGCCATTTAGCGCCAGATTATACGCAATAGCACGCCCTATCCTCCGACCCGCACCGGTAACCAACGCTATTTTTCTTGCATCCATCTCTTGCGACCTTAGTAAATGTTCTGGACCAGAATATCGCCAAAACTGGCCAAAACAACCAATTTTATGAACTAAAAAATCCATCACCGCTTTCAAACTAAAAAGAAAATCCTACAACACGCCATTTTGTGATGTGGAGCACAACACAATCGAGCGTATGGCGAGATTCTAGCGTCAAGAACACGATCCAAATGCCGCACTCGAACAGGTGATGATTTAAGATGATAAAAGCAAGCTCCCTCTTCTCACTCGCACTTATTGTTTTGGTAACCGGATTTACCGGACAGCAGATCGTGCGCGCTGATACACCTCCTGATGCTGTGTCGGCCAGATCTTTCATCACGCCGCGCATTGAGGGGCGGCGGGTCGATGTGCATTTTACCGTTGAAAACCCTGCAAATCCTACGATGACCGCAACCAGGTTCTGTCGTTTGAATGGATTTAAAGATGTGCGCGGATTTTCTACTCAGCCTGTATTGGCCACCCGCACTATTGGAGATTATTCAGCCCGCACCGGCCAATTGAATGCATTTTATGCGATTAGGTGTGAAGGACGAGAGAAAGTTGCCTTCACTGCCCTGATATGATGCCGGCCGGTTTATATTACTCTGAGTAATCACACAGTGCCTTCTGTTTTTATGCTTGTTTCACTTGCGTTTTTTCCCTCGCCTTTTATCTACACCCCTATTTTTTCTTGCAGTCGGATCAGCCGCAACAAGCAGTTCTATTTTTCTCAGTCG